>PKWB01000142.1 GCA_003131685.1 Candidatus Dormiibacterota bacterium
GGTGGTCATCTACCGCAACAGCGCATCACTCGATGTTGTTGGTTCGGCAAGTGTCAAGCATGAGGTGGACCTACTTTGTCAAGCGTGAGGTGGACTTGCACACGCCCCCGCAGTCAGAAGCCAGGCGTGGCGTCCCCCTTCTTCATCCAGTCTCGATAAGGGGCGTGGGGTTCGTAAAAGGGAGCCAATGTATCCAGCACCTTGGCTACTTCCAGCCCGACCAAACGGAGCGTGGTCACGACCTCCAACCCCTCAACGGCGGCGGGCTTCTCGAAGCCTATCTCCGGCATGTCGTAGAAATTCACAGCCACATTGGGATCAGTCATCCCGGACGCGAGGATCTCGGCCTGCCCTATTTCGTGGAGTACTGTCCCTGGTTCTAGGCGCTTCAACGGTGGTCGAACAAGCATCTCGCGGCCGTCGATCACCGGCCCGCTGGAGCGCACCACCATGAGGCTGAGTTCTCGGTGCTTGTCGCGCCTGACCAGCTCGTTCAAGTAGAAAAGGGGATGCGCCACGGCATCCTTCCCTCGCTTGTACGGTTGCAGCCCCTTGACGATTGTCTCGATGTTCCCGGGCACGCCGCCGATCTGCTGACTCCATACGCGGAGACCGTCCTTTCCCTTGGGCTCACGCTGAAAGATGGGGAACTGAGTTCGGTTGGTAACTGGCAAGTCCAGATGGTCGAGAACCGCCGTCCACATATGGTCGAGAGCGGCACGGAGATTGCCAACGTAATCACCGACCATGAGCGGAATCTGCAACGGAACCGGGCTTACGCTCTCGACTACGAAGAGATACTTCGGGGGTTCAGCTTGGAACTCATGCCGACGTTTGTACGCGCCCGTTTCGGTGAACCACTTGACGGCATGGTCGAGAGCCTCAAGATGCTCCTTAGCCCTGCGGACCTTGTACCGCCACGACGGCAGCGGCAGCGGGAACATAGGGGTGATCTCCTCGGTCACGTGCTATGACGACTCGCCATTCAGAGGAGGGCCTCCAGCCAGGGGAGAACGTTATCGGTGATATAGCGGTAGACGTCTGCAAGGAGAGGGACGACGGGAGCGGTGTCGGCGTCCGGCGTGTCGGGGGCGAAGCAGACAGAGAGCGTTGGCTTGATCACCACTACCATTTCTTCGTCCCACATCGGACCGCCGCCGATGGAAGCTACCTTTGTCTCACGCTCATTGTGGACGATGCCCGGGTACGGAGTTGGATAGGCAGCGCCGCTGAAGTTTTTGCTACGCGTCAGGCTAAATCCAGCGTCCTCCACAAAGGCGACAACCGTGTGCAGGAGACGGTGCTTGCTGATGCGGTCGAGTTGGTGGAGACGCCACAGAGGATGTTCTCGGAACGCCGTGCCGTCAATGTACGGTTGGACGGCTTCGATCGGTGCGTGCGCCGATGGGTTGACGCCTCTGATCTTCCTCGGCAACGCATTGTCGCGAAAGATGCCAGCCCCCATGCCGGGGATCCCCTTGGCGCTTTCGTCCCCGATGATCGGGAACTCGCTGGCTTCCTTGACATCCTCGCTGACCGGCTGAGGATAGACATTAGCGACGGCGAGTTCGTAGGCCAGGAGGTCGAGCGCCGAGCGCATGTTGTGCAGGCACTCGCCGATGACCAAGGCGAAGGGATAGGTCGGTGGTGGCTCCGCGCGAACCCACGCCTCAAACTGGTAGAGCGGGAACCCGTACGGGCCTCGCAGGCCGCCAAGATCCAACTCGGTTTGCGTAACTCGCACCGAGTGGTGGCTGTCACCTCTGAACCACTCTCGCTCGTAGTCACTAAGCCATTGCAGGTGATCAAGCGCACGCCTCAGTTTGAGGGTGTGATCAGCTTCGGCTTCCACGGGCTAACCTCTCCGCCACTTTATTCGGGGGGGGCCCCGGGGCCGGTTGCCGTGGTGGTGCACAAGGTGGTGGCATCACGTTACATCTGCCCATATTCGGCGCGCAGGGTGACACCCCGGCGCCAGGGGCGTGGAGGAAAGACTTTGCGGCTGATGGTAGTGGGTCAGTTTCGTCACTCGCCTAAACTCCACTCCGAAACCGAGGCTGTACCATGGGTTCATGCCTGAGCGCCCAAGGAAGCGACCGACCGACCTGAATCGGCTCGCGGCCTCCGTCGTGAACGAAGCGACCGGCAACGCACCTGACCCCGACGCGGGGAAGAACCCGGCAGCGGTGGCGCTAGGGCGGCTGGGCGGCGCGAAGGGTGGGAAGGCTCGGGCCGCGAAGCTCGCTCCTGAGCGGCGCCAGGAGATTGCCCGTCAGGCGGCTACGACGCGCTGGGGAACGCGCCTCGCTGAATCTGGAGCCGACGAATCTGCCCCTCAGTAATCAGCCCGTTTGAGATGGCCTTGAGGATCACATAGGGCTGTAGCATCGGGTTGTCGAATCGATAGAAGTAGCGGCGCGACTGCCCCGATCGCGTTAGCACATCGCCACGGACAGCGCTCGCAAATTCATTCAGATGCCGAGCGAACGCGGGAATGTCGTAGGGCTTTCCCATGATCGCGGCCATAGGTTCCCTGACCGCGCCGGCCGAGAAGTAGCCGAGATCATCTTTGTCAGCCAGCGCGCATGCCGTCAATACCCGCTCGAAGAGGCTTTTTGGTCGTGTGCTTCGGGTTGCTCGCTGATAGGCGCTTTTGATCGTGTGCTGAGCCTTCTTCTCCGCCATCGTGATGGCGCTTGTGACATCCGTATCTTGAACGTCGTCACGGTCGTCGGCGATGGCCCGCTGCACCGCGAACAACGTGAGCAGATGGGTGTAGTGGGGCAGACCTTCCGACAGGTGGGTAATGCGCGCCTTGGCGGCGGGGGCGATTCCCATGTGCATCTGAGCGAGCCCCTTGTCAACGATCTCGCCCAGTTCCACAGGGGACATGCGCGGCATGAGTACCTGTGACAATGCCCGCTCAGTGGAGGGGTGTTCACCGACTAGACCCTCGACGGAATCAGCTACACCCACCAGCACCAGCGTAATGGCGCTCGAATGATCTGACAGCGTTTTCACGGTGTCTGCCAGGAGCATGTGGGTCTCCGAGGCGTTGTCCAGACGATCCACTTCGTCGATGATCACCAGCGTCGGCTCTTTCACCGCGTCGAGGGCGTGGCGCACGTCCTCGGGGGTGAGATCAATGGCTTCCAAGTTGCTGGGGGCCACCCCAAGGTCGCGGAGGAGGTGATACCAGATCGACGCGAAATCGTCTTTCTTGCTGCAATTGACCGAGACGGATGGTAGACGCGCGGTCTGGGTGCCTCGGGTCACGTTCAGCTCGGCGAGAACATTTGCCAGCGATGTCTTTCCAACCCCACGCTCCCCGTACAGGACAACGTGTTGCCCGCGTTGATCGAGCGCGCGAAGCACGTCCATGATCTGATCAAGGCGACCGGCGAACAGGTCGAGTTTATCGATCGCAGCGCCAGGCGTGAAGGCCCGCATCGCCAACCCAGTGCGTACCGCCTTTCCGGGTCGATTTGGGTGTTGTTCCGGCACTTCACTCACCGCCGCTAATGACCGCTAATGACCGCTAATAACCGCTAATGCTACTACGGTCGCTGTACGGACGCTGCCGATGCGATCTAGGATTGGGTTGACATTGCCTGTTCGATCAAGCATAATGGTCAGTATGAACAAACTCTCGACAGCCAAGAGAACCGCCGTGGTCTGCTGCCTCGTTGAGGGCAACTCCATCCGCGCCACGATGCGGATCACCGGCGTCGCGAAGAACACCGTGACCAAGTTGCTGGTCGATCTCGGCGCTGCCTGCTCCGAGTATCAGGACCGCACCCTCCGCGAGCTTCCCTGCCGCTATCTCCAGGCAGACGAGATCTGGTCGTTCTGCTACGCCAAGGCGCGCAACGTGCCCGTCGAGCATCGCGACGATCCCGAGTGGGGCGACGTGTGGACATGGACCGCCATCGACCGCGAGACCAAGCTGGTCCCGTCATCGTACGTCGGGGACCGCTCGTCCCGGTCGGCGATGATCCTCATGGACGATCTGCGCTCGCGGCTCGCTGGTCGCGTCCAACTCTCCACCGACGGCCACAAGGCGTATATGGAGGCCGTCGAGGGCGCCTTCGGTGACGATGTGGACTACGCTCAGATCGTCAAGCTCTACGGCGTCGACCCCGAGGCCGACCACCGCTACAGCCCCGCCAAATGCCTTGGCTCGCAAGTCACCCGCATCAGCGGAGCGCCCGACCAAGGGAAGGTCAGCACATCACACGTCGAGCGCCAAAACCTCACCATGCGGATGGGCATGCCCCGGTTCACCCGGTTGACCAATGCGTTCTCCCGCAAGGTCGAGAACCTTGCCGCTGCGGTGTCGCTCCACTTCATGTACTACAACTTCGCGCGACCACACATGAGTCTGGCCCACCCCTTCCCGCGTACCCCCGCCATGGCGGCTGGCGTCAGCGACCACGTTTGGAAGATCGAGGAGATCGTCGCCCTACTCAGGTAGACGACGAGTTCTGCTTGCGGCGCGGCCTCCGAGCCGCCCCGATCGCGCCGGTGCTCTCCGCTCCTGACTGAGGTCGCGCGGAGCGGATCGGCCAAGATCCGCTGTCGGCATCGCGTCCTCTTTGCAGATCCGCCACGGTGAGAAGCGAAGTGGACTCGCGTGCCTGTTGGGACGCCACTTTGCTCGACGAGCCATCTGGCCTGAAAGCCTTGCCCAGATTCATGCTCCTAATCCCTCAATGATCTGAAAGGGTTCACCATGATAACTGACCCTACCAAGCTTGATCCTGCCGCCCACCACTGGCGCGCCCATTGCGACATAGCGGTGATGGCCGATCACAAGCTGGATCAAGAACCGCGTATAGGCGATGCCCTCCTGCATGGGCATCGCCGCGAACGGGACCCCATATTCGTGCTTTTCCATTATATCTATGATCTCCTGAGATTCCGTCGAGGTGAGCGGCCGTCCCAGGATCGTCTGGAAGTGGGTGCTGACCGCGTCCATCATGGCGGGGTCCCACCCCTTCACATATCGGCGAATCGGATCTGCGAGCGCGTACCAATTCGTCCCGAAATCACCCTTACCTCTCACCTCTTGGGCACTGCCGGGATCCTTGTTCGTCGGCACTTCGATGTTCCAAACCTCTGAGAGGTAGGCGTTCGGCGAGAAGCCGCCGACAATGAGCCCGAGCGACACAATCTGGTCGGCTTGGAGTTGATCGAACGGCTTCCCATGCTGCTGCTCCAGCGTGGGAGCAACCTCACTCATGTAGGTGGCGAGATAGAAGGCCCGCAGATCTTCGACAAGATCAGGGAGAACCTTGCTACAGCTATCGGATTTCGTGACCTCGAACTCCCGCAGGTAGCTGCCGACCGTCCGACCGCCCAGGCCTCCGAGGCCGTACGTGGCTATGCCGACGGGGCGGTCGCCCAGTTGGAAGATCTTGTCGGCATTCTCGTAGACCTTAGCCACACCACCCCCAATGGCGAGCACGCTCGTGGCGCTGTCCGCGCCCAAGATGACGCCTTCCGACAGATTGAGAGATACTGCAACGGTCATCGAGCCGGGCAAGGTTAGCAGTCAGACGTGGCTCGTCGAGCAAAGTGGCGTCCTCAAACTGACCCACTACCCGGCTGATGTCTTGGTGGACTCTCGACATCCGGTACCGTCACAGGCGTCGGCTCGACCACGAGCGGTTCAGCATGTCGAGCTCGTCCTCACTCGGGGCGTCGATGCCTGGGGGATCACGGTGGGTCGAGAGGCACCGTTGCGCGATCCGTCGGAGCAGCCGGTCGTCGACGCGCATCACGGCATCCATCCAGAGGATGGCGGAGGTGGGGTCACTCGAATCTCCACGTTGGAGCGCGGCGTGCCAGCGACGAAGTGCATGGAGCGCCGCCACGACGCCCTCGTGCTTGTACCAGCAGCTCGGGAAGCGCTCGGAGAGGCCGAACGCGCGGGCCATCCAGTCGACCCACTCCACGAAGGAGGCCGGAGCACCGCTCGGCCGCGCGCCCTCGACGGCGGCCGTGCTCGCGCTCGGCTCGGATACTGCTGCGTTATGGGGATCGCCGATGCGGACCGTGAGGTCGGCGACTTCGCCGGCGATCGAGGCAAGCGCCACGTCGAGCTGGGCCGCCCACTTGGTTAGGTCTGCGATCCGGCCGGCAACCGTCGTCCCCTTGGCTGTCACGGCGAGACTCCCGGACCGATGGAGGAGGCGAGCTCGTACTCGGTATTGAGGAGCGACTGGTACGGATCGAGCGCTGTCAGAGCCGCCTGGAGATCGCTCGGGTTCACGTCCGGCGATGCATGGTGCTGGTCGGTGGCGTCGGGTCGCGCGTTGCTGATGAGCTGCCTCAGCCGGTGCTCGGCGGCGTCGGTCTCGCGCAGCCACTGGTCCACCCCCGTGCCCGGGGTCTGCTCGGACCAGCGATCGATCTCCAGGGCGGCGTCGAGCCGGGTTGCGTGCTCGCCCGGTTCGGAAGCGCCGAGGTCGGCAAGGGCGGCGCGCTGGGCTTCCGTCGCGGGCGAGTAGACGTCGAGTGCCGAACGTGTGTGTTCACGCTCGGCCTGGCGATACCGCTCCGGGTAGTCGAGCGCCGACTCCTTCTGCAGCGAGCGCTCCCACGAATGGACGATCCGCTCCTCTGCGGGCCGCATCGGTGCCGGCGCATGGCTGACGCCGAGACGGTCGCGCTCGCGCGCCTGGGCAACGGCGTAGTAATGGGTTGCCTCGGTGCCGCGCGACATCGCGGTGTACGTCCACTCACGAGTGGCGGCGTCCGAACCCACCACCAGGGCAACCTGGGCAGTCATCCCCTGGGCCTTGTGCACAGTCATCGCGTAGCCGCGGTCGATGGCGTCGTACCTCGCAGTGTCGATGACCAGCTGGCGATGATCCGCGCGCTCCAACGTGAGCGTCTGACGCTCGACGTCGACTCTGGTGACCGTGGCGCGGGTGCCGTTGCTCACGCCGTTGGCGCGGTCGTTGGTCAGGCAGAGGATCCGGTCACCAGTCTGGTATTCCTTGCCGTCCACGGTCAGCGCAGGTCCGTGCACACGCCCGGCCTGGACCGCCCTGGCCCGGGCGAGCTCGTTGAGGGCGGCAACCTCGTCGCGTCGCTGGGCCAGGATCACCGCGTTGACGCCCCGGTCCTCGAGCCGCGCATGCTCGGAGACCACCTCGGCGCGCCGCTCGGGCGCCGACTCTGCGACGTGGATGCGGCCGTGGCTCAGATACAGGTCGTAGGCAGCACGAGCCTCGCCGTCGCGCACCAGTTGGAGGGCGGCTCGCTCCCAGGGCTCCTTCTGGCGCACGTTCTCGGTGACTAGCACCCTGCCGATGTGCTCACCCAGGATGCGCATCGGTGCGCCTGCGCCGATGGGTTGGAGCTGCGCGGGGTCACCGACCACGACCAGCTTGGCGTTGTCCCGTTTCGCCAGCGAGACCAGCTCGGCAAGCTCGCGGTCGCCGATCATGCCCGCCTCATCGACGACGAGCACGCCGCCGGGGGGCAGGTGGTCGACCTGCAGCTCGTCGAGCATCCCGGCGACTGTCCAGGTGGGGATGTCCGCGCCCGTCTCGAGCACGTCGGCGGCCCTGCCGGCGAGCGCGCAGCCGACGACCTGGATGCCGGTGGCCTCGAACGCCTCCCGGCACACGTCGAGGGCGAAGGTCTTGCCCACCCCCGCGGCGCCCTCGACGACCACCACGCCGGCCGGGCTCTGGCAGACGGTCATGACCATCGACCGCTGGTCCGTGGTCAGCGTGGACCGCGCGGCGATGGCTGTTTCGACCTCGCGCGTGTCGGCGACACCGACGCACGCTGCCGATCGCCGCTGGGCGGTGGCGATCATGCCCCGCTCGATGGCGAGCATCTCCGGCGTCGTGTAGCGCAGCTCGTGGCCGGTGTCGACCCACCGGGCGATCGCGTCGGCGTCGCGTTCTCCCTCGAGCCGGTGCGGCACCAGCGGCTGCACCGCCTCGCGGTCGGCGAGGACCCGGTCGGCGGTGGCCTCGAGCTGGGCGCGGCTCATTCCCAGCGGCGCGTGTGCAGCCACAGTGCGGATGACGTCGCGACGGGTGAAGGTCGCGTACTGAGCGGTGAGCCCGCGCTCTCCGAGCAGCTCGGTGCTGCGCTCCACGTCGAGCCGGCGCGGCTGCAACGCCGCAGGCTCGCGTGCCAAGAAGGTCTGGATGTTCGTTTCGTCGAGTCCGACGCCTGCGGCGCGCTCCCGCCACTGGGCGAAGAGGTTCTCGGTGGGGGCGACCTCGTGCTTGCTCTCGCGCGTCGACACCACCGCCACCTTGTGTCCGTATGGGGATTCGATGCCCAACTGGCGCTCGAGCGCCTCGATCTGCTGGGTGCGCCGGGAGAACTCACGGCGCTGCGCATCGGTGATGCCGACGATGGAGAAGCAGCCCTTGCCGTCCACCACAGTGGAGATGCCCAGCTCGCGGACCAGGCGGTCGCGCCATTCCGCCTGAGCGATGGCTCCGGCAGCGGCGGCGTGCTGATACAGGGCCTCGCTGTACAGCTGGCTCCAGCTCCCATCAGGTCGCTGGACCCACGTCGGCACCGTGACGTGTGTGTGCAGCTGCGGGTCGACGGTGAACCTGCCGGTGCTCGGGTCGGTGACCGGCCGCGCGGTGCGGTGCACGAACTCGGGCATGACCAGCTTGGCGCGCACCGCCTCCGTCGTCCGGGTCTTCGGGTCGAACTGCCGAGCCCAGCCGGCGTTTTCCTGGAGATAGTCGGCAGCTGCCTGGACTCCCTCGCCGTGGATGCGCAGGATGGTGGCGCGCGTGCGCTCGTCGCCGAGTGCGTAGAGGATGCTCACGTCCTTCGGTGCGGACACAGCGACGTCGAAGGCGACGACCGACTGCGTCCGCCAGTGTCTGCCGAGATCCTCACCCGTGCGTGGATGTGTGCCGCTGAGCACCGCTGCGAAATCGGTGTCGATCACCACACCGCGCAGCCCGAGGGCCTCAGCGCCGGCGCCGTTCCAGCGTCCCGGCGACTCACCCCGAGCTGTGTAGTACTCGATCTGCTGGTGGGCGATGGCTTCGCGAAGATACCGAACCGCCTGCTCGACGCTCGTGAGCTTGCCGATCGAGATCATCGTGAGAACCCGTTCTGCATGACGTCCAGCGTAGGGGCGAAATGCCTACAGAGCGCTTACATTTCCGCCATCCAGAACCGGTCGCCACCGGCAGGTGTAACTGTCTGTGCGTGATGGTGCGGGTCGGCGATGGCGTAGGGACGTTGCTGCGGGTGATGGCCGGGACGGAGATGGTGGCTGCGCTCGGCGATGCCATTGATGAGACTGGTGGTCATGATCGCGGGGTGTCTGACGGCGATGGTGATGAGTGGACCATCGCGTCCGTACCTACGCTGGGCCGACCGGCACGCGTCGCGCCACCCCAATCACTAGGCCAACGCGCTCCGCAGTAGGACCTCCACCTCGATTGATGGATAGACTAATTCCCTCGTCACGCAAACCTCTCGGACCGCCCAGGTACATGTTGCGCGCGCGGTCGAAACGGCCGCGAGGAAGCGACGCGGATCAATGAGCGGACGCTTGTACCGGAATAGAGTTACGTGGGCGATGCTCGGCACTTGATCGACAGAAGAAGCCGGCAGATCTAGGTTGTGTGCGAGTTCCTCGCGTAGGGCAATCACATGATCTGCACGAGCCGCTAGTGCGATCACGGCGCTCCTGGTTGCCACGAGGCGGTCAAACCTAATCGTGAACGCGTGGGATTCGCGAACGATGGCGGCGATACCGCGAAGCCATCGGGCTCCTTCCGCAGACCATATCTGCGCCTTATCGAGGTCGTACTCGGTGCGCACAGCAAGCAGAGGCAGTACGCTCAGGTGCAGGGAGTGGGGAGGGCAAGCTAGAAGGTCAGGTTCAAGCTGGAGAAGATCGCCCTGAATACGTTCGAGGTCGCGTAATACACGGTCATCCGGCCACAATTGCACGTTGTACGCGTCGCATTCTTCGCCCCACAGCCGGTCAGGCATGAGTTGATTGCGTAGCACATAGCGCTCCTCTGCCTCGAGCCCGCGGTTGCGCACGCGCCTTTCAGTCATGCCACGCCGTGCCCTACCGCCCTTGGCGCTGTACCTTGACGCCGTCGTCGCGGCCGTCTTCAGCGGCTTCGCTCGGGGCGACAAGCTCGACCTTGATGCGGTCTGGATCTTCAAAGAACACAGCGTAGTGACCAGGCCCACCCGCATGCGGATGACGATCCTCGTAGAGCACGCGACCGCCGCGTTCACGTAGAGCTTGCGTGACTTCGTCCACCTGATCGCGATTGTGTGCCGTGAACGCGAGATGGTTCAGGCCCGTGCGCTTTCGGTGGTAGCTCGCTCCGACATGCGCATCTGCGGTCTGTACCAGTACAAGATAAAAACCGTTCAGTTGCCAGCTCCGACCATGCGCCCAAGACTGTAGGGCTTGGTAGCCGAGCAGACGCAGAAGCCAGTCCCAGAATTCGGCTGACCTGTCGAGGTCGGAGACGCATAGCTCGACGTGGGAAAGCATCAGTTGGGGCCGACCGATAGCCGACTAATCATTGCAGGCACCTCTGCCAGGCTTTCTACCCGCGGGCAGTATGCGTCTGACCTGTTCGCATAGCGATCTAGCCAGAGTCCGCAGAGCCCAGCGGCACCGGCGGCCCGCGCATCTATGTCGAGTGCGTCTCCCACGTAGACCGTGTTCCCGGGTGCCACCCCTATGCGGCGGCAGGCTTCAACGAAGCACTCGCGCGCTGGTTTCGCGTGACCAAGATCCTGCGACACGAGCACCTCATCGAAGAAGATGCGGAGACCGCATCGATCAATCTTTGCGCACTGTTGGTCGTGTTCACCGTTGGTGAGTACTCCGAGCTTGGGACGCAGACTCAAAGCTAGCAGGTCATTGAGGCAGGAATGAACATCGCCATAGGGCGCCCAGTTGGCCTCATACGTTCGTAGGTACTCGGCAAACCACGCGTCAAGGTCGCCGTCTCCGCCCGAAGCGATGCCAAGTTCAGGCAGGAACTCACGAAGTCGGCGACGTCGCTGCTCAACAAACGTGCAGTCGCCGGCGAGAAAGGCGTCCATGTGCGTCCGTTCGAGGGAGAACCATTGTCGTTCCAGGTTTGCGAGTTGCCCCGAATCCACCCGGCCGGCTGCGCCGAGACATGTCCGAAGCGCTATCGCCGCGGCCCCTCGGTGGTCCATCAGCGTGCCGTCGAGGTCAAAGAGCACGGCGGAGATCACGGCCGCACGGCGGTCGCGCCCGGGTGTCCGCGGACGTTGTTCCGGCGCGCTCCTGAATCTGAGCGCGAAGTGGCAATTCGCCACCGGCCTTTTCAATACAAACCAGCCGGTGGGGCTGACGACCATCCGTCCGCTGCATGTGGATTGGGACTGCTTACGCACTGGCGGCGCGCTGATGGGCGAGCTCCTCGCCAAGCGCATGTGCATACCGCTCGACCGTTGAGACACGGGGATCCGCTCCGCCCGCCTCGAGACGCGCAAGTGCTGACTGAGAGGTCCGCATCCTGGCGGCGACCTGTGTCTGGCTCAGGCCCAATTCCCGGCGCCGGTCAGCCAGCGACCGCAGAAGCCGGCGCGTCCGCAAGGACGCCTCGACAAGTTCCGGAAAGTCCGGATTCGTTCGGGTCCGCTCCTCGACCAGTTCATCAAGGAAGTCTTTCGCCGGCACGCCGCTCACCTCCAGAGTATCTCATATCGAATGAGAGATCTCAGATCTGAGATGAGTCAGATATACCCTGGCGACCCCGGGAGCGCCAATCTCTGAGCCTGCGCTCGGCGAGCGCGATCTCCCGCGGTGGGGTCGTCTGCGTCTTCTTCCCAAACGCCTCCAAGCCGAGCAGGACCTGGTGCAGGCGTCCCTCGGTGGCGAAGAGCAGGCGGTAGGTGACCCGTTCGCCGTCGGCGCGAACCTCGTAGATGTCGCCCCGCAGGTGTCGTGCGGCCACCAGTCCGTCGACGGCGACCTCCTTCATGGCTGCGACGACGGCCGCAAGATCAGCGTCGGAAAGATCACGCAGGAACTCGCGCACCGGCCGGCGTCCGGCCCGGGTTTTGTAGTCCCTCCAGCGACGACGCCGCTCAGCTGCCACGGCGCGACTGTAGCTGGGTCACCCATCACAACGGCTGCACTGGACTCCGGGGAACGGTCCGGCGATGCGAACGCCATCCTGTTGCTCCAGGAAATGGGATGTCGCAGGTGCACGGCGTGCAGGTGGATCACGCTCAGGGTCACCCGAGTCGGGCGCGACACAGGGCAATACCAGGCGTTACCCAATGACAGTTGGCATCAAGTACAACACGGCACGTCGCACTGAGTCGCGACGCTTCATTCCAGCGTTGCACTTCGCTGGTGACGTGCGTTGATGGCCATGAGTCCAGCATCGGTGTTGCTGGGCCCTCCCGTCATTCGGTAGCCTGTGACAACCGATCACCGTCATTCCCGGAGCGCTCATGAACGGATACATTCGCCGCCGATCGACGGATTCCTGGCAAGTCGTCATCGAGCTCGGTCGCGATCCAGTGACCGGCAAGCGCAAGCGTGTCAGTCGCAACGTGGTGGGTGCGAAGAGAGACGCCGAGACGGAGCGCACGGCGCTGCTTCGTTCCATCGAAACCGGAACCTACGTCGATCCCACGCGCGAGTTGGTGGCCGAGTTTCTCGCGCGGTGGCTTCGCGATTACGCACGGCCCGTGGTCGCGCCACGCACCTACGAGCGCTACGAGGAGATCGTCCGTCTGCACATCGTGCCGACGCTCGGACGGGTCCCGCTGACTCAGCTGAGGCCAACGCACATCGTGGCCGCGGAACGGCAATGGCTCGACGCCGGCCTGTCGCCTGCGACGGTCCTCAAGCATCACCGCTTGATCAGGCAGACGCTGCAGCAGGCGATGAGGTGGCGCGTGCTCACGGTCAACCCCGCTGACGCGGTCACACCGCCCCGTCGCGAGCGCACGGAGATGTCGGTCCTCGACCGTGACCAGGCCGCCGCCCTCCTGAATGCAGCCCAGGGGTCAGAGTTCGAGGTTCTTATCCTCACGGCGTTGTACACGGGCCTTCGCGTCGGGGAACTGCTTGGACTGCGCTGGAAGGATGTCGACCTCACCGCGCGGCAGCTCCGGGTCCAGCAGGCAGCGCAGCCGGTCAAGGGTGGAGGCGTCGCCTACGCACAGCCGAAGACGCATCGGTCCCGTCGAGCGGTCTCGCTGCCCGGGCCGGTGACGGAGGCGCTGCAGCGTCAGCGGCACCTGCAGGCGCGGGCGAGGCTCGCGGCCGGCGCGGCCTGGCAGGCGAGTGACCTCGTCTTCACGAACAGCCTCGGAGGCCCGGTGAGCCGGACGAGCTTGCGCCGCGTCTTCCATGAACTCCTCGACCGCGCCGGGGCGCCGCGCATCCGCCTTCACGACCTCCGGCACACCATGGCCACCCTGATGCTGGCGGTGGGGGAGCACCCCAAGGTGGTCAGCGAGCGCCTCGGCCACGCGACCGTCGGGGTCACCCTGGACACCTACAGCCACGTGCTCCCGGGGCTTCAGGCGGCTGCCGCCGACCGGCTGGCGGCCACCCTCTCTAGCGCCGGCCGGGCGGGCATGGCTGACCCTCTTGAAAGTGCCAATGTGGACCGAAACTAGTTTGACGCGTTTTTCGCGGCGCCAAAATGGCGACTCACGGTCGCCTACCACCACAGCCTTGTGATGTTCTGATAATAATCTCGAGATCAAAAATGCGGAGAGGGTGGGATTCGAACCCACGGTGGCTATAAACCACACCGCTTTTCGAGAGCGGCACCTTCAACCACTCGGACACCTCTCCGGGAGCGTCGAGTATAGGGGCGAGCCGCGACCTCGACCCCTCGGAGGGGCCGAGTTGCGGCCGGCGCGTTACCAGTAGTACCAGCGTCCGCCCCGCGGGCGAAATGCCAGCCCGATAAGCCAGAAGATCAGAAAGATGAAGGCGATCCACCAGAGGACGTGGAGCGCGAATCCCAACCCGAAGAGTATGGCTGTGAAGAGGAGGAAGGCGAACAGGACGCACATGACCGAGTTTTCTCCCTGAGGCGAAATGAAGCTCAGATGGTAGATACCCGGGANNGCGGATACAATCGCGGAGGAGCGATCGCCTAGTTGGCCGAGGGCGCCGCACTGGAAATGCGGTATACCGCGTCAAGCGGTATCGAGGGTTCGAATCCCTCTCGCTCCGCATTTCCCTTAGCAGATAAGGCATTTTGACCACTCACATTTGCAAAATATCGCGGCCAAGCTGACGTACAGTGGCTCGTCTGATGCCAATGGCGATGCCGATCACCTGGCAAGGGCGCGTGCGAGTTACCGAGCCGATGACGCCGCCCAGAGTCCGATCCGCTCAGGCGATGACAGACCTGCACGATCGATACAGGCTCGCGTCGGGTGGGCTGGCCAAGAGAATCGATCGTGGTGCACGCCAGTGATGATTTGAAATCGGCTCCTCTGCGGCGCTGACGATCAACGAGCGCTCCCCGGCAGAGCAATACCAGGTTGTTGGGCTTGGTCACCCGCTTGGAGCCCCAGCTCGGAGCCTTGTAGCTGCTCAGGTGAGCACCCATGAAGTCAGGCCCTATCCGGCGTCGGAACCTGGGCCGCCGATTGGGGCGGTACCTGATAGGTCGCTGAAGAGCCAGCGCTGCATCGTTCGAGCGGCGCGGGAGTTGACGCGGCGGAAGTCCGTGTCCACGGCGGCGCCAACCACCAGGATGACCGTCGTTGCCGCTGCTCCGATCAGAGCGCTCTGCCACGTCGCGAAGCGCTGTGCGATGGACCCGAGACAAAGTTGGGTCGGCCCACACGGTGGGTACGGGTAAACCATCAGCGATGCCCAGAGACCAAGCGCGATACCGACCGCTGCCGCGCCCAAATCAAAGATCCCGACTCTTGAGGCGCTGCGGCGCACGGCGATTGAGACCAGCAGCACCAAAGCCGCTGCCGCGGCACCACACAAGACGCACAGACTCGGGGCGAAGCTGGACCGGGCTGCGCAGAGGTCCGCGGTTCCCAAGCCTCTGACGGGACAGTACGGTAGGTACGTCACGAGCGCCATCCACAGACCAACCCCGACTCCCACCGGCACCGCAGCCAAGAGCAGCCCGTTCGCGACGACGCCCCTCATTCGAAGATGCTAGCGCCGGGGCCGCCCAAACGCTTGCGAACGTCCGTACGACGCCGACTTTGCCTGTCGAGTCTGCCGGCGATCGTGGCGGGAGTTCGAGAGCGAATAACCATCTGGCCCCTCTCGAAGGGGTTGTACTAACGATTGACGAGGTTGCTGAACCCTCGTGGTCAAGTCTCATTCCCTATACGTGACAGCTGGTTGCACGGAGGCCAGACCAAACCCACAGATAAGCGCCAAGCGTAAGAGCGTAGTGCTAGTCAGGTCGGGCTGTACGCACCTCGCCCAACGACTCTCACCTCTCGTAACCGAGCGCGCCAACGGGCCTCCTGACGCTGAAGACGACCTAGGATTTCGGGCGGACCAACTCGCCGGTTTCCGCTGCATCGAGCGTGAAGATCTTGTCTGAGCCGTCCCTCTGCGGTTGTTTGATCTCGACGGTGTCCTTGCCGATCATCTCCGACACGATGCGCAGCCACGTGTCGCGCCCATCCAGGCTTCCCTTCTTCTCTCCGATGAGTTGCCAGAGCCGCGGACGGTTGGCCCCGAACCTACCCGCGGGCAGTTCCGGATGATCTCTGCGGAAGATCGCTACAAGGTCGTCGAAGAACGCCTTGCGGTCGTCTGTGCCGTTGGCGTTGTACCAGCGATCCGCTTGCTCGGCCATGGCTCGCCCTCCTGAGTTGATCCGGGGCGTGCACTTTACTCAGACGTCCAACCTGCCGAGCGCAGCAGGGACAGGGCGTTCCTGGCCTGTGCGTATGGAAAGCTCATCACGTTCAACTCAACGGGGGTGGTCAGGAGCGCGCAGCGTCGCGCTGGCGCTCCTGCCGGAATCAGTTGGAGGTGGGCGCGAAGGACCCCAGCTGATTGAGAGCAGCGACCCCAAACTCGTACTGCCACTCGACAAACTTGGTGACGATGTCGAAGTTGCGATCCACCACGGTGTCGATGGCCGGGATGAGCTTCTCAGAGTTGGGAAGCATGAACACCGTCAGCGGAACCAGGACGGAGGTGATGCTCTTGAGGACTTCGGTGGCTGCCAGCTTGATCTCCGTTGTCTGCTGGAGGCCTTCTGCGATTGCAGCATTGGCGGTGCGGGTGTTGTCGGCGTAGTCGGTCATGGCTGTTTCCTCGTCACCTCCTGGTCCGTTGGGATCCTACTTGAGAGGCTGTGCTAAGTATACCAAGCAGATGCGAGATTGTCAAACTAAACCTTGCTCTCGCCGCCAGCGATCCACCAACACTTGCGCTCCTTGGGTTCGAATCGCCGGCTCAGAAAACTGATCGAAGAACCACTCTTCCTCCCACCATTGCAAGGCCGACCAGCGCGAGCGGCGCGGCTGCGGTTCACGCGAGGCAT
Source organism: Candidatus Dormiibacterota bacterium (assembly GCA_003131685.1). Taxonomy (GTDB): domain Bacteria; phylum Chloroflexota; class Dormibacteria; order Aeolococcales; family Aeolococcaceae; genus Palsa-851. Next base: position 16,530 of record PKWB01000142.1, read on the forward strand.
CGGGTGGCCCCCGACCCGGCGCACGTGCGGACATTGTCGATCTCCGCCGAGAGTGCCGACACGGTGAACGTCCGGGAGTTCGGAGCCGCACCGCGATAGCCTCTCGTGAGCCGCGCCAACCGGAGTCGCTACTTCAGAGTTGCGTGTCGATGGCGGGAATCAGCTTCTCCGCGTTGGGCAGCATGAACAAGCTGAGCGGAGCCAGGACAGCGGTGATGCTGTTGACGACCTCGGTGGCCGCCAGCTTAGGGCCGTTGGCTACAAAACTCTCCTTTGCCAAAACGTCCCCTGCAACCCACCGGCATGGACAAGGTCAGCGCCGTGTGGTTTGGTTTGGCCATCCAGCGCTCGTGCCGCTGAGGTCAGCCCTCGAGAACGTCCAACCAAACCCAGCACACCGTGTGCCACCGGCCGAACGGGAAGCGCGCGCAGCATGCGCCGGGAGACCTCCTCGACCGAGCCGATGCCTTCGATCTCCGCGACCAGCCCTTGCTTGCGGTAGTGGTCGAGCACCGGCAACGTCTTCTCCAGGTAGACCGCAATACGGCGCTTGGCGGTCTCGGGCCGGTCGTCCGGGCGCACGATGAGGTCCCTGCCGTCCGCCTCGCAGCCCAACGGTCGGGGCTGGTCAGGCTCGAACCGGTAGCTTCGTCCGCAGCCCGGGCAGGTCAGCCTGGTCGTGATGCGCCGGATCAGCTCAGCCTCGGGCACGTTCAGGTACAGGACGCGGTCGAAGCCAGTCGCCATCGACGCCGCCAGCACATCGAGCGCTCGGGCTTGCGGCACCGTGCGGGGGAAGCCGTCGAGTAGGAAGCCGTCCCGGCGGTCGCTCCCCCGTAGGCGCTCCCTGATGATGTCGATCATCAGCGCGTACGGAACCAAGTCGCCGCGCTGCATGTAGGCCTGGACGCGCAGCCCCAGCGCGGTCCGCTCGGCCAGCTCGGCGCGCAGGATGTTCCCCGTCGCGATCGCGGGAATGTCGAGGCGCGCGGCTAAAAGGTCCGCCTGCGTCCCCTTACCACTGGCCGGCGCCCCGAGGAGCAGCAGATTCAGCCGCTGCCCGTCTCCGGGGACAAATGGTACTGCTCGCTCCATCGGCCAGTCGCATTCAGTGGCACGAATACGTGTATTGGGGAGTCCGGACGCCTTGCGGCTGAGGACCGCTTCGACCACCAGCGGGGTTTGGATCGGTCGTTCCTCGACGACGATTGCCGGCTTGAACCGGTGCACGACGGCAGCTTTCATCGGGTGACTCCTCGCGAATCAGTTGGCTTCGGCCCGGCTTGGACGGATCCTAGTAAACGCTCGTGGCCCTGACCGGACCATGGCCATTGGTCACGTTTCTGGCGCCGAAGGTCCCCCAGGTTGAGATGTTCACAATCCCCGGGTGGGCGGAGCAGCGCAGTGATGGCAGAAATGCGTTGGTCACCGCCACGACACCAAACACGTTGGTCTCGTAGGTTCGCCGAAAAGCGTCAACGTCGGTCTCTGTGACGACCGTCCCCGTGTCCGAGGCGATACCAGCATTGTTAATCAGGACGTCGAGTTTGGACACCGATCCAGCAGCAGCCGCGACGCTCAGCGGGTCAGTGCAGCAACAGCTGACCACCCACCTCGGCCCCAGCGTGCAATTGACGTATGAGAGACTGATTCGTGAGGAAGTCTCGGTAACTTCGCGTCACCCGCGTTGGCCGTTCACTAGAGTGAGCAGCCCGTTCGGTCGATGGTCAGCCTCGACAGGTACTCTCGGCCCTCGCAGTAAGGCGACTGTCGCCGACTCCCCGCTGTCTCTTAGCGGCAACGCAGAACAGGCATGGAGGCCTCGGAGAGTGAACGCGCGAGCGGCGGTGGCGTCCCGGAGAGCCGACGACGAGGTCGTCGTTGCCGCTGAGATCCTCATCATTCGCGGCAAGGAGGAGGGGCGCCTATCCCCTGACGACGTCCTCCAGGGCCTTCCCGTCGTCGAAGCTGAACCCGATCAACTGGAGCGCGTCTTCCAGGTCTTCCGGGAGATGGGCATCGCGATCGGCGACAGCGATGACGACGCCGAGGAGGGCGACGATCCGGAGGACCAGAGGGGCAGCACCGAGGCGGTCGGCGCGTTCTCCCTCGATGACCCGATCCGCATGTACCTCAAGGAGATCGGGCGCATTGCCCTCCTGCGCAAGGAACAGGAGGTCGAGTACGCGCAGCTCATCGAACTGGGAGACCACGAAGCGCGGGACAAGCTGACCGAAGCCAACCTCCGCTTGGTCGTGTCCATCGCCAAGAAATACATCGGCCGTGGGATGCCATTCCTTGACCTCATCCAGGAGGGCAATACCGGCTTGATGCGCGCCGTTGTGAAGTTCGACTATCGAAGAGGCTACAAGTTCTCGACCTACGNNGACCTGGTGGATTCGCCAGGCAGTCAACAGGGCGCTGGCCGACCAGTCCCGCACCATCCGCGTCCCGGTGCACATGGGCGAAGTCATCAACAAGCTCGTCCGTGTTTCGAGGCGTCTCTTTCAGGAGCTCGGCCGCGAGCCCGATGACGAGGAGATCGCGGAGGAGATGGCTCTCACGCCCGAAAAGGTGCGGGAGGTGCTCAGGATCTCTCGGGAGCCCGTGTCACTGTCCAGCCCGATCGGGGAGGAGGGGGACGCACAGCTCGGCGACTTCGTCGAGGACGTACAAGCGATCGCGCCGTCGGAGGCGGCGTCGCTGACTATGTTGCACATCGAAGTTGAGAACATCCTCGACACCTTGACCCCGCGCGAACGTCGTGTCCTGCAGCTCCGCTTCGGCCTCATCGACGCCCGTCAGCTGACATTGGAGGAGGTCGGCAAGCGATTCGGCGTCACTCGCGAACGCATTCGTCAGATTGAGGCCAAGGCGCTGCGCAAGCTACGCCACCCATCTCGCAGCAAGAGGTTGACCGACTTCCTCGAATAGCTGACATGGCACGGCGCCGTGTTGCGGAACGCAGAGGATTCCTCGGACACCCCAGCGTGCAATTAGCACAGCAGAACACCAGGTGCTTCGAAGGTGTCGAATGGTCTGGCGTGGCAGAACAGGGAGGCGACCGCCTTGGGCCCGGTGCCGCACAGGCGCCGTTGGCCGCCCGGTCGACATGCGGCACAGCGCCCGACGGGGCTTTTCGAAGTCGGCAGCCAGGGGTGCGCCGCCGGGACGACGGCGTCGACGCCGTCTGGGCACTCTCATGGCCAGAGCAGCGTGCCACCGGTATCAACCCAATCATCATCCGAGCCTTCTACAGTGCCCGAGCTCATCACCCGCATGTGCAGGGTGGGACCGTCGGCGATTGGGCGCTCAACCCGTTCGACGAGGAGCAAGCAGCGGCAGAGCTGCCAAACCTGCGTGCCATAGCGTCGGCCGACATCCACAACCTGGTCTTCCAGCGCGACTATCGCATCATCCCGGCGATCGTGAGCGGACTCACACGGTGACCATTCGGCCGTCACCCACCGCGCGACGAGGGCGGCTTCGAGGTCACCGCCGGCTTTCGGATCGCGGCGGGTGAGCGCGGGCTCCGCCACCGGGGCGCGTGCTGCTCGCGTCCTGTTTCGTTCCCACGATGCACCGCGCCACGCCCGGAACCCGGACCTTGCCGTCCTTCTCGAACGCGCTCACCTTCGCAATAGCGTTGGCCCGAATCCGCTCCCGCGCTGGTCCGTCGACCTGCTGAAGCGCCGCAACTGCGAGCGAGACGTGCTCGCTGATCATCTCCCAATACTGCTCGGGCGATCGCGTCACGAGTTCGACGTCGACGTCCCACTCGACAACGTCGCGCAGCCCCGCGCCCTCGTACAGGGTGCTGACATATCCGGGGGCAGCGCACCGAAACATATTCGGTCCGTCCCGGTCGGGTGGCGCCACCACCGTCTCGGTCGCGATTGCCTGCATGGCGATCGTCGTCCACGGATTTTCCTCGGGCTTGACCCATACCGACGAGCAGAGACCTCCGCCCGGCTTGAGCGCACGCGCGAACTCGGCCGTCGCCTTGGCCACGTCGGGGAAGAACATGTACCCAAAACGNNCCTTGCGCCCTGGCTCGTCGCGCGGCTATGTCCAGCATCTCCGCTACGAGGTCGGTCAGCACGACACGTCCCTTCGGCGATAGTCTCGCGATGCTCAAACCCGGCTCACCCGTGCCTGCGGCAATGTCGAGATGCTGATGATCTTCGGCGATGTGGAGACGCTCGATAATCGCTGCACCGACGGGGCTCAGCTGATCCATGATGACCGAGTCCCACTTCTCCCAGCCCGCAGAGAGCCCGGCCCACGTCACTCGCTGAACGTCTCGGATCTCATCGGCGCTCGGCATCGGCCCTCCCGCTATCGATACACCCACCGAACACGATGGCACTCCTTGGCCGGTGTGCATGATACCCGCTCTCTGGCGCCCTCACGCCAGCACGCCTACGCGCACATAGAGATGTCCCCCGAGCGCTGGGTCGGAGCCAGCGGTCGTCAAATAAGGCAAACGTTGGCTGACCAGGCCTTCCTCAGGGGTGCTAAATGTCGAGCAGTTCCGCGCGCTCGATGCCGGCTCGATCGGAAGCGATAGCGATGACATCACCAGGGACGCCCGCCGACTCGGCCTCATCGAAGCCGTCGTAGATGTCGTATGTCGATCTGGGCCTGTGCGCGTCGCCCCAGATCACCATCTTCCCATTGGCGGTCTCGGCGACGGCGAACGTCGTGCCGCCCATCACCCGAGTCCCGCTGCTTAGGTCATCACCCTCGTGCACTGAGCGGTAATGCTCGTCCGGTTCGATGAGCCATCTCCCGACAAACGCCTTGCTCAGTAGCTCGCCGGTCGAGCGATCCTCGTATTCGATGCCCTGTCGCTCCATTGGATTACCCTCCGGCTGCTGACGTCAGCCCGCAGCGCTTCGGTTATGGGGCGAGACGTACGTGCCTCGCCAACTAGTTTCTCCGCGTAGTTCCCAGATGTCCTCGTGTTCGTCGCGGATGCAGACGTTGATGTAGACGTTGGAGAGTGGCTGACTGCGAGTTCAGGCTCACGAGGTGTCGACCTCCTCCTCATCGCCTTCGCTGGGCCGGCCATCGGGACAGCCGTGTCGACGTCCGTCGTGGTCAGCCTGCGTAGCACTCTCGACATCGCGGAATCCTCCTGAGCGCCGCCGCAGCGCCCGCACAACGAGCATACCCATCCCGTCGGGACCTCAGACGCGCTAATCCCCGCGGTGACCCTACCGGGGCGCGTCAAAATGCCGAAACGCGCCTGTCAGTGCGCACCTCCCGAATACGTACGGGCTGTAGCGAATAGGGGAGGCCGCGTTCAATACCCAGCGCACACCAGAGCGGAACGACCTAGCTGACCCCGCTACCAGCGAGCACCCGATGGGACACAGGACCTATGGCGCGGAGTGTCGTGCCTCGGCCGAGGGTCGATTCGACTGCCCTGTGATGTCGGCTCGCCGGCGGCTCAGACTATTCCACCGGCACCGCCGTCACGCAGTCGCGCATCGTCCCGTGTACTGTGCGCTTCAGCAGAGGATTTCCGCGATGAGTCTTCCGGTCCAGCAGAGCCGGTTTATCGGCCGGGTGGATGAGCTTCAGATTGCCGGCGAGTTGCTCCATGCGCATCGGCTGGTGACCCTGCTCGGCGCGGGTGGCTCGGGCAAGACTCGGCTCGCCATTCAGGTCGCCCTGGAAGCCGCCGAGCGGTTTCCGGACGGCGTCAACTGGGTGCCACTGGCGCCCGTTCGAGACCCTGATCTCGTGGAGCAGACGATCGCGCGATCGGTCGGAGCCAACGGCTTGCTCGCCGAGCACCTTGCGAAGCAAAACCTTCTCCTGGTGCTGGACAACGTCGAGCAGGTTGTGGCTGCAGTGGCGCCTTTGCTCGCGTCGTTGCTCGCCGCGTGCCCCTCGGTGCACTTCCTCGTGACCAGCCGAGAGCCGCTGCGCATCACCGCGGAACAGCGTTTCACGGTGCAGCCGCTCAGTTCCAGCGATGCCGTCGCCCTTTTTGTCGAGCGAGCACGTGCCGTCGATCCCACCTTCGTCGAAGAGGCGACGGTCGAGGCGATCTGCGGTCGTCTGGACCGTCTGCCGCTCGCCGTCGAGCTTGCCGCCACATGGGTGAATGTGCTGCCTCTCAGTGCGCTGCTGACGCGATTGGAACGTCGATTACCCATGCTCACTGGTGGGGCGCGTGACATGCCCGCGCGTCATCAGACGCTCAGAGCAACGATTGAATGGAGTGAGGACCTGCTGTCGACGCGGGAACGCGAACTGTTTAAGCACCTCGCGATATTCTCAGCCAGCTTCGATCTCAGGGCTGCGGAGGAGGTGTGTGCCGCAGACCTCGAGACGATCTCAGCGCTCGTCGACAAGAGCCTCGTGCATCGGGGGAGGGACGATCGCTTCGCGCTGCTCGAGACCGTGCAGGAGTTCGCAGCCGAGCGGCTGACCGCCGTCGAGCGAGACGAGCTCGCGCGACGGCATGGTGCGTATTTCACCCAGGCCGCCGAGGCGATGGCCGGCATGCAGAGCTGGCCGTCCAATCCCGAGACTTTCGGAGAACTCGACGAGGACGTGGCAAACCTACGCGCTGCCCTCGCCTGGACGCAGACGACGAGCAACGCAGACCTTTGCCTGCGTCTCGGGATCGCCCTGTCCAGGTTCTGGATCGACCGAGGCCATCGCCACGACGCGTGTTCGTGGCTGGAGTCGGCAGCGCTCGCCGACGCGTCGGTCAGCACTTCGCTGCGCGCGGCTGCACTGGAAGCGGCGGGTCTCCTCGACTATTTCGTGGTGACCGACACTGACCAGGCCGAGCGGTACTACACCCAGAGCCTTGCCCTCCATCGCGAGCTCGGAAACACGCAGCGGGTGGCTTTCCTGCTCAACCGTCTCGGCCGGATCTCGAGCGAGCGTGCAGATCTGGAAATGGCAATCGGCCTCCATCACGACGCTCTGGGGTTGTTCGAAGCGATCGCTGACAACGCGGGACGAGCGGCGACATTGCACCTGCTCGCCGGCGTCGCGCGTGATCAGGGCTCGTACGACGAGAGTGAGCGGCTGTTCACGGATGCTATTCGGTTAGCCCGCTCCTCGTTTCCGGGACTGGTCCGGCACTCGCTGCACAGCCTCGGTGATCTGGCGCTGGACCGCGGCGACTATCGGGGCGCTGTGGCGTATTACCAGGCTAGTCTGGAGATCACCGTGGCAACCGAACGCCGGAGCCGGATCCTGTGCGTTGCAGGCATCGGGAGCGCCCTCGCTGGACTGGGGGCATATCCCCTTGCGGCCAGGGTCTGGGGTGCGGTCGAGGCCGAGGAGCGTGCACTGGGATTCCGCATGCTCGGTGACGAGCGGAAGCGCTACGAGCAATGGTCCGCAACGCTACGAGGACACCTCGGTGAAGCGGTCTTTGTCCCGATACGTGCAGAAGGCGAGGCACTCACGATCGATGAGGCGCTCGGGCAAGCGTTGCGGCACACCGGGACCGTGCCGATACGGCGACGCCGTATCGATGGGAGCGTCGTGGAGGCGGCGATTCCCGCCGATGAGGACGCCCGATTCGAGCGCGAGGGCGAGTACTGGGCGATCACCTACGCGAAGCGAGTCACTCGGCTTCGCGACAGCAAGGGGCTCCGCATACTGGCACATCTGCTTGCGGACCCTGGACGCCCCCATGCGGCTCTTGATCTCGAGCGGCTGGGCGCACCCGATGGCGATCAGACTGCCCGTGCGATCGCATCGGGCGATGCAGGTGAGCTGCTCGATGCCGAGGCACGCCGGGCATACCGCGCCCGCATCAACGAATTGCGAGCGGCGATCGAGATCGCCGAAGCCTGGGGCACTGCGGATGAGGTCGGTCTCCTCCGCGAGGAGTCGAACTTCATCACCCACGAGCTGAGCCGAGCACTCGGGCTGGGAGGGCGCTCGCGCCACGCCGGGTCGATCGCAGAGCGAGCGCGATTGAACGTTGTGCGCGCGGTCAGGTCGGCGATGCGCCGCATTGCCGCGACTGACGCCGACCTGGGTGCGCACCTCGAGGCGACGATCCGCACCGGTACGGTCTGCGCGTACACACCGGATCCCCGCGTGGACATCGCCTGGCGCGTGTCCAGCGGCAGCGCTGTCAGCGACTGAACATTCGTTCACCCCGAATGAACGCCTGACTTAAGAGAGAACCCGCGGACGCGGATCACAGAAGCTCGCGACTCCGTTGGAACCCACGACGGGAGACGCGCACGGAGGTGGTGGCATGCGCCTCAGGAAGGGCAGCTTTGTAATCGGAGCGGTGGCAGCACTGGTACTCATGACGTTCGCCGGCCCGATACAGGTCGGGGCGCAAATCACATCGAGCGCCAGCCTTGCTTTGCCCGGCTCGATCCAGCGAGGGTTCATCGAGATCAGCGGAAGCCCGGGCGTCCCGGCAGTCAATCCGCGGACGGAGACCCTGTACGTGCCCATCCAGTGTCCGATGAGCTATTGCACGACGACGTCGCCCAGCCACGTGATGGACGTGATCGACGCAGCGACGTGCAACGCGACGGATTCATCAGGATGTTCCGTGGTCGCGCGAGCAAAGGTCGGCGGAGATCCGCTGGCGGCGGCCATCGACGAGAAGACTGACACCGTCTACACCGCCAACGCCGCCGGCACGATCTCGGTCGTGGACGGAGCCTTGTGCAATGCGGCGATCACGAGCGGCTGCGGCACGCCGCTGGCGACCATCCACACCGGCGGATTCCCCGTCGATGATGTCTTCAACCCACGAACGCGCACCCTGTACGTGGCCAGTCCAGCTGGGGACGTCTTTGTGATCAATGGCGCCCGCTGTAATGCCGTGACGACTGAAGGATGCGGGCAACCGGTCAAGGTTGTTCAGGACCCCTCCGCGCCCCAAGCCGTCGATGTCGACCTCGCGACCGATACCGTATATGCCGTCAACAACGGCGGCAGCGGGGACACTGTGTCTATGATCGACGGCGCCACGTGCAACGGAGGTGATGGCAGCGGATGCGCCAAGGCTCCGCGCACTATCACTGTGGGTAATGGTGCGTTCTGGGATGCCGTCGATCAGAACACAGATACCGTATACGTCGCGAACCTCAATGACAGCACGGTCTCTGTGATCAACGGCGCCAAATGCAATGCCACGAACACCTCTGGCTGTACCACGGCGCCCCCCACGGTGCAGGTCGGCGCCGGCGCCGAATATGTTGCGGTTGACGACGCGTTGCATACCGTCTTCGATCTCAATCAGGACGATGACAGCCTGTCGGCGATCAGCACACGGACGTGCCAGGGCACGGTCACCGCCGGCTGTTCGAAGACGCCACTGAGCGTCGAGGCGGGATCGAACCACGACCCCGGATACACCGGGTTTCCGAACACCATGACGCTGCTGCCGGATACGGCCACCGCGTACCTTGTGAACGTGGGGGGAGAGAACCGCGTGTCGGTGATTACGCTCGGCCGCTGCAACGCGATCAAGACCTCAGGGTGTCGCGTTCCGGCACCGACGGCTCCGGACGCCGAGTTCCTGGCGACGGTCGACCCGGCAACCGACACCATCTACGCGAGCAATCTCAACCTGCCTGAGGTTGATGTGCTCAACGGCGCGAAGTGCGATGCCAAGCACCTCACCGGGTGCGCACCGGTCGCCGAGATCCCGATGGATACTTCCGGTGCCTACCTGGGGGCGGGGGCGATCGACGATGGCACGCACACGCTGTACGTGTCCGGCTCATCCGGCGTGTCTGTCATCAACACTGCGGCATGCAATGCCACCCACGTTACTGGGTGTGCTGCTCCCACACCGACGCTCACCGTGGGAACCAACCCGGGAAGACCGGTGGTGAACGAGAAGACAGGGACCCTCTACCTGTCATTTGGGACGAATGCGAACGAGATCGCGGTCTTTAGTGCGGCCAGCTGCAACGCCGAGGTGAGTTCGGGTTGCGGGCAGACTCCGGCGATCATCAACGTCGGCGACAACACGACCGGTATCGCGGTGAGTGTCAAAACCGACACGATCTACGCGACAAGCGTGGGGATACCGTTTGCGACCGGCGACACGGTTGCTGTCATCAATGGCGCGACTTGCAATGGGACGGATCACTCCGGCTGTGGTCACGTCGCGGCGACGATCACCGTCGGCGCCGGACCTTTCGGCATTGCAGTGGACGACCCCACGAACACCGTCTACGTGGCGAACAACGAGAACGGCGACAACCCGGGGACTCTCACGGTCATCGGCACCGTCACGTGCAACGGAACCGACACTGCAGGTTGTGCCAGCTTCCACCCCAGGGTAGCAATCGGGCGGTCGCCACTCCTCGTCGCAGTCGATATCCCCACTGACACCGTCTACGTCACCGACTTCTCGAGTGCAGACGTCTCGGTGGTGAACGGTTCAAGGTGCAACGCCGAGCTCACCAGCGGGTGCCACACCCCCGCGGCCGAGCAGGCAGTGGGTTCACAGCCGTTCGGGTTGGCGGTGAATCAGGCTACGAACACCATCTATGTGATGGACGTATGGGCGCCCGGCTCGTTGTCGGTCTTCAAAGGCCGACAATAGAGGTTGTACCGAAAGGACTTACCAGCCAGACGACGATCATCGTCTTCTCGCGATGTGGGCGGCTGACTGCGCCGAGCGCGTGCTGCACCACTTCGAGCAGGCACGCCCGAAGGACGACCCAGCCAACGCTTGCTTTCCTGCTTCAAACCGACCATTCTCCGCGCCCCAGGACAATCGACCGGGGTAGGGCTAAGAGGTAGTGATAAACACGGTGTCGATGATCGACGCCGCGACGTGTAATGCGGTAGGTGAGTATGGGTGCAGCCATATGAGGACCGTAGTTGTCGGCGCAAATCCGGAAGTGAAGGTTCAAAAAGGGGACTCGCGTTGAAAGCGGCGGCTGGGACTGCCGCCGTCGCGGTGCTGCTCGCACTGGTGACGTCTGCGTGCGGTGGCACAACGCCAAGCCAGTCATCGTCGAGCGTCACGCAGTCGCACAGGTTGCAGAAGGTGACTTCCACCCTGGACGGCGAGACGACCATCCCCCTCCGGACCCGGTGGATCGCGATCCCTCAGCCGGTCGGCGCACCAGTGGCCGAGGTGGACTTCCTGATCGATGGGAAGCTGATCTGGAGCGAAGACGCTGCCGCATATGTCTTTGATGGCGACGACAATGGCACCAATCTCGGCTTCCTGATCACCACTTGGCTTTCGCCCGGCGCGCACACTTTCACCGCTCGTGCCACGGATGTTGCCGGTAAGACCGTCTCCGATGATGTGACCGCTAGCGTTGCCGCAGCGCCCGCGCCACCCGCCGCGCTCAAAGGAACCTGGACGCGAACCGTGACCCAGCAAGACATCGAACATGCGGGTGTCACCGAAGGGCCGCCGCCGCCCGGCCAGTGGCACCTCATCTTCGATCAGATCGGCGCATGGGAACTCGACCCCCTCGGATCCGGCGTCGGGAGCCAGTACGAGGCTCAGGGCGACACGCTCAACGTCTACGCACCCATTCAGGAAGCGCCGTTCAGCAACGGAAGCGGGGGGATTAGCGTGTACGGTCACCACCACGTTGGTGGGACGGACTGCAATGCGTCGGGGCCGTTCGGTTCCTATCGCTGGTCGGTTGCAGGCAAAAAGCTGACCATGTCTGTGATCAATGAAGGGTGCCCCAACCGGCAAGCAATCTGGGAAGGTGTCTGGAGCCTTGAGAGCCCGACAACACCTCCGGCCTGAACCGCGTAGACCGGCGGAATTGGGCTCGGTTTGGCGAGAGGACTCGAGTAGCCCGTGAGCAAGCCAACGACGGCGATGGCAGCCAACCCGGCGAGTCTCTGCATGACTGTCAACGCGCCTCAGCAATTGCGGTTACCGCGCGTCGTTTCCTCAACCGGATGCACAGCTCGGAGCCGTCAGGGCCTGGCGCGAACGGCGTCTCCGTGAGCTCGGGGGCGGTTCGCTTGCCGACGGCTAGTCACGGACGGGATCATGGCCGTGGGTGCTTGACTGATTACCCCCGGGTTCACGTCTGCCGTCACGCGCGACGGGTGAGAGCAGCATCTCCCACACGAGCGTCATTTCACCTGAGGTTGCCGTCGCGTCCACCGAGCCCGCTCAGTCGCAAAATCCAGGCCCAACGCAGACCCAATGCAGGTGCCTTCGCCTGCCTTGTGGTGCCCTCAGCGATAGAATTCTGAATACGGAGTGCCCGCCCATGCCCCTCACTGCACCCCGCTCGCTCGGTCTGGAAATGCGGTATGGGTGGAAACGCCCATCGAGGGTTCGAATCCCTCTCGCTCCGCGTTGTGTTGTCTCAGGGCATCGTGGACGCATGTCCCACGACATCGTGGATAGTTTAGGGCGGCCAGGCCGGACTCCCCGAGCCTGATAATCGCGAGTGGGATCGAGGATCAGCGGGCGGAGGAGGGTGCAGTCTTCGGCGCGGTAGTGCAACGGCGGCGGAGCGGCAGTCGGATCGGCCTTGATGCGTGCGTGGAAGGCGCTTGACCCTTCCTCGCCGCGATCTCTACTATGTAGGTCATAGTCTATAAGATCCTGGAGGGCGCATCTCATGGGACTAATGGCGGGGGTTTCAGGCGGCACACTCCGGCGGAATGCGCTGACGGCAACGGACGTGGTTGCCATGGCGACTGCCACGTACGCGCCGACGGCCGCGCTCTACTTCAATACGCCGATCGCTGCATCGTTTGCCGGCGCTCAGGTGCCGTTCGCGTTCATCCTGTCGACCATCGCGATGCTCATCGTGGCGTCTTGCATGGCACAGCTCGCGCGACACCAAGCCAGCGCCGGTGGGTATTACTCATGGATCCGTAGCGCCCTCGGTCAACGCGTCGGATTTATGGTCGGCTGGCTGGTCCTTGCAGGCTCGTTCATGGTAGTTCCAGGCGTGTACGCCGCAGTTGGGGTTTATGTTGCGACGATCCTGGCTCGGTACGGCGTGGACATTAACTGGCTCGTGATCGCCCTGATACTGCTTGTGCTGGTGACTGCGGTGAACATCCTCGGGGTGCGCCCTTCCGTGCGTATCGGGCTCGTCATCCTCGTTGCCGAGCTGATCATCGTCACGGTTCTGAGCATCATCGTGGTCGCAAAGGGGGGCGCCGCCGGAAATAGCATCGTTCCGTTCGAGGTCCCATCGGGAGGGTTCGGCGCGATTGGCGGCGCCATGGTCTTCGGGGTGCTGTCCTTCGTTGGCTTCGAGGCGGTGGCCACGGTCGGAGAGGAGGCGTCCCGACCACGAAGTCAGATCCCGATCGCTCTCTTTGCGGCTGTGATCATCGGTGGAGTGTTTCTAACATTTGGTGCCTACGCGGCTACGATCGGCTTTGGTGTCAATCACATCTCCGGATTGGTGGGAAACGCCGCGCCGTATGACTCGCTCGCTCAAACCTTCGCGCCGGGGTTCCGTATTGCCATCGATGTGGCCGGTGTCACGAGCTTTACGGCCTCGTTGTTGCTGACGACTCTGGCGGTGTCGCGTATCTACTATGCGATGGCGCGAGACCGCCTCCTTCCATCGGCTCTCGCAACCGTCTCTCCACGATTTGGCACTCCCGTGGTGGCAATCGTTGGAGAGGGGGCTCTCGCATTGATCCTCTTCGTCGTGCTCGGCATCTGGGTTGGGCCGATGAACACCTATGCTTATCTCGGCACGGTTCTGACATTTGCGATGGTGCCCGTGTATGTCCTGATTCTCCTCTCGACTGTGATCGTCTTCAGCACGGGCCTCAAGCACCTCTTCAATCCCATCCTCCATGTCGTCCTCCCCGTCGTTGGCGCAGCGGTGGTCATCTACCCCCTGTGGGCTCTGAGTCCTTTCGGTGGTCCCGAATCTGTGCCTTACAACTTCTTGCCACTCGTCGTTCTCATCTACGCCATCGTCGGTATCGGCGTCAGCTTTGCGCTTCGCAAACGCTTCGCAGCTGCTGAAGCGAGCATTGCGCGCGCCGCCTTCGAAGAGTCGGTCTAGGATTGGCACGGCTCGTACAGACGATGGCCGAAGACATGTGGAGCACAGAGGGCGCGACAGAGCCAGTCACTCGTCAAATTGAGCGCCTCCTCGACGAGCATCACCCTGACGACCGGTTGCATCTGGGCGGCTCGATTCACGTCGAGCTTCCGCCCCACGTTCAAGAAGCGGTGAGCACAGCGATGCGCGCCAAGGGCTATACCCCGTCGTACGGCGAAGCGCCGCTGAGGCAAGCGGTCGCGACCGCACTTGGAGGCGAGGGCATTGCCGCCGGCACCGATCAGGTACTGGTGACCAACGGGGCCATGCATGCCTTGGATCTGGTGTTTCGAGCGGTGCTCCGGCCAGGCGACGAGGTTCTCATGCCCGCACCGGGGTTCTTCATCGGAGGCTTGGTGAGAATGGCTGGGGCCCGCCTCGTTCAGTTTCCGTCTCCGTTTGAGGATGGCTTTCGTCCCTCGTGGTCGTCGGCTCGGGAGTACGTCAGCCCGCGAACGAAGATCCTTTATGTCAACACGCCGGTGAACCCTACCGGTTACGTCTTTGACGAAGAAGATATTGCGGGTGCGATTGAGTTGGCTCATGATGCCGGGCTGATACTCGTGAGCGATGAATCGTTGTCGCACTTTGTGTATGGTGGACGTCACCACGTGTCACCCGTGATCGTGGGGCAGAATGCGGTCCCATCAGTGCTCATACGATCGTTCTCAAAGGACTACGCCATGCCCGGGATGCGAGTCGGCTATGCGTTGATGCCCGAGAGCCTTTTCGGCCAGGTCGCGGCGGGTTTGGAATGGTCAGTTCTCTGCGTCAGCCGGCCCAGCCAGGCAGCGGCGCTCGCCGCCCTGACCGGCCCTCGTAGTTGGGTTGATCGGATGGTCGCCGAAGCAGCCTCGCGCGCCCGCCGGCTCGTTCGCGCGTTCGATGCGCTCCCTCTACTGCAGTGCACACCACCCGCAGGGGGACTCAATGTGTTCCCTCACTATGACGGCGACGCAGAGGCGCTCGCGCACGCTCTCGTGGTTCGTTACGGTGTTCCGATTGCGCCGGGGTCCGCGTTCGGAGTCAGCGGTCACTTTCGAATGCAATTCGGTGGGCGCGGGCGAGACGTCGATCAGGCAATGGACTATATCCGGGACGCGGTCAGCTAGAGAACGGATCGAAAAGGAGAGGCACGATGGCCTGGGCGCCACGAATCTACGATCTCACCCGACCGATGAACCACGACACACTGGTGGCGCTTGCCGGCAAGCTCGCCGTCGGTGACGGCCCTGTCAAGGATCTCGAGTTCTCGTGGTTGCGGAGCTGGGAGCAAGGCGACAATGGAGCCCAGTGCCAGTGGACGCTCAATGACCACTTTGGGACTCATGTCGATGCACCGAGCCATATCGTTCGCGGAGCGCCATCCGTCGACCAAGTTGACCTTGGCCGCTTGTTCGGTGAGGCTGTCGTCATCGACTGTTCGTTCGCGCGCGGTCGGGGACTTACTGCCGACGATCTCGATCAAACCAAACCGGAAGTCCGACACGATGACATCGTGCTCGTGTATTCCGCTGAGCAAGCGGGCACCTTCGACGAATACCTCGTGAACCAGACCTACGTGACGCCGAGCGGCGCTCAATGGTTCGTCGAAAAAGGGATTCGCGCTGTCGGTGTCGAGCCGTTTGGCTTTGAACACGTCTATGACGGGATCTGTGTTCGAGAGTGCTACCGACCCGAGGTCGAAGATCCTTGGCCCGCGCATCGGATCTGCCTGGCAGCTGGTATCTATATCATTGAGGGATTGACGAACCTGGAGCCCCTTGTTGGCCGGAGAGTCCGGTTCGCCGGGCTTCCCCTGCGGATGCCCAACTCGAGCGGGTCACCCGTCAGGGCAATTGCATGGGACGACGCGAGCGAATAGTTACCTGGTGACGATTCCCGACTCACGGTGTCTCGTGGTCGCTGGGGGCGATGATGCGGAAACCCACTAACGGCGCCGACGGCTCGCCGGCCGATTGGTCGGCAGTCGAGATTGCAGCGCGTGTCAAGCGTCGCCAAATCAGCGCCGTCGAGGTCCTGACCGCCCATATTGAGCAGGTCGAGTCGAGCAACCCAATCTTAAATGCGATCGTTACGCGCCTTGATGATCGGGCGATGGAGCAGGCGAGATCTATCGACGATGTCACGGCTCGGGGCGTCGACCCGGGGCCGCTGGCCGGCGTCCCATTCACGGTCAAGGATCTCATCGCGACACGCGATGTGCGTGCCACCGCCGGAAGCCTGATCTTGCGCGATTTCGTGTCCCCCTGGGGCTCCACAGCCGTGGAGCGTCTCAGCGCGGCCGGAGCCGTTCTTCTTGGAAAGGCAAACTGCCCCGAATTTGGGCTTGCGATCCACACTGGAAATCGTCTTTTCGGGGACACGCTGAATCCTCTGGACGCCCGACTTTCCCCTGGTGGATCAAGCGGTGGCGATGCGGCTGCGGTAGGCGCCCACATGGTCGGCTTTGGCATTGGCACTGACTACGGAGGGTCCATTCGACTACCCGCCCATTGCACTGGGCTGGTCTCCCTGCGCCCAACACCTGGCATCGTCCCGGGGACCGGGCAACTCCCTTTTGACGCCTCTCCATCACCGGTTCCACCAAACAGTGCGTCGATGCAGGCGCGCCTGCAGACCATTGCGCCGATTGCCCGCTCGATACGTGATCTCTGGGTCCTGTTGCGGGTGATGGCCGGTCCCGATGGGGTCGATGGCAACGCCGTCCCGATACCACTTGGCTCACCGGCGGGTCAGAGCACCGCCGACGTCGGCGTCNNGACGGGGACGGTAGCTATCCGGTTCGCGCGGATGTGGTCAAGGTGGTCGAGCGCGCCGCCGAGGCGCTCGCTGATCGCGGTGCTCGGGTTATCAACCGTCGGCCGCCGGGCTTGGACGAGGCAGAGTCCGTCTACCGCGCGCTCCGCAACCTCGATGGTCTCGCCGACCACAAGCGTCTGTGGCAGGGCCGCGAGGATGAATTGACAGACTACGTTCGCGGGTGGCTTGCCGAGTCTCGTCCTGAAGGCACACTTACAGAATTTCAAAGGTTGACCGCGATAGCCGACGAGATTCGACTGCGGGTCAATAGGTTTATGGCGCAGTGGCCGATTCTCCTCATGCCTGTAGCCTCGGTGCCAGCCTTTGCGCCGCAATCCGACGAGTTCACGGTCGGTCGACACACCCTGTATGGAGTTCAAATCGAGAGCTGCTGTCGTGTTGTGACGCTACTCCGAGCTCCGACGGTGGTTGTTCCGTGCGGCCAGTCTGATGAGGGGCTCCCAGTGGGCGTGCAGGTCATCGGACGCCCCTATCACGATTCGCAGGTCGTGGCCGTGGCGACCGAGCTCGCTGAGTACCTCGGGCCTTGGCAGGGGAGGGGCGCGGAGGGCATTGGACGGTGAGGTCATCGGTCGATACGGCCGACAAGCGAGAATAGACTGGTAGCGCGCCAGCGTCGACGCTCGTGAAAACAGTTGCTCGGAGATGAAAGACGTGGAGCGAAGGGTGGCCATTTCGTCGCCGTATACACGGGTTCCCCTGATTGCGCTGACCAAGGCGGAGGCAGCCTACGTCGAGGTTCGAGCGCAGATACTTGAGGGGACGCTCGCTCCGGGATCGACGATAAACCAGGAGAGCCTTGCCAACGCTCTGGGCCTGTCTGTCACTCCGCTTCGCGAAGCCTTGCGTCGGCTCGAGGGCGAGGGGCTGATCGCGCTTCGTCCACACCGGGTTGTGAGCGTCCTACCCCTGACGCGGCGCGAGCTCGGCGAGTTGTGCGTTGCGCGCGTGCGGCTTGAGCCGCTCGCTGCCAGCCTGGCCGCAGAATCAGCGACTCCACGAGAGCTCAGAGAGATCTCGGCGCTAGCGCGGCAGCCACACGCAGGAGACCTGCACGCGCAGCTGCGCGCTCATCGTGACTTTCATCTGTCCATCTATGCGGCCTCGCATAACGAAGTTCTTGCTGATCTGTTGGAGCAGCTGTGGACACGAACTGATCGCTACCGAGCCATCGTGTTGCGCGATCGTGGACTGCGCAGGACGAGCCGTGTTGGCCACAGTAGGATCGCTGCCGCGCTGGCAGCGCGCGACATCCCGACTGCGGCCGACCTGACGCAGCGACATGTAGAGGAAACGCTCCAACTCGCGGAAGATTTGGCCGAACTGGAACCTAACCCCGACTCCCGGCGCGCGTCAAGCGGGCGGACGTCAGACCGACCTGGATAAGAGCGTCCAGAACCTCTTGGCAAGTAGCTCCTCCCGAGTCGAGGGGCAGGTGCGACGCACAGGTGCCGACAGGCGCGATAGGAGCAGCTGGGTTCTGGTCCGTGAACGCAACTGCACAACTCATTCGGCCGGACCCGTCATCGTTCCCGCCGCCGCGTCAGCTTGCGCAGGGCGGGTAGGGCCGCTACGACCGCAGCGTGATCGGTCGCTGAGAGCGTATTCAGATAGGACTGCAGCACCGTCGTTCGCGCTGCGATCAATTGGCTCGCGATCCGCTCCCCGGCGGGGGTGAGGCGAACGATGACGGCACGGAGGTCGTCTTTATCCTCGAGCCGGCGCACCCAGCCAAGCCCCTCCATGCGGATGACGACCGCAGACATGGTCGGTTGCTTGAGGTGATCCAACCGCGCTAAGTCCGTCACCCGCTGCGGTCCGGCATCGTGAAGCGCCAGCAGCGTCCGGGCCTGCGCTGAGTTCATCCCCGGTGGCAGCACGGCCTCGCGGAGCACGTTGGTCAGGCGCGTGAGCGCGACACCCAACTGATCGGCGACTCGAGTACTGGCCATCCTGCTCACATTGTAGAGAGAGAATCCACGGAGGAACGGGAGCCAAGTCGTCAGCCGAGCTTGCATTGCACCGACGGGCTATATAGACTATCTATATAGAACGGAGCGCGACGAGTGCGGTTTCAGCTGCGGTGCCGCAGCAACGAGGTGCACATCATGGTTCAGGCTGCTCTTGATCAGACTGCGTCGGGTCGGCGCCGGAGCGTCACCGGTCCGGTGTTGCTCGCCGATCGCGGATCCGATGACGCCGAGATGGCACGACGCGCGGCTGCGGACGTGGCCGCTCACGAGGGCGTGGCGTTGCGTCTCGTCACCGCCTGGGAGGTTCCAGCGATGGGGAGGGTCACACCGACGGCCGGCGAGCTGGATGTCTCCGGCGTGTACGAGAACTCAGCCCGCGCAGCGCAGAAAGGTGTCCGGGATCACCTGGGCTCGCTGGGGATGCGAGTCGGCGCAGGCTATGTCGCCGAGGGCAGCGCCATCACAGTCGTCGCGCAGACCGCCGACATAGTCGACGCGTCACTCGTGGTCATCGGCAGCCGCGCCGGGCGTGGGGTGCGCGATCACCTGATGGGGCTGCTCCCGGAGGCGTTCGTTCGCGGGATGCAGCGCCCGGTGCTCGTGGTCCGAGGGCAGTCTGCGGACTGGCCTCCGAGGTCGATCATCATCGTGGATGCCGGCGGATCTGACGATCCGGCTGTCGCCGACGAGGGAGCCAGGCTCGCCCGCATGCTCAAGGTCCCCGCCGCTCTGGTGCGCGTGACCTCAGGGGGTGGTGCGGCCGCGTTCGACAGGAGCGATGAGCCTTCTCTGAAGTCCATGCGCGAGGACGTTCGGCGTCGCGCTTCGAGGTTGGAGGCGGAAAGCGGCGCCGAAGTCACCTCGTGGGTGACCACCGGCGAGCCTGTCGGGGTTCTCCTCGGTCTCGCGTCAGACCCGCGAGTTCTCGTCGTTGCCGGGCGGCGGGCAAAGCAGCACGGCCTGGGCAGGATCGTGTCCGCACTGCTGCACGAGGCCGCTGGTCCGGTGCTCATCGTGCCCGAGCGCTGTCCTCAGGAGCACGCACGATGAAGACCCTCTATACGGCGGAGGCGGTGGTGGATGGCGGACGATCCGGACACGGCGGGAGCTCCGATGGTCGGCTTGAGGTTGACCTGTCCGTGCCCAAGGAATTGGGCGGCGACGGAGGGCCTGGCACCAATCCGGAGCAACTCTTTGCCGTCGGGTACGCTGCCTGCGTTCAGTCCGCGCGGCTGGGTGTCGCTCGGGGTCGAACCCTTGACGCTTCGGACTCAACCATCGTCGCGCGCGTGGGCATCGGCCCGACGGGACACGGCGCTTTCGGCCTCTCGCTCGCGCTCGATCTGCACGCGCCGCACCTGGCTCGAGCGGAGGCGGAGGATTTGATGTTGCAGGCGCACGAGCGCTGTCCCTACTCGAATGCCACACGCGGCAACGTCGACGTTGTGTTGAAGGTTGACGGCGTGGACGTCGAGCCCCTCCGCTTCCGGCACGATCAGTTACTCGCTCGGTCCGTGAGGCAGTAGCCCGATCTACGCCGCGCAGAATTCGTTGCCCTCTGAGTCTTGCATGACCCACCATTTCCCGGCAGGTCCGTTGTTGACCTCGCGGATGCGGGTTGCCCCCAGGTCTTCCAGCCGGGCCACCAGCTTCTCGAGACCACCGGGCTCGCTGTGGACGTCCACGTGCAGGCGGTTCTTGCCGGACTTGCCCTCGGGCACGTCCTGGAAGAGGAGCCGTCGCCCGTGCCCGACGCCGCTGGTCTCGTCGAACGGGTCATCGGGGTGGCGGATTGCGGCGTAGCCGCGGAAGGTCTTGCGGCCGTGGTGCTCGAGCACCGCTTCCTTGTCAGTGTGGCCGGCCGCCAGGAGGCGTTCGATGAGCGGGCTGGGGTCTTCCAGCTGGTAGTCCAGCGCCGCGGCCCAGAAGTCCGCGAGATCTGGTGCGTTCGTGGAGTCGATGAGGAGCTTCCAGTTGAGCGGCATGTCATCAGCCAAACTACCGGCTAGATGCGCTTGCCCGCAACCCGAACGACCGTGTGGCGGTCGAACCCCAAGCTGGACAACCAAGGAGGCAACGTCACCGTGACAGATCAGATGCCCGATTCGAAAACCCGACACACCTTCAACGTCGAGCGGATCCGCGGCGCGAACGTCGTTGCGACGATCGACTTCCACCGGACGCTGATTTACCCGCTCGGTGGAGGAGGGGCGGAGTCCTCAGAGCGAATCGAGGATGTGGATTCACAGGGTCATGCCCACGAGATTGCCCACAAGGGCGGCAATCCCGATGGGACGTATGAGGCCGGGAATCCTGACTACTGGAGGGAGATCAGCGAGGCTCTGTCCCCAGCCCGAGCGATCCTCTTGCTTGGCCACGGGAATGGGAAGGCAAATGCGTCTCACCAATGGGTCGCCTATGCGGAGCAGCATCACAAGGACGTCGCCGCGAAGGTCATCGCCGATGTTCGTGCGGATATCGATGACCTGACCGGCCCCCAGGTCGTCCAACTCGCTCATCACTATTTCGCGATCCAACGCGTCTGGAGCGGGGGCTGACGCCGTCGATGCCTAGATGCCCGGTTGTGTCAACCAGCCCCGCCAGGTCACGAACAACCCGTGTTGGACTCTCGCCCCTTATCCCGCTCGCTTCACGCCGGCGTGGCCCTTGGTGCGCTTGGACCGCTGGATGCTGGCCCGAAGCACGACGATGACGACGAGCGGGATGACCACCCACGCTGGGAACTGCCCGCGGTTGAGCAGAGCCGTCAATGTGAGGCCGAACGCGACCGACGCGGCCACTGTCCAATCGTCGCCGATGATGAACCGATACCAGAACCGGCCAAAGCCGACCAGCCACGACGCGACGCGCATCATCGCGCCACCCCGCTGAGATTACCGGTGAGTCTGACGCGGTGCGGACCGCGGCGCTCGACAGCGATGTTGATCACCGCAGTGAGCAGGTAGAGCGCGAGCAGCCCGAGGATGGCCACGTCACCTCCGGGCCAGCTCACCCCGAGACCCTCGGTCGCCCAGAAGGAGCCGAAGGTGGTGAGGAGGAGGCCGACGACGAGTTGCAGGAAGCTGCGCGGAATTCGTGCCACGAAACGTGACAGGACCGCGCCGATCGCACCAACCACGAGGAGAGCGGCCGCACCACTGGCCACGGCGGGTCCCAGCTGGCCCGCGGTCGCACCCACCGAGACGACGATGAACGCGACCTCGAGTCCCTCCAGCAACACGCCCTTGAAGGACAGGACGAATGCGGTCCAGTCGACGCCCTTCTCGGTCCACATCTCGGTCTCCTGATTGGCGTCGACCTGCATGCCTGCGAATCCACGAGCCGCGACCCGCACGACGCCCTTTCGAAGCCACTGCAACCCGAAGACCAGCAGCAGCGCCCCGATAACGAGCCTCAGTGGAGCGATCGGAATCGCGCTGAGTGCGAGGCCGAAGACGGCGACAACGACCGCCAGCACGACGAACCCGACTGCCGCCCCCAACAGGGTGGAGCGCCACCCCCGGGTTGCACCGACCCCCACCACGATGGTGACCATCTCGATCGCCTCGACCGATGACGCCAGGAACGCCGTGATCAGAACGGGCAGGATGGCGGTCACGCCGGCATCCCCGCTCCCTGCCAGGCACACGCGCCGGAGAGAACCGCGGGTTCCGGCAGCCCAGACCCGGCCCTCGTCCTGCCGAGTGCGCGGACGATCTCCCCGAGATCCTCCGCGGAAAACCGGATCGTTGCCGCTTCCACCCAACCATCGACCTGTGCTGGATCTCGCGCCCCCACGATGGCGCCGGTCACTCCCGGCCATGCCAGCGTCCAGGCCACCGCCACCGCCGACACCGAGGTGCCGTTTCGATACGCCACCGGCCGCAGTGCGTCGCGAAGGGCGAGATTGCGCGACAGGTTCGGCTCCAGAAAATCCGCGGAACGATGACGCCAGTCGTCGTCTGCCATCGCCGCGAGGCGCCGTGCCGAGAAGGTGTCGGTGAGGATGCCCGACTGCATCGGGCTGTACACGATCACCCCGGTACTGTGCGCGGCCGCCCAGGGGATGACGTCAGCCCCGGAGGCACGGCGGATCAGCGAGAAGGGAGGCTGCACCGCATCCACATGGCGAATTGCCTCGGCACGCTCCAGGAGAGAGACGCCAAAGTTCGAGAGGCCGGCGGCACGGACCTTCCCCTCGTCGACGAGCCGCGCCATCTCACCCCAGGACTCTTCGATCGGAGTGCCGGTCTCGTCGGGCCAGTGAAGCTGATACAGATCAATTCGCTCGACACCGAGGCGCTTGAGCGACGCCTCGACCTCACGTCGGATGGACTCGGGCCTGAGGTTACGCTTCGGCTCGTCGAACGGCCTGGCGAGATCGCGAATCATGCCACCTTTCGTGAACACGAACGGCCGTTCCGCTGCGGGAATCTCACGAAGGGCGCGGCCAACGACCTCCTCGGAATGACCAAGGCCGTAGATCGCTGCGGTGTCGATCCAATTCACGCCGCGATCGATGGCGCGGAGGATGGCTGCGATGGAGTCCGCATCGTCCTGTGGTCCCCAGCCGTGTGCCCAACCCCCGCCGCCGATCGCCCAGGCCCCCAGTCCGACCGTCGTGAGTTCGAGGCCGGTGGATCCCAACTGCCGGGTGGTGAGTGTCCGAATCGCTGTCGCCATCACAACTGCTCCCTACGGGTAAGTCTTTCGACGTGAAGGTACTTTAGGAAGTAGTACGTTGTCAAGTATCTTCACGTCGAGGTATAATCGCTGTATGCAAGAAGATGCGATCGATCGGATCGTCCAGCAATGGAATCGCGAGCGCCCGCAACTTGACGTGTCTGCGACCCATGTCCTGCAACGAATCTCGCGGATCTTTCTGCTCCAGACGGCAAGCTTCGCTGCGGTCTTCGATCGCTACGGCATCACCTTCGGCGAGTTCGAGGTGCTGGCAGCACTGCTCCGATCGGGCCCCCCGTATCAGATGACTCCGACCCGCCTGGTCGACGCCGTCGTGCTCTCGTCCGGCGCGATGACCAACCGGATCGATCGAGTCGAAGCCCTGGGGCTGGTCGAACGTCTTCCGGATCCTGGCGACCGACGGGGCACGCTCGTGGCTCTCACCAGGGAAGGACGACAAACCGTCGACGCGGCTGTGGTCGCGCACCTGGCGAACGAGGAGCACCTTCTTGGCGCGCTCACCTCGGCCGAGCGTGAAACGCTTACCCGTCTGCTGCGCAAGTTGCTCCTGTCGGATCCCTTTGCTGCGCAGGACGCTGCTCGAACGGCAGACGATGGCATCCGGACGACTCGCCGGCGGCGCGGTAACAACGGGCTCAACGCCGAAGGCCGGTGATGTCATGTTCGTGCGATACGATGGGACCGAAACAGCCATGGATCGTGATGCGGAACTCGACTGCGCACCGATGACAAAGCAGATTGTCGAACACGTAGCGGGGTCGAACGACAGCACGCGTACATGACAGCAACAGACGTGCCTCAGACAGTTCTCCATGCCCAACGCATGGACTCGATTCCGTACTCCGGTATTCGCAAGCTGTTCCAAGCCGCCACCGCCATGCAGGCCGAAGGACGCGATATCGTCCAGCTCACCATCGGGCGTCCTGACTTCGATACTCCTTCTCATATCAAGGAAGCGGCGAAAGCCGCTCTTGACACCGGCCAAGTTCACTACACGTCTAACTTTGGGACCCCTGAGCTCCGCAGCGCAATTGCTGCGAAGTTGAGAAACGACAACGGTTTGCGCTTCGACCCGGAGGGCGAGTTGCTGGTCGTGAATGGCGTCAGTGAGGCGATCGCAACCATATTCCTCGCCTTGGTCGGGCCAGGCGATGACGTGCTCATTCCGGTTCCCGCGTACCTCAACTACATGCACTGCGCAACCCTGGCCGGGGCACGTGCCATTCCCGTCCCGCTGCAACAGGGAGATGGATATCACCTCACGGTGGCTGACCTGGAGCCGTACGTCACGCCGCAGAGTCGTCTCCTCGTCTTGGTCTCTCCACATAACCCAACAGGGAGCGTGATTCCCGAACACGACATGGCTGAACTCGCGGCTTTCGCTGTGAGGCACGACCTGCTGGTCGTTTCTGACGAGATCTACGAGAAGCTCGTGTACGGTGGTGCACGGCATGTTTCCATAGCGACGTTCCCGGGAATGCGGGAGCGGACCATCGTCGTCAATGGTTTCTCGAAGGCCTATTCGATGACCGGCTGGCGAGTTGGGTATGTGGCGGCGATCAAACCGATCATCGACTTACTGGTGCGTGTCATCCAATACACCACGATATGTCCGAACTCATTCGCTCAAGCCGGAGCGGTCGCCGCATTGCTGGGGCCGCAAGAGCCTGTTGCCATGATGCGAGATGAGTTCGATCGCCGCCGGCAGCTCGTCGCGGCCCGTCTCGCCGAGCTGACCACGTGCTCCGCCTCGCCGATGGAGGGCGCTTTCTATGCCTTCATCGACGTGTCCTCAATCACGTCAGACGACTCGGACCTCGCCCTTCGCCTCCTGGAGCATGCATCCGTGGCAGTTGTTCCCGGGTCTGCGTTCGGGGAGGTCGGAAATGGTCACATCCGGGTCTCGTACGCGCTTGGCTACGATCGGCTCAACGAAGGTCTGTCGCGGTTGATCGAAGGGCTTGGCGACGCGCGCGTGATCGGCCGTTGACCAATGCGGGCTCGTGCATCGCACCTGGGATGCGTCGGTTCGATCAGTCATCGTGAACGTCACACGTAGTGTGCCACTGGGGTGCTAGGATTTCGGGACTCATGACTACCGAAATATCGCCTTCAGATTCCGACCGATCAATCGCAATCCGCGCCGCGCGGATCCTCGACGTCCATACGGGACGTTACGAGACGAACCAAGTGCTCGTCATCGAGGGCGGCCGAGTTAAAGCCATCGGCAATTCGGTGCCGCCCGATGCCCGCGTGATCGATCTCGGCGATCGAGTCGTTATGCCAGGCCTGATCGATGCTCACACACACATCCTCATCCAGGGGACGCTGACGATCCCGGACTTCGAGCATCAGCTGCTTGAAGAGTATCCAGCGCATCGTGTGGTCCGCGCGGTTCGTGCGGTGCGTATTGCGCTTGAGCACGGTTTCACAACCATGCGCGACCTCGAAACCGAGGGTGCAGGCTACGACGACGTTGCAATCCGCGACGCGATTCGCGAGGGGGTGATCGTCGGGCCGCGGCTGCAGGTCTCCGGGTGGGCGCTCTCGCCGACTGGATCGTATCCGATCACACACTTCCGCCCTGACTGGCAATTTCCGTCTGGCGTCGGCATCTGTGATGGCCCGGATGAATGCCGGGTCACCGTGCGCAGGCAGCTCTCATATGGCGTCGACTGGATCAAGGTGTATGTCAATCGTGGGCCTGGCGAGCGACCAACCTCAGACGGCTACATCGATTCGGCGCCGAACTGGACGCGTGAGGAGCTCGACGCGATCGTGAGTGAGGCGCACGCGCGAGGCGCTCGGGTGGCGGCGCACGCCACATCGGACACCGGTGTGCGGATGTCCATCGACGCCGGCGTCGAGTCGATCGAGCACGGTTATTCGATTCGGCCTGAGGCGGCGCGAGAGATGGCCGATAGGGGCATTGTCCTGTGTCCAACGCTCACCGCCACCGACTACATGGCTCCGCCTCGCATCGCTGAGCGCGGTCCGATCTGGGGCGAGGTCCAGCGGGTCCAGCGCCGGTCGGTTGAGAACTGCCTGGCCGCGGGAGTCAAGATTGCCTTCGGCACCGACGCGGGAGGGTTTCCATGGACGGAGATCAATCAGGCGAATGAATTTCGACATCTCGTGGCACACGGTCTGTCGCCTCTTGATGCGATCCGGAGTGCGACCATCGTTGCGGCGGATGTCCTCGGGTTGACTGGGGTGGTGGGTGCGATCAGGCCGGGCAGC
Source organism: Candidatus Dormiibacterota bacterium (assembly GCA_003131685.1). Lineage (GTDB taxonomy): Bacteria > Chloroflexota > Dormibacteria > Aeolococcales > Aeolococcaceae > Palsa-851. The sequence goes on from PKWB01000142.1 coordinate 43,309, forward strand.
CAAGCCGACCTGATCGCGGTAACGGGCGATCCGCTCGAGGACGTTTCCTGCCTCATGAACGTTGCGTTTGTGATGCAGAATGGCGCGGTCGTGAAGGATCTCGCCGCGACAACCTAGCGCAACGCAGGCTCCGCACTCAGTGCTGGATCTGCAACCATCGGCGGACGTCGACGATGCCACTCGGTGAGACTCTCATAGGCGTGCGCGACGCGAAGTACCATCGCCTCGTCGAAGGCGTTTCCGACGATTTGCATCGATATGGGCATGCCCGTTTGGTTGAAACCGCACGGCAGGACCAGCGCGGGATGGCCGGTGAGATTGAAGAGCGGTGTGTAGCGAGTCATGGCGCTCAGGACGTCCTCCTCGAATCCACCGAGATCAACTGTCTTCTGGCCGATCGGGTAGGCCGCCATCGCGAGCGCAGGAAGGAGCAGCGCATCAATGCCGGAGAGCGCCGCACGGACGTCTTCCGCGACCTTGCTGCGCACGCGTTGCGCATGCACATACTCCGTCGCTGGGATGAACTCGCCGCCTTCGATGAGTGTCCGCACGGCTGGATGCAATTCTTCGGGTCTGCTGCGCAGGTGCGGCCGATGGTACTCGGCCGCTTCAGCACGCATGATCGTCCAGCAGGCCGCGCGCACCTCCGTGAGATCGGGAAGTGTCACGTCGACGAGTTCCGCTCCCGCGTCAGCCAGGGTCGCATAGGCAGCACTCAGCGAGGCGCGTACGTCGTCTTGAAGTCGCTCGGTGGGCTGTGGCGCCAGGACACCGATCCGCAGCCCATCCACACCGAGGTCAATCTGCGCAACGAAGTCGGCGGGAGGACGATTGATCGCGGTCGGGTCTGCACGATCCGCCCCCGATATGGCTTGGAAGATAACTCCTGCGTCACGAACGGTGCGTGCCAGAGGGCCGACGTGATCGAGATTCGCGCTCTGTGGCACCACGCCGGCTCTGCTGACGCGGCCGTACGTTGGCTTGAAACCGACGACTCCGCACATGGCCGAGGGAATGCGGATCGAACCGCCGGTATCGGTGCCGAGCGATCCGTAGCAGAGCCCGGCCGCCACGGCTGAAGCCGATCCACTCGACGAGCCCCCGCAACCGTGACTAGGATTCCATGGGTTGCCCGTCGCTCCGTACAGAGGGTGTGGGGCGCCGAACGCGAACTCATAGAGATTCGCCTTCCCGATCATCACCGCTCCCGCCGCGTTGAGTCGATCGAGCACGGTTGCGTTTCGATCTGGCACCCAGTCCTTGAAGATCGCCGATCCGACGGTGGTGCGTACGTTCGCGCTGGCGATATTGTCCTTGAGCGAAATCGGAATGCCATGCAGCGGTCCCAGGTGGACACCTGCAGCAAGGAGCTCATCAAGCGCATGTGCATGCTTCCGTGCCGTATCACCGGCCACGGTGATATAGCAGTTGCAGGTTGCCCCGAGACGGTCGATGCGCGCGAGCGTTGCCTCGGTGACCTCGACGGCGGAAACTCTGCGAGTCTTGATGAGTTCCGCGATTCCGGTCAGCGGCTCATCGCACAGGGAGTCGTCATTCATGGGTGTAGATCTTCTCCACGGCAAAGCTCAGTGCGGGCTCAGCGTCGCCGATGGGAGTGGTCCACATCTTCGCCATATCCTCGTAGAGTGCGGTGATCTCCGGTTCCAATTCCCTCAGTCGCTCCGTTGAGTAGTCGAGTCCGGCAAGTCGCACATAGCCGCGCATAAACTCCGAAACGGGCGTTGCGGCTGTTTCGTCCATGGCCTGTGCCTCCGTTGGTCCTCACGTGGTTGGTTCAGCGTCGAGTGCATTCTGNNGCCCCCGCCGCTCAAGCGGCGGGAGCGGAAGGGATGGTCAGCTTCTTACCGGGGTTGAAGATGTTCTTCGGGTCGAAGGCCAGCTTGATCTGTCGCTGGATGGCGGCCACCTCTGGTGAGAACTGGAGATCGAACTGCTCTCGTTTTACCCAGCCGAGGCCGTGCTCTCCCGAAACCGTACCGCCAAGCTCGAGCGTGCGTGCGAAGAGCTCCCGGCTGGCCGTCCGGGCGACGGCGACCTGCGCATCCGAGGCGGCGTCGAACATGAATGTGGCGTGCAGGTTCGCGTCTCCGGCATGCCCCCAACTGCAGGTCCGGAGTGCGTGGCGGTCGCCGACCTCCTGAACCATGAGGATTGCCTCCTCCAGCTTGTCCACTGGGAACCCGATGTCCTCGCTCATCTTTCCGCCGAGTTGTCCATAGACCGCGAACGAGACTCCGGCGCGCCAGCGCCAGAGTTGTGCCGTCTCGTTACTCTGAACCTCCTTCACAAAGACAGCGGTCGATCCGAGGGTCTCGCGCAGTTGGTCGCTGAGGTTCTGCGCTTCACCTGCCGTCCCGTCGGCCTCCACGACGAGCAGGAAGTTCGTGTTCGCGGGGAGGCCCCCCGGGAAGTTCATTCGCGTGGCCTCCAGCGTATTGCGGTCGAAGAACTCGATTGCCGCGGGACCGAGACCCGATGCATAGATGTCGGCAACCGCGCGAACGCCCTTGCTCACATCCTCGTAGCCGGCGANNGTGATGATTCCGAGTGTGCCTTCGGATCCGACCAGTAGAGACAGGAGGTCGTAGCCGGCGACGTCCTTCCGCAACGGCCCACCGAGTTGAGCGACAGTCCCATGGGCGAGCACGACCTCGATTCCCGAGACCCACTTGCCTGTGACTCCGTATTTGAAGGCATGCGGTCCACCGGCGTTGCACGCGATGTTGCCGCCGATTTGCGATTGGTCGCTGGCTCCGGGATCAGGCGGGAAGAGGAGCCCATTTCGCCTCGCGAGCTGGTGCACTCGTGATGTCACAACGCCGGCATCCACTTCCATTCGCCACAACTCAGGCTGGAATTCCCTGATGCGAGCGAGTCGCTCGAGTGAGCAGACAACGCCGCCGTCAATTGGCACTGCGCCGCCGGCAAACCCGGTGCCACCGCCTCGTGGAATGATCGGGATGCCGCGTTCGTAGCACCATGCCACCAGCTCTGCAACCTGCTGCGTGTTGGCCGGCATCGCGACAGCGTCGGCGCGGCCGCGCAGGCTCTGCATTTCCGTGGAGTCGTGCAGGTATTCGTCCGCGAGATCGAGGGGTCGAATGGAGCCCTCGCCGAGCAACCGCTCCAAGTCGCGCCCCAGCCGCTCGCTGTACTCGGAGGGGTGCTGCGTTGCCGGCCTTTGCGCGATCGCAGGATCACCGGGTGTGGTCATCTGAGCCCCATCTGCCGACTTCGTCAAGCCTCAAGCTCGCCTTCGGCTTAGCATACAGCGTCAGAGTGGCATGTGGTACGCTACATCCAATATGGTTCCTGTGGTAGGGATCACCTACAACGAGGCCTTTCCGGTCGAGGACGGCGTCGTTCGTCGCGCGCTTGCGGAGCTCGCGGACGTCCGGATGATTGAAATGCCGACCGGGGAACTCACACGCGAGGAAGACGTCGCGACGGCAGCGCAGATGCAGGATGTGGTTGCGGTGCTGTTCCGTCCGGGCTCTCTGTCACGTCGGTTGCTGAGCGCGTGTCCTCAGCTTCGCCTCATTGCAGTCCACGGCGCGGGCTTCGACGAGGTCGACCTCCAGGCCGCGGCAGATCTCGGGATCACAGTGACAAATGCACCGGGCGCCAACGCGATCGGGGTCGCCGAGCTGGCGATCACGCTGGCTGTGAGCATGATGCGCCATCTCGCGCCGATCGCTGCGGCAACGAAAGCGGGGCAGTGGAACGAAGCGCGGCAAGGTGGCGCGGAGCTCGCAGGTAAGACCCTGGGAATCGTTGGCGTGGGTCACGTCGGGAGTCGAGTAGCTCGACGCGCACTTGCGTTCGACATGAACGTCGTGGCCTATGACCCGGCTTATACACCAGAGCAGTTTGCTGAACGCGGCATTCGGTGGTTGCCGCTCGATGACGTTTGTTCCTCTGCCGACGTGCTCACGTTTCACACACCGCTCGATCCGTCCACTGTGCACCTGCTCAATGCGGAACGCGTCCGCGCGATGAAGCCCGGCGCCTTCCTCCTGAACTTGGCGCGCGGCCCCGTTATCGACGAGCGCGCGGTTGAAAAGGCGCTGCGAGACGGGCGTCTGAGTGGAGCGGCGCTTGACGTTCGGGAGGACGAGCCGCCCGGCGATGGCGACACACTTCGGGAGCTGCCGAATGTCATCGTCACTCCGCATATTGGAGGTTCGACGCACGAGGCCCTGGTTCGAATAGCCGAGATCTGCGCGGAAGAGATCCGGCGCTTCCTTCGGGCTGAGCCTCCGATGAATGTCGTCCCGCTGCCGGCCGCCAGCCGCGCCTGAGGCGCGAGAGCAGAGGGCCACGGTTGCGCGTCCTGATCACCGACGGCGTGTTTGCCGGTGTGGAGGCGGCACTCCAACCGGCCGTCGAGCGGTTGGGGTGGGAACTGGCCATCGCCGCTGACCCGGACGATGCCGCCCGCCAGCTGAGTGATTGCGATCTGTTGGTGGTGAAGAACTTCGAGCTGCGGTCGGAGCAGATCGGCCGTGCAACCCACCTGCGCGGTGTTCAGAAGCTGGGTGTCCTCACCATGAATATCGATGGGGAGGAGCTGGCCAGGCGCGGCATCCCTCTGCGGACGCTGCTGCTCCCCAGCGCCGCAGCTGTCGCAGATCACACCATGGCACTGCTCCTCGCGCTCACCAGGCAACTCGTTCCAGGCATGGCGGCGATGCAAGCCCCGCCGATGGACGTGGGACCGATCGTCACGGATGAACGGCATTTCGTCTATGACTGGGCGGGGCTCCGCACCTCGGTGCTCAACGGGAAGGCCCTCGGGCTCATAGGATTTGGCGAGGTCGCGCTCCAGGTCGCTCGGCGGGCTCGAGCTTTTGGCATGACCGTCCGTTATGCAAAGCGCCGTCCTCTTCCGCCGGACGTGGAGCGGCGTCTCAGAGTCCACAGTGCATCGCTCGATGCGTTGCTTCACGAGTCGGACGTGGTGTCAGTTCACGTACCCCAATCACCTGAGACCGAAGGTCTCATCGGAGACAATGAGCTCGCCCAGATGAAGCCGGGAGCCCTGCTCATCAACACGTCTCGTGGCGCGATTGTCAATGAGGATGCGTTGGTGGCCTCGGTCGTTCGCGGTCACCTTGGGGGAGCGGGCCTGGATGTTTTCCGCATCGAACCGCTTCCCATCGCAAGTACGTTGCTCACCGCTCCGCGCATGGTGCTGACCCCGCACGCGGCCGGAGCGGGACCGCAAGCTCTGAGCGAGGCCATCGCCCGAACACTTCGTCGATGGCCGGCGACGCTGCGCGCCGCGCGCGCAGGTGATCATTAGGCGAAACCCAGCCCGCCGTCGCCGGTAGCCAGGTTGGCCACATCCTTGAGCAGCGCGAGACCAGCACCCTCTGGAGAGGATGCACCGCCGGAGACCATGGCGGTCCCTCCAAGACCCAGGTCGAATTCGACGGCCTTCTCCGCACCGCGCAACCGTGCCAGGGGGTCTGACGGCGGAAGCATGGCGTGGCCGACGCGCAAAGCTGGGCTGGTATCCCCGTCGGCCTTGGCGACCGAGCAGAGGACGAGGTCCTGTCGTTCCGCTTCGGCGACCAACTCACGGAGCTCATCGCCGTCGATACGGTCGACCACCACATCCGACAGCCGGTGGTGTGGTTGCCACAGCAGATTCGCAAGCAGGACGAGCTTCATGGCAGCATCGCGGCCGCTGATATCGTCTACCGGGTTGGGTTCGCATATCCCTCGCGCCACTGCCTCGGCAATGGCATCGTCGAGACTGAGGCCGCGCCGCAACTGACCCACGACATAGTTGCTTGTGCCGTTGAGCGAGGCCCGAAACGAACGACAAGGAAAGGCCCGGAAACCTCTCCGGCACAGGTCGGCGGCTGGCAGCGCCGCACCTGTCGCGGCCGAAATCCGGAGACTTCGTCCAGCAGCAATAGCAGCATCTCCGAGGTCAGGCCAGTATTCGACCAAATGCGACTTGGTCGCCGTGACAACGTTCGCGCCAGACCTCATCGCATCGAGGGTCTGATCCCTGGCGGCCTGGACCAGGGCGGCGCTGCTGGGTACGGCCTGGACGACGACGTCAATTCCAAGACGAGTTACCGCGTCGGAGAGGGGTTCAGCCTCGGTCCAGGCCAGGTCGCCGACCATACCGCCTGGCTCGGCCTGCGTTGCGGAGCGACGTATGAGGACCAGGCGAGGGTCAACCTCAATGGACGCCAACAGAGCCTCACGTTGCGAACGCACGAGCTGGGCGAACGTCCGGCCCACGCGACCATAGCCAACCAGGCCAACTCGTACGATCTTGCTCACTTCGACTCGTTCACCTCGGCAGGGTCACTCACGATGCGGCCGGCCCGCATGACAAGTCGAGGCCTCCGTAAACCACTCAGATCAACGGTGGCCTCGCCCGCGACAACAATCAGGTCGGCAATTCGACCAGCGGAGAGCGCTCCGATTGAATCGCCGAGACCGATTGCCTCCGCCGCGCGTTGAGTTCCCGCGCCGATCGCCTCAGCGGGGGTCATGCCGGCATCGACCAGCAACTCAAGTCCGAGTGCGTAGTCGCCGAAGTCATCCACCGCGTCTGTTGCGGCGACAATCTTCGCACCGAGCCCGTGCAGCCGCCGGACGAACTCAAGCTTGGTGCTGACCTTGAGCTCCAATTCGCCCATCTCACGGACCTCGTCAGCTGTGGGCGCCTCGAGCGTGCGCAAGAGGTCGAGACGGCGGAAGCCGGTCTGCAGCGTGGGCGTGACGAAGACTCCTCGATCCACAATACGATGGGCAGTCGCATCGCTCATTTCGCGCGATCCATCGGGGTGGATGAAATTGATGTGCTCGATGCTGTCCACCCCCGCCTCGAGGGCGACGTCGATGCTCTCCGCGGACAGGCAGTGGGCGACCACGCGCTTCGTCACCCTGTGCGCCTCCTCGACTGCAACAGCAATCTCGTCGGCTCGATACGCCGCGCGGCGGGAGTCGGTTCCGGCGGTGCCGCCTCCACTCGCCATCACCTTGAGAAAGTCCACGCCCTCGTTGAGGAGCGCTCGCGCCCGTCGACGCACGCCGTCGGGTCCGTCAGCCTCGCCATTGCAGAACCAGAAATGACCCCGTGACGGTGTGATCGGCGCTCCGCATACGAGGACGCGCGGACAGTCGAACAGTTGGGCGGTCGAGAGATCACGGAGTCGTCGTGCGACATTGTTTCTGGCGCCACAATCCCGTACGGTCGTGACGCCCGCTGATAGGTGAGCCCGGCTGTTCTGCATCCCTCGTTCAACCATCATGTCGTCCGTCTCGCGCTCCATGAAGTCCTCGTAGGATCTACCGGACAATGCGAACGTGAGATGCGCGTGACAGTCGATCAGACCCGGGAGAATCGACGCGTCTGAGAAACGGAGCTCGCGGATGTTCGCCGACGGCATCGAGATGTTGCTCACCGCGTCCCCATGCCACACTGCCGTGATTCGCGACCCGTCGACCAACACCGCTGCCTCGCGGTGGGCGACAGGTGGATCACCGGAGAGCAGCCAACTCGCCCGGATGAGCGTGAGCACTGGCCCCCTCAGGCAACGGGGTCGCGGCGCAGCGCGATTGCTTCCACTTCAACGACCAGTCAACCGGTGGGCGGCGTGTATGCGAACTCGCGCCGGTCGAGAATGACCTTGCCGTCCAGGGTGATCTGCCCGGTGAGCAGGACGAGGTCAGTGTGGGTGATGGCCGTGATCGATGAACCGAACGAGCGTCCTTCGCCGAGGCCGATGTGAATGGTGCCGTACACACCCTCGTCCTCCGCCATGATGCCGAAGCCCATCTGGGCTCGAGGATTGAGCCCGATGCCCAGTTCGGCGACGTGGAAGACGTTGGGGTCGCCATAGCCCTCCATCATCGACTTGAAGGCCTCCGCGTCGGGGCCGTCACCAATGCGCTTCACCGTGCCTTTCTCAAACACGATCTCGAACGGTTGCTTCACCATGCCACCCGGCACAACCACGCCGTCCACGACCAATGTCCCTTCGGCCGTCCACTCGACGGGTCCCACCGTCGACTCGAGACACGGCGTCACGGTGAATGCGCCCGCCACATCGGCAACACCATACGAGCCACCGCCCCGTCGACCTTTGATTGACATGCGGAGGTCAGTGCCGAGGGGTGACGTGATCCGAGCTTCATCGGCTGCAGTGATTTGTTCGGCGATCCACAGGCCGAGGGGTTGGGTGAGATTGACGTCGGCCTCGAGCGAGCCGTCCTCGAACATTCGCGCAGATGCGCCCGGCATGCTCGCGATCCGAACGCCGGCGTTCATGGCCGCATGGCGGGCACGGCTGTGGGTGATCGATTGCGTGGTGGCGAGCACCGCGCAGTCTGCCGCCAGCATCGCGGCCGCGATGGCTGGGGGCGGCTCCTCCGCAGGTTTGGTGCGTCTGCCCATCAAGCAGAGCGTGGAATCGAGATGCGCTTCCCGCGCGCGGTCGTGCAGTGCCTCGGCCACCAACTGGCTCGCCTCGTCAGCAACGATGACTAGGTTCTCGTTCGGTCTAACCTTCAAGACCGAGTTCAGGACGATATCGCAGGCGCGGTCCCAGGCCATCTGTAGTCCTCCTACTCGATCGGTCCATACGCACGGAAGGTCTCTTGGAGCGAGTCGCGCTGGGTGGATGTCATTCGGGCGAGCGGCAGTCGAGCCGGACCAACCGGCCGGCCGATCAGCGCCATGGCTTCTTTCAGTGGTCCGGGATGGTTCGGGATGAACCACGCGCTCACCACTTGCACCAGGCGATTGTGCAGCGCAAGCGCCGCCGGAACATCACCGAGCTGACATGCCGCATAAAGGTCTAGGCAAAGCCGCGGCGTGAGGTTCGGGCTTGCCCAAATGGCTCCCGGCGATCCCGACAGAAGCGTTGCGAAGCCCAGGTCGTCGTCTCCGCTGAGGATTGCGATCCGCTCACCAACAGCGGCGATCTTGAGGGATATTGATGCGACGTCGCGATCACACTCCTTCAATCCGACGACTCCGGGGACATCCGCGATCGTGCGAAGCTGTTCGACCGTTATCGCCCAGCCGGTGCGGCCGGGGTTGTTGTACGCGATGATGTTCAGTCCAGTCTCGCGGGCAACCTTCTCGAAGTGAAGGACGACGCCATCCATTGACGGCTTGATGTAGTAGGGGGGCAGCACGAGCAGGGCTGTCGCGCCTTCGCGTTGGGCATGGAGTCCGATGTCGAGCACCTCGCGTGTGCTCGTCGCCAGAGCTCCTACGATAACCGGCACCGCTTTTCCGACGGTCTGCATCGTGACGGTAACCACGCGTTCACGCTCGGCTGGCGTGAGGTTGGCATACTCTCCGCTGCCGCCGATCACCATCACTCCGTGCACGCCGGAGTCGATCAGGAATTGGAGATGCGAGGCCAGGCGACCCTCGTCGAGGGATTCGTCGTCGTGAAAAGGAGTCACGACGGCCGCGATAATGCCCCGCGGCGCGTACTGGACGGTTGAGCTGATGCCCGGTCCTCCTTATTTGTCGGCGCATCGCCGAGTTACGGGAGGTATGTAGTGTACAACATGCCACCGGCGGTGGATTGCACTGGAGCCCGGATGATTACAGCGCCGGCTGGCGGACGACGACGCCGCCTTTCATCACCCTGTCAACTCGTTCGAGCGCCGAGATATCGTCCAGCGGATTGTCGCGAACTCCGATCAGATCGGCATAGGCGCCCGCCTCAATGATGCCGACCTCTCCTTCCACGTGTAAGAGCTCTGCGCTCACAACTGTTGCGCTGCGGATCGCGTCAATTGGCGACATCCCAAAGCGCGTCAGGAATGTGAACTCCTTGGCCTGATGGATGTCCGTCCACGGAAAGCCCCCGACGTCGGTACCGAACGCGATCCGCACCCCGGCCGCGAGGCAGTTCTCGAAAGAACGCACCTGAATTCTCGGAGCCTCGGACCAGACGAGACCGCGCTCCTTGGCCCTGGCCTGCGCCACGTAGTCGGTGGCTGTAAAGGTTGGTGACAGGAAGACGCCGCGTGCCGCCATCTCGGCTGCCACCTCCGGCCGGATCGAATACCCGTGCTCGATCGAGTCGACCCCGGCGTCGAGGGCGACGCGAATGCCGCGGTCCGAGGTGGCGTGCGCGGCAACCCTTGAGCCGTGAGCATGCGACTCTTCGACGACGGCGCTGAGCTCAGGGAGCGTGAAGTTCGAAGGCGAATCGATGTAGCCGTCAGCGGTGACGGCGTGGCCGGCCCCCATGTTCGCGTACACCTTCACCCAGTCGGTCCCGTACGAGAGTTGCTGACGAACTGCGCGCCGCCCGCTGTCCGCCCCGTCAACGATCTGCACGCCAACGGGGAATTCCCAATCCGGCCGGTACCGCAAGATCGGATACGTGCCAGTTGTGGACAGTGCCGGGCCGGCCACCTGCATGCGTGGCCCGGGGAGCACTCCCTCCGACACTGCATCGCGAAGTGCCACGTCAGCGTAACCCGCGCCCTCAGTCTCGAGGTCACGCAGGAACGTGAATCCATGCCCAAGAGCAATTCCCAGCGATCGAACGGCTCGCGCCACCCGATGGGCTGGATACTCGCGCAGGATCTGATGGTGGTAGTCGGCGCGAGACAGGTTGCCCTGCAAGAGCACGTGCGTATGCGCGTCGATGAGTCCGGGGAGGAGGATCCGATCGCCCCAATCCAGCACGGTCGCACCGGCTGGTGGTGGCGACCCGACCGATGCGATCCGTTCGCCCTCGACCGTGACCACCGGATTCTCTATGAAACCGCCCGTGCGCACGTCGAGGAGGCGTCGCGCGCGGATGGCAAGGGTCACGGCGCAGCCGGATCCTGCCGTATCAGGAGGAGCGACGTGGTCTCGATATGCGCTTTCATTGCCGCCGCGGCACCGCGGGCGTCTTTTTTCACGACGCAGTCGATGATCGGTGTGTGGTCGTCGACGATCTGCTCCAACGTACGCAACCGGCCGGCCGTGGTCTCTCCCCGGATGAGCACCATGTCGCGAAGCGAATCGACGTAATCGGCCAATCGCCGATTCCCCGAAAGGGTGAGTAACGTGTGGTGGAAGGCGCGGTCCCGGCGCCACATGCGTTGCTCGTCACCGGCCGTAGCAGCCTTCTCCATGGCCTGGTAGGCGGCCCTGAGTGTGCGAATACCGGATTCGTCGACACGCGCCACCGCCTTTCGGGTTGCCGGAACCTCGAGGAGGAGGCGAATCTCGAAGATCTCATCGAGGTCATGGAGTGACGTCTGCAATATCCGCACGCCGTGGTTCCGCTCAAAGCGGACCATGCCTCGCGAGCTGAGGTCGATCAACGCCTCGCGGACCGGCGTTCGCGAAACGCCCAACCGCTCAGCCAGCTCGCGTACCGAGTGCAGGCTGCCCGGAAGCAGCTCGCCAAGGGCGATCGACGTGCGGACGATATCGGTCACCTGCTGCTTGCGACTGACCTGTTCCGTCAGAGGGGTCATCTCCCTCAGCCCGGCCGACATAGCCTTGTGTGCCACGCTGTCCTTCACCTCCGCTCGATCGTGATCGACGGCACCCGAGTGGGCGATCGCTGTTCTCCCGGCGCACCGGCCAAGTCTCGCGCTCGCGCCGCTCCAAACAGAGGCGCCAGCTCCACTGGGTCGGTGTTTCCGCCGGTTAGCAGGCAGACTACCCTGGTCTCGTGTTCGGCGGTGCGGCTTGTCACAGCGCGGCCCTCATCCGTGATCAACGCCGCCAGGCCCACGGCACCGCTGGGCTCGACTAGCAGCTTCAGGCGCGTCCAGCAGAGCCAAACCGCATTCACGATCTCTTCCTCCGTGACCCGGACGATGCGCGGCATCGATTCGGCGATGATCGGCCAGGCTCGATCGCCCAGATGGACCGCACGCAGACCGTCGGCGATCGTGGTCGGCGTCTCATCGAGAGTCACTCGGCGTCCGTGCCGGAGGGACCGGTACGCGTCGTCGGCCAGTGCGGGCTCGCCACACATGATTGACATCGTGGGCGCCAACTCCCGAGCCACGATGGTCAGGCCGGCGACAAGGCCGCCCATTCCGATCGGAACGACAACAACGCTCGGCAAGGGCGTCCCGACCTGCTCGAAGAGTTCCGTCATGAGCGTCCCGGCGCCGGCCATCACGTCTGGGTCGTCGGGGCTGATCAGTCGCATGCCGCGTTTGAGAAGATCGCTGACGACCTCCTCGCGATCGGCCTGCCCAACCTCGCTGGTGACTACGGTTGCGCCCAATGACTCCACCGCGGAGCGCTTGAGCGGGCGGCCGTCCTTCGGCATGACGACGGTCGCACGCACACCGCATTCGCGCGCTGCCAGCGCCACGGCGATTGCGTGATTACCCGCCACGGCGAGGACCTCGCGCTTGTCGTTGCGCAGCACTCCGGCCAGGACCGCATTGAGTGCCCCGCGGTACTTGAACGAGCCGCTGCGTTGCAGGCATTCTGCTTTGACGATCAGTCCCCGATCAGCAATGCCCTCGAGCATGCCTGCCTCGAAGAGGGGAGTCGTCCGGATCCGCTCTCGAAGACGCGTGGCGGCGACCGTCACGTCGGAGAATCCGATCACGTCCGCTGTCGGACCCGCGGCATGCGGTGGCGAGATTGCCTGTCAGGCACTCCACTCCCCGGAGCCATTGGACCCCGAACTGCGATTGACGCTCCAACGCTTCTCGATGATCTCTGCGATTGGACGGTCGAACAGGGCGGGGGTGCCGCCCGTATGCCAGAAGAGAACGCGACTCCCGCTGGGGATTCGCCCGCGACGGACATGATCGATGACAGCCGCCAATGCCTTTCCGGTATAGATCGGATCGATCAGCAGACCCTCGGTTCGGGCGGCCAGCGTTGTCGCTTCCATCGACTCGGGCGTCGGGCGGCCGTACAAGGCGCCGATGTAGTCATCCACATTGGTGATATCGGCGGTTTCGAATTGAACGTCGAGCTCGAGAAGCGTCGCCGCGCGGCTGGCGATCCCTGCGATCGTCGACGATGCGCCCTTGTCCCGGGCGGAAACGCCAACGACCTGAGAGGTCGAACCGAGCGCTCTTGCGCCCACCGCGAGCCCGGCCTGTGTGGTCATCGCAGAGCAGAGGTAGATGTAATCAGGCTGCCAACCCTGCGTGGAAAACTGCTCCTCCACCTCGAGCGCAGCGCTGACGTACCCGAGCGCCGCCAACGAAACACTGCTCGAGGTCGCATCGACGTCGTCATACAGGTAGACGCGATCACCGGCGGCCTCGAGCTCCGCGGTCCACTCGCCGGCGAGCCGCGCGAAGTCGCCGTAGTAGGCGTCGTCGTCGACGAATCGAGCCCGACCACCCAGGAGTGCATAGATCAGCAGGTTGCCCTCGAGCTGGCTTGGCGGATCACCCCGAAGCAGCATGTGACACGTGAGGCCAAGCCGGGCGCACGATGCCGCCACCAGCCGGGGGAGGTTGGCGTGCGCATTGGAGCCGGAGACAATTGCAGTCGCACCGCGCTGGACCGCTTCAGCGAGGATGAACTCCATATAGCGCACCTTGTTGCCGCCGAGCGCAACCCCGGTCAGGTCGTCCCGTTTGACGTACAGCTCGATGTCACCAATGGCGTCGCCGAGCCGCGGCAGGGGTTCGAGGGGTGTCGGAAGGGGAGCGAGCGCCACCCGCGGAAACGGCTTGAGCGATTGACGAAGCCGGTCGGAGGCCTTGGTCGAAACGCCCACGGTACCCTCGATCATCGCGCTGCACCCGTGGGCAGCGACCTACTGAGATCCGGCTCGCGAGTATGCCACGGCGTCACCGCCTCGTAGGCGTGCCCGATCCGCAGCAGTGTCATCTCGTCGAGGGGTCGACCGATCACCTGGAAGCCGATTGGCAGCCCGGCGTCAGAGAAGCCACACGGAACGCTGAGCGCCGGCAGTCCGGTGATATTGGCGGGATACTCGTGATGCACCAACGTTGAAAGCCCTCCCTCGGTATTCTCATCCACCAGGTCGACTGACAGCTGGTCGAGGCGTGGAGCGGTTACCGGGATCGTCGGTCCGAGGAGCGCATCAAGCCGATGCTCCGTGAAGGTGCGCCGCACCGCGTCCCGAATGCGTGTGCGGACCTGTTGCGCGAGAACGTAATGCGTACCCGGGATGAGCTCTCCGAGCTCGAGCATGAGTCGGGTGCCGGGATCATAAAGGTCGCGCTTCGAGCGCAGGAACCGGCGGTGCCAGGTACTCATGTCCACTTCAGTCGTGACGTTGCCAACGGTGGTGGACCATTCGAGCTCCGGGATGGTGATGTCGACGCGCTCCGCGCCGAGCGACACGAGCACCGTGATCGCCGCCTCAACAGCATCGCGAACCGGAGCCTGAACCTGATCGTATAGAAAATAGCCCTCGTCAATGCCGATCCGCATGCCTCGAATGCCGGCACCCAGTTCCGAGACGTAGTCGGGGACCGGGGCCGTCAGGCTCCCCGGATCGCCGGCGTCGAACCCGGCGATCGCCTGGAGAAACAGGGCGGTGTCTTCAACGGTTCGAGTCATCGGTCCGATGTGATCGAGCGACGAGCTCATCGGGATGCAGCCCTGGCGGCTCACTCGGCCGTAGGTTGGCTTCAGGCCGACGATCCCATTGACAGCCGACGGGGTTCGCACCGATCCGCCCGTATCCGTGCCGATCGCGGCAAAGAGCGAGCGGGCCGCGACCGCTGCGCCCGATCCGGCGCTCGAGCCACCGGGATATGAATCGAGTTGCCACGGGTTGCGCGTCTCGGGGACGTTCTGGCCATACGCAAACTCGTGAGTGACGGTCTTTCCGACAACGATCGCGCCCGCATCTCGGAGTCTGGTGACAACGGTCGCATCGTGGGGAGGGCGGAATCCCTCGAGCACGCGCGACCCCGCCTCCGTGGGGATACCTTGTGTGTAGAGGAGATCCTTCACGCCGATTGGAATACCGTGGAGTGCGCCGTGCGAGGATCCATCGCTGAGCGCCGAATCGGCCCTGCGCGCTTCGGCCATCGCCTGGTCGCCGTCACGCCATGCGAAGGCGTGAATGAGCGGCTCCGTCAGGTCGATGCGGGTCAGCGTGGCCTCCATCAATTCGACTGCCGAAACCGATCGCCGGCGAAGCTTCTCTGACGCCTCCGCGAGGCTCAGGGACGTCAGTTCACTCACCCCAGGTGGCCCGAAAGATCAACGGAGGCTCGACGTCCGTGACATCCATGGTCGGGAGCGCATTCACGGAGGCCAGGTGTGTTGTGAGCGCCTCGACGAGCGGAGCCAGGTCCTCTTCCGGGATATCGATGCCGGCCACGCGGCCGAGGGTGCGTACCGTGTCAGGACTGATCGTCTCTGATCCCATGGGATCCCCTCATGCGCATCCGATTCGTGACACGTAGTATGCCAGATTGCGCCAGGCAGGCCAACAGGCGCGACGTCGCCGAGGCGCCTTCTTGACAAGCGGGACCCGGCAGTCCTAGTATTGCACGTAACATGCCACCGAGCCATCGGCACCTGACCGTTTGGGGGCTGGGCGGATGGCAGAGTCGCTAGTTGCAGTTGTCACCGGAGCCAGCGCAGGCATCGGGTCGGCGACGGTTCGGGCACTTGCGTCAGATGGTTACGACGTCGTTGCGGGTGCGCGGCGGAAAGAGCGGTTGACAGAGGTGTGCGACGGCATCTCCGCTACGGCGGTCGTCCTCGACGTCACGGATCCACAGAGTGTCGTCCGCTTCGTTCAGGCGGTGTCTGAGCGTTACGGTCACGTCGACGTGCTGGTCAACAACGCCGGCGTCGCACGTCGCCAGGACACTGTTGCAGAGGGTCGAGATGAAGACTGGGCGCAGATGCTGGAGGTCAACGTACTTGGCCTCTTGCGCATGACGCGCTCAATCCTTCCACTGCTTCGACAATCCGCCGGCGGTCACATTGTCAACGTGGGCTCGACGTCGGGGTTCGAGGTGTACCCCGGGGGGAGTGGTTACACGGGTACCAAGCACGCCACACGAGCAATCACGCGAACGCTCCGTCTGGAGCTGCTGGGAGAACCGATCCGGGTGACGGAGATCGCGCCCGGTTTGACGGCCACCGAGATCTACGAGGCTCGATTCGAAGGCGATGCCGAACGGGCACGCAAACCTTTCCAAGGTGTGCAGCCGTTGACTTCGGAGGACGTCGCCGAGTGCGTTCGCTGGGTTGTCTCTCGCCCACCGCACGTGAATATCGATGAGCTCGTCGTCCGGCCGATCGCTCAGGCGACCGCCACCGTCATGCACCGCTCGACGGTCTCCGACGAGTGAGCGTCCACTCCCCGACCTCAGACATCTACGTCGCACTCGGCCCGCGGCGCTATCGAGTGGACCGAACCTGGGCGCAACTTCCACCCGACTTCAGACACGCGGGTGTCAGCCAGGTCGCCGTGGATTCGCAGGATCGCGTCTACGTCTTCCAGCGTGGCGACCCACCAGTCGTGGTTTTCGACCCGACAGGGGCGTTCGTGGGAGGGTGGGGGACGGGTCGCATCGCTGACGCACACGGCATCTTCATCACTGTCCATGACGAGGTCATCCTGGTCGATCGCGATGGACACCGGATACTCGCGTTCGACGTCGCAGGACGCGAACTCTGGTCCATCGGTGATCCGACGCGACCGCAATTGCAGGCGCCCTTCAATCACCCGGCGGACGTGGCCGTCGATGCGGCGAATGGGCACCTCTATGTCGCCGACGGATACGCAAACTCCGTTGTCCATTGTTTTGATGCGGACCACCGGTTGATCCGCTCGTGGGGCCGCCCGGGAGCCGGTCCGGGTGAGTTCACCACGCCGCATGGAATATGGATCGACGGGAACGGACGCGTTCTGGTCTGCGATCGTGAGAATGACCGGGTTCAGGTCTTCGACGCCGAAGGGCAGTTCCTGTCTGAGTGGCGCGATCTGTACCATCCGATGGACCTATTCATCGAACCGAGCGGAGTCGTCTTTGTCACGGACCAGATTCCGCGATTGACGATGTACTCCCCGGAGGGCGTCCTGATCGGTCGATGCAAGCCTGTCCCAATCGGCGGCCATGGTGTCTGGGGTGATTCGCGAGGGAACCTGTACCTCGCCGAGGTGGCGCCCATCGATCGGGTGACGAAGCTTGTTCGCCTAGAATGATGGGCCAGGTCGAGACCCCGGTCGCGCTCGTCATGGCCGGGAGCAAAGGCATCGGTCGCGGATGCGCTGAAGCGCTGATGTCGTCGGGCTTCCGCATCGCCATCTGCGCGCGCGGGCAGGAGGGTGTCGATGCCGCCGTTCGCGAAATGCGTGCGAAAGGGGGCGACGTCGTCGGGAGCGCCGCCGATGTGAGTCGGCTCGACGAGCTTGGCGCGGTGTTCGACGTCGTGGACCAGGCCTTCGGGCGCCTGGATGTCCTCGTGGTCAACGCCGGTGGGCCGAAGCCCGGCGCGTTCACCACCCTGGGGGACGATGACTGGCGTGCCGGCTTCGAGCTGACTGTGATGAGCGCGATCACCGCAATCCGCGCCGCGATTCCCCGACTGCGCGTGGGTCGATACGGACGGATCATCGTGCTGGGTTCGTCCAGCGCCCGCGCCCCCATTCCCAACCTCGCACTGTCCAATGCGTTTCGGCCTGCGTTGGTTGGTGTCGTCAAGACGCTGGCAGCAGAGCTCGCCCCCGAGGGGATCACGGTCAATATGGTGTGCCCCGGCCGAATAGAGACCGATCGGGTGCGTGGCCTGGACCAGGACAGGGCGCGCCGGGAGGGGCTGACGACAGAAGAAGTGCGCGCGAACTCTGAGCGATCCATCCCCATGGGGCACTACGGCCAGTCAAGCGATATCGGCGGACTGACGGCTTTTCTGGCCTCGGAGCACGCGGCGTACATCACCGGCCAGTGCATTCTCGTCGATGGCGGAATGGTGCTGGCACTGCCATAACGCAATGCGAATTTCAACGCTCGAAGTGGACGGTCGGGAGCAGCCCGCCGTGCTGGTTCCAGACCGCGGTTTCGCGCCGTTTGGCGTTATCGACCCGTCGCTGCCCAACTCGCTGCTGAGAGCCCTCGACGAGGGTTTGCCGAGTGGATTGGCCGGCGCAGCAGCGTCGCTCCCGGGTGAGCGGTTGATCCCCTTCGCCGATGCAGTGTACCGGCCGCTGTATCGCCGGCCGCGAAAGATCCTCGGCATTGGCTTGAATTACCGAGCGCACGCGGCGGACCTGTCGGCTTCCGTGCCGACCGAGCCGGCGTCGTTTCTGAAGGGCGAGCACACGGTTATCGGGTACGGGGACGTGATCACCCTGCCCCACCAGAGCACACGGGTCACCGCGGAAGCGGAGCTGGGCGTGATCTTTGGAAGGGAATGCCGAGGTGTTGATGAGAGCGAGGCGTTGCAGTGCATCGCCGGCGTGTGTCTCATCCTCGACCAGACAGCCGAGGACATATTGCAGGTGAATCCTCGCTTCCTGACCCGGGCGAAGAACTTTCCAGGCTTCTTCTCGTTTGGCCCCGAGCTCATCACCATGGACGAGGTATCCGCGTTGTTCCCCCGCTTGAGTGACGTCCGCATTTCGACAGTCCGCAACCACGAGATCGAGGCTTCGGCGACGATCGCCGACATGATCTTCTCAATCCCGTATCTGATCAGTTTCCATTCACAGGTCATGCCCTTCTACCCGGGTGATGTCATCTCAACAGGCACGCCCGGAGCCACCGTGATCACTCAGGGCGATATCGTCGAGTGCGCGATCGAAGGGTTGGGGATCCTTCGAAATTCGGTGCGGGGACCGGGGGATGCGAACCCTGGTGACTGAGAGCGGTCGCCGGCATCCTGGCTTCACCGTCGCCCCACTCGAAGACGCTTCCTGGCTGCGCGATGCGGTGGTTGCCGGGGGAGGGCGGATCGACTCAGTCGACGAAGCTGAAGGTCTGATTTGGGGTGGCGGTAGCGTGGCCGACCTGAGGCTCGCGATGCAGCAGGCTCGGCACCTGCGGTGGGTGCAACTTCCATCCGCGGGTGTTGATCGGTATCGGGCGGCCATCGACGACTCGGTGATGTGGACCGCGGCCAAGGGAATCTTCGACGACCACGTCGCCGAGCACGTCTTGGGACTCTCGATCGCGGGTTTGCGACATCTTTCCTCAGGGCTTCGGACGGCGGCGTGGAATCGACAGGACGCCATCACCCTTTTCGATGCGAACGTCACGATTCTCGGTGGCGGCGGAATCGCTGCCGCACTCCTGCGGTTGCTGTTGCCATTCCGTGTGCGCACGACCGTCGTCCGACGTCATCCAGTGGCGATGGATGGCGTCGAGAGGGTCCTCTCCCTGAGCGAGCTGACTGAGGCGCTGAGAGATGCGGCCTTGGTGGTGCTGGCGCTGCCTTTGACAGCTGAGACCGCCGCGGTCATCGGCGAACGCCAGCTGAGAGCCATGCGTGACGACGCATGGCTGATCAACGTCGGCCGCGGGAAGCTGGTCGTAACCGAGGACCTGACTCGAGCCCTTCGAGAAGGGTGGATCGGTGGCGCAGGACTGGATGTCACCGATCCTGAGCCACTGCCGGTGGACCATCCGCTCTGGCAGTTGGACAACTGCATCATCACGCCGCACGTGGCCAACCCGCCCAATCTCGAACGTCAACCACTCTCGCGGCTGGTCAGGGAGAACGTCCGACGGTACCTCAACGGCGATCCGTTGCTCGGCGTCGTTGATGCAGGACTCGGCTACTGAGTTGACCCCCATCTGGAGGAGCGGCATGGAAACGACGGCTGACGATCGCCCTGTTGACGTGGGTGCGCCCTTCCTCTTCATCGCGAGCATGGATGTAGCACCCGAGAAGGAGGCACTCTTCAACGAGGTCTACGATGAGGAACACGTGCGCTATCTCTCCGCGGTGCCGGGTGTCCTCAGCGTCGCTCGATACGAGAGCGCGAGACTTGTCATGTCGATCGGTGGCAGGCTGCAAGAGACCGAGTTGAATCGACCGAAGTACCATGCCCTCTTTGCGCTGAGCGGCCCTGAGGTGCTCGTGAGCGAAGGGTGGAGCACGGCGATCGAGGCAGGAAGATGGCCCGATCAGGTGAGGCCGTTCACATTCAACCGGCAGCATCAGCTCTGCCGGCGGCACGGTCTCTGAAAACGGCATGTACGTCGCGGCCCTACAGCTTGACTACCCAGTCGGTGAGTCCCTACCCCAGCGAGTGGACCGCGTCATCGCTCTGATTCATGATGCGCCTCCCGCGGATCTGCTGGTTCTCCCGGAACTCTGGGACGTCGGGTTCTTCGACTACGACTCCTACCAGGAGACTGGTCGCCCCCTTCGTGAGTCTTCCGTACGAGCGGTCGCCGACGTCGCCAAGGAGCGTGGAGTCCACATAGTTGCCGGAAGCATCCTCGAACGCGACGATGGGTCGACCTTCAACACTGTGGCGCTGATCGGTCCCGATGGGGAAATTCTCGACTCGTACCGCAAGATCCACCTCTTCGGATTCGCCTCACGCGAGCGAGAACTCCTGACACCGGGCAGCCGGCTGGTTGTCACCACCACACCGATCGGAAAGATCGGCTTCGCCACATGCTTTGATCTGCGTTTTCCCGAGCAGTTTCTGGGACTGCGCGAGCTCGGAGCGGACGTTATCGTGGTCCCGGCCGCATGGCCGTCGCTCAGGCGAGATCACTGGAAGGTTCTCACCAGAGCTCGTGCACTGGATGCGCAGACCCCGCTCGTGGGATGCAATGGGGTCGGCCCATGCCACGGGGTGGACCTTGCGGGCGAGTCGGTCGTCCTCGATGCAATGGGCGAAACACTGGGCTCCGTAGGCTCCCATCCAGGGTGGGTCGCCGCAGAGATCCCGACCGAGGCAACCCAGGCGTGGCGCACCGACTTCCCGCTGGTCCGTCCTCCGCAGCCGATGAGGGTGCGGTAGCGCGTGGGAGTGAAGATGGCACCGACTATCATCGTGGCTGCGCCCGTGTCCGACAGTCTGCTCGGAATGCTTCGCGCGGCGGGCCGGGTCGTCCAGGTCGACGACGCCCAAGCCTTGGACGACCCTCGGTTGAACGATCAGATCGCCGATGCGACTGGAATTCTCGCGAGCAACACTCGTCGGATATCTGCCGGGATACTGTCGTCAGCTCCGCACCTGAAGGTTGTTTCGACGGTATCGGTGGGGGTCGACCACATCGATGTCAACGAGGCAACGGCCAGGAAGGTCGTCGTCTGCAACACCCCAGGCGTGTTGGACGGTGCCGTGGCCGAGTTCACCATGCTGCTCATTCTGTCGCTGGCCCGCCGAGCGATTGACAACTGGCGCGCGGTCCAAACCGGCATCTGGTCACGCGGTGAGCAGCTGCCACCCTTCGGCAACGATTTGCGGGGCAAGGCGCTCGGTGTGCTCGGTATGGGCCGGACCGGGCGGGCCGTCGCTCGGCTCGCATCAGACGGCTTCGGTATGCAGGTCATGTACCACAAGCGAAGCGGCGCCCTGCCGAGTGCGACCACAGACGTTCGAATGGAGTACGTGGGTCGTTCCGAGCTCTTCAGGCGCGCGGACTTCCTCACGCTGCACGTTGACCTGAATCCCGAGACGAGGGGTTCTGTGGGGCGTGCCGAATTCGACCTCATGAAGGATTCGGCCTACCTGATCAACGTGTCGCGTGGTGCGGTGGTGGACGAGGATGCGCTGATCGAGGCGCTGCGCGGCCGGCGCATCGCCGGAGCTGGACTCGACGTGACGCAGAGCGAGCCCCCGCCCCTGGACAGCCCTCTCCTGAGGCTTCCGAACGTGATCATCACCCCACACATTGCGAGTGCAACCATGGAAACTCGGCAGAGCATGGCCGAGATGGCGGTGCGCAATCTGCTGGCGGTGTGCTCCGGCAATGCTCCTGAGGCGATCGTCAACCCTGAAGCGGTGGCCTGACCTCAGGCGCGCGACACCAGATCTCGGACCACATCAATAACGCGGGCGACGTCGTCATCGGTGATATGACGGTGGAGGACGAATCGGACGGTGTCGGGCAGGTAGTAATACGCTCGCACACCCGCGAGACCCAATTCGTTGAGGAATCTCTGCGTGGACATGAAAGATTCGTCGAGTCGGACCATGACAATGTTCGTCTGGACGGTCGCCAGGTCGATGTGAATCCGTTCGAGTTCCGCCAGCCCTCGGGCGAGGACTCCAGCGCGCCGGTTGTCCTCACGCAGCTGTGGGATCATCGTCTGCAGTGCAACAAGCCCTGCTGCGGCCTGGGGCCCGGCCTTCCCCGTTGCGCTCCAGCCGCCGAGCCGCTTCAGGTTGATACGAGCCTCGTCAACCAGTTGTTCTGTGCCGCAGACCAGCGCGCCTTCGGGCGCGCTCAGTCCCTTGTTCAGATTGAGGGTCAACGTATCACACTCCCTCGCGAACCGAGGAAGGGCGACATCTTCGGCCACGCACGCGTTCAGGATGCGTGCGCCGTCGAGGTGAACGGAGATCCCGTGCTCGCGTGCAACTGCGGAGAGCGTCCCCATCTGGGCAAGTGAGATGATCGTTCCGCCGGCCATGTTGTGGGTATTCTCGAGACAGAGGAGCCGGATTGGCGGTCGATGACCGAAACGCCGTTCCTCAATAGCGGCTTCCACGTCAGTCGGCGCCATCACGCCGAGGCTCCCTTGGATGGGTTTCGCAACCGCGCCGCACACGTACGCGAAGCTCCACTGCTCGGACCAGAGGACGTGCGATTGCGCCTCCGCGATGAAGTGGTCGCCGCGATTGGTGTGCGTCATCATCGCAACCAGATTGCCCATCGTTCCGCTCGGCACATACAGCGCCGCATCCATCCCCGCCATGCTCGCGGCATACGCCTGCAACGCATTCAGGGAGGCGTCCTCGCCCTGCATGCCCCATCCCACCTCGGCGGAGTGCATCGCATCCCACATTTCCTCGGTGGGTTGAGTTATCGCGTCGGAACGGCAGTCGATGACGCGGCCAGATGGAGGAGGGGCGACCGGCGTGGGATCGAGGGTCATCGGTGGAATCAGACTACTGCTTCAACATCTGGCTATGACACTTCGGTCAGCAGAAGGGCCCCATGGCGAACGACCTCGACCTGATGACTCGGATGCACGAGGATCGTTGAGTCTCGCTCCTCGATAACGCAAGGTCCCTGCACCACGTTCCCCTCCATAAATTGTTGCCGGTCGAAGATCGGACACTCCACGTGTCCGGGAACCTCGCCGAAGTAGACCTGGCGAACTGCTTTTTGGGCGGCGTCGGCGGAACGCGTGCCACGGGGGATGTCCCGGAGAGTCGGGCGGGGGATGATCCCGGTGGCAAGCACGCCTACGTTGACGATCTCGACAGCTTCACCGGCGACGCTGTACCCATAACTCTGCTCGTGCTGCGCCTCAAAAGACACGCGCAGAGCCGGGAGCTCACGAGAGGTCAGCTGGCCGGTAGGAACTCCGATCCGCAACTTCCAGGATTGGCCAACGTAGCGGACATCCATGTACCGATCGAGCTTGATCTGATGTCGTTCCATTCGATCTTCGCTCAGGTCCTTGATGGCGTCGCTCTCAAATCGCTCGTAGATCTCGTTGATCGCGTCGACATCAGGAGTGTCGAGCAACTGGATGCGCGTGGCTCGGTAATCGCGACGGAGGTGGCTCACGACCATCCCGAGCGCAGAGGTGACTCCCGGGTCGGGGGGGATCATCACGAGCGGGATCCGGAGCTCAGCTGCCAGCCGATCAGCGTGCAACGGCCCAGCACCGCCAAAGGCCACCAAGCTGAAGTCTCTCGGATCGTATCCACGCTGAACCGAAACCAGGCGCATTGCGCGAAGCATCATGACATTGGCAATGTCGACGATTCCCATGGCGGCCTCTTCGATGCTCATGCCGAGAGGTCGAGCAGCATGCGTTGCGATAGCCTCGGACGCCGCCTCAACGCTGAGATGCATCTCGCCGCCGAGGAAGTAGTCGGGGTTGATCCGCCCGAGAACGAGATTCGCGTCCGTGACCGTGGGTTGCAAGCCGCCCTTCTGGTAGCAGGCCGGGCCCGGATCGGCTCCGGCACTCTGAGGCCCGACACGCATCAAACCACCGGCGTCTATCCAGGCCAGGCTGCCTCCTCCGGCGCCGACCTCGACGAGATCCATGACCGAACCGAGGATGGGGTAGCCGCTGGCCTTGACGAGGCCGGCTCCCGACCACGGTCCTGCCCCGACTTCGAACTCGGAGCGCACCTGGGGTTCCCCGTCGAGGATGAGGCCCGCCTTGGCGGTCGTTCCACCCATGTCGAACGAGATCACGTTACGGAGATCCATGAGACTCGAGAAGTACGCGGCCGCCGCGACGCCGGCCGCCGGACCGGATTCGACCATGTACACCGGGCGCTCCATGGCTGTTTCCGAGGTCATGATCCCGCCATTGGACTGCATGATGTGGAGCTTGGACCGCACTCCCATGTCGAGCAGTCGAGTTTGCAGCGACTCGAGGTAGCGGCGAATGACAGGCGCGATGTACGCGTTGATCACCGCCGTGCTCGCTCGCCAGTATTCGCGGATCTCGGGAGCAATGTCGCTGGAGAGGGATACGGCGATTTCGGGATGGAGGCCGCGAATGATCGCCGCTGCCCGCCGCTCATGCGCCGGGTTCTGGTACGAATGAAGAAAGCACACCGCGATCGACTCCACGTTGTCGGCGCGTAGGCTCGAGACGGCTGCGGCGACCGCGTCTTCGTCGAGTTCGACGAGCGTCTGACCGCGGTAGTCGAGCCGCTCGGGAATCTCATGGCATCGCTGGCGAGGAATGAGCGGCTTGGGCTTCTCGGTCTGCAGGTTGTAGAGCTCGTGGCGAACCTGGCGGCCGATCTCGAGCACGTCTCTGAAGCCCTCCGTCACCAACAGGCCCGCGCGCGCGCCCCTTCCCTCGATCACGGCGTTGGTCGCGGTTGTGGTGGCGTGGATGAGGTACGAGAGGTCACCGGGGCTGATATCCGACCGCTTGGTGAGACGTTCAACGAGCGACATGAAGCCTTCTGAGATGCGTGCCGGCGTTGTAGGCACCTTGTCAACTGTGATTTCGCCGCTCGCCTCGTCGATCAGCACGCCGTCCGTGAAGGTTCCGCCAACGTCAATCCCAAGCCGGTACGCCCCAGTCATTGTTCGGAGGCCCCACCATCCGCATTCCGCTCGCGCATCGCACGCCTGTTGGCCTCCGTGGCGTGTTCGTCGACGGTCTGCGAAGCCGCGTCAATGACGACTCCATAGACACTCTGGCTGCGTTCGAGGGAGACCTTGCCTCCTAACACGTCCTCGAGTACGAGACTGGGTTCTCGCTCCCACGGGGGCCCATAGCCACCTCCGCCGCCCATCCGGACGCTGAAGACCTCGCCCGGTTGCAGATCGACGGTCAGCTTGGATCCGTACTCTTGTGGTTGCGTCTCGGGGTTCCGCACGTATCGTGCGGGAAGAGCCGACAGGCCCCCGCCCAGGCCCCACGGCGCGAACTTCGCCGCATCCGCCAGGACCGAAAACACCACCTCGCCTTCAAAGGTGTAATCGCGACGAAGCCCTAAGCCTCCCCGATGCTGTCCGGCACCTTCCGAGTCGGGGATCAACGCGTATCTCACGATCCGCATCGGGTAGCTGGCCTCAGTCTCCTCAACCGGGGAGTTCTCGGTGTTCTGGACGTGTGGTTGAATCGCGTCGATCCCATCCTTCGAGAAGCGTGCTCCGTATCCTCCGGCCATCGCTTCGTAGAAGGCGAAGTAGGAGCCGGTGCGCGGGTCGATGCCACCGAATCCGATGTTGCAGAGGCAGCCCTTCGACCCGGCTGTCAGCCGCTCGGGCACGGCGTGCGCGAACGCGCGGAAGCTCGTTTCACAAACGCGGAACGCTGTCTCCCAGCCGGCGGCGATGGCAGCGGGATGCTGAGCATTGACCACACTGCCGACGGGCGCGACCAGCTCGATCACACGGTAAAAGCCATCGTTGACGGGTAGGTCGGAGCCCATCAAGACAAGCAGGGTGTACGCGCAATCCGAGAAGGTCATCGCGTAGGTCGCGTTGATCGGTCCCTTCACCTGCGCGTCCGACCCCGTGAGGTCATAGATTACCTTCTCGGAGGTGACGGTTATCTTGACCTGGACCTTCACCGGCGTGTCGTTGAACCCATCGCTGTCCATGTAGCCAACAGCTTCGTACACGCCGTGTGGAATGTTGGCGAGCGCCGCCCGAGTTCGCCTCTCGGTGTAATCGAGCAACCCATTCATCGCGTCGACGATCGTTCCCAGGCCGTGCTTCTCAACCATCTCAGTCAGCCGACGGATGGCTATGTTCACACCCGCAACCTGGGCTCGGAGGTCGCCACCGGTCTCACGCGGTGACCGCACATTGTTCAAGATCAGCTTGAACACATCGTCACAGATCTCGCCCTCTCGCAAGAACTGCACGGGAGGGATGATGACTCCCTCCTGGAAGATCTCCCGCGAGAGGCCGATACTGCCGGGCGTGCCCCCGCCGACGTCGACGTGATGGCACATTATCGAAGCGAATCCGATGATCTCCTCGTCGACAAAGATGGGGACGACGAGGCACACATCGTTGAGGTGAACGCCGCCGCGGTGACCGTCGTTGCAGAGGATTCCGTCCCCAGGACGCAGCCGGTCGCGGCCGTATTCGGCGAGAATTCTCGGGACGAAGTAGACGAGCGAGGCGAGATGATTGGGCTGTGAGAATGACTGCGCAATAACGCGGGCATGCCCATCAAGGACGGCGCACGAGAAGTCGAGTCGGGTCTTCACGTTCGTCGAGTAGGCAGCTCGCTGCACGGCGAGTGCCATCTCGTCACTGATCGCGGTGAGCGCGTTGCGCAGGACTTCGAACCGGATCGGATCTCTGCGCTCGAATGCGGCAGCCTCGACGGTCATTGAGAGGCGCCGGCGAAGCGACCGACGCGACTCCCAGTCACGGCAGGACCGCCGTGACGTCGATTTCCATGAGGATGTTGTCCTTTGTGGAGCCGACCTTGGCAGCCTCTATCAACGAGACCGCGGGGTAGCGACCGCTCGGAAACAGTCGCCGGCGCACCTCGATCTCATACTTGACGTGTCGAATGTCCGAGAAGAAGCAGACGACCTTCACGATGTCCGCGAGGGTGGCTCCGGCCGCGGCCAGACACAGTTCGACATTCCGCCAGCACTGTTCTGCCTGCCGGGTTGGATCGCCTGGCCCCACGACGTCGCCGTTTGCGTCGATGGGGACCTGTCCCGAGAGGTAAACGGTCTTTCCAACCCGGATAGCGTGGGTATAGGGTTGGCTGGGCTCTGCGACCCCCGAGGGTTTGAGGTACTCTCTCGTGTCCGCGGTAGGCTCGCTCAACGTCGTCTCCTTCTCTGGCTGCTCTGAGTGACTTCGGCTGCGACAGAGTTCCGAGTCCCGGATGTTACACGTAGTATGCCAGTTGACCGCCAACCGCGGCGGAATCCTGGGTGCGATTGGTCCGTTTGGCCGGCATCATCCAGCACGGGCGCGACGCCCAAGTCCACCGAGCAACACCTTGGGCAAACAAACGGTTGACAAGGCGTAAGGCCCGGGGTTACCGTCGCGTACCACATGTAACATACCGGTTGGACGGAGGTTGGAGCCACCCGCGGTTTCCGGATTTGAATCCCAGCTCACGTGAGGCGATCACGCGCTGGATTAATAGGAACAGCTGCCAGGGAGACAGACATGGCCACAAGCCCGCCCGACGGGAGCCAATCGCTTCATAAAGCACTCCACGTCCGTCATTTGATCTTCATTGCCGTCGGCGGCACGATCGCTTCGGGGTTTTATCTTGCCTCGGGTGCAACCATCGCACTCGCCGGCCCCGGCGTCATCATCACGTATCTCCTCGGTGGACTGCTCACCATGGCGGTCATGTCGTGCCTGGCCGAGCTTTCGGTTCACGGATACACGGCATCAGGGTTNNCGCCGGGAACATGTTCGGGCCCCTGGTGGGATTCTTGACGGCATGGAACTATTGGCTGGCTTGGATACCCGGACTGGGGGCCGAGGGCATCGCCGTAGCAACATACCTACGAACGTTCGCAATCTTTCACCCCTATCCCATCTGGCTCATCGCGCTCGTCATCTTCATTATCGACGGCGCCATCAACCTGGTCGGCGTTTTGACCATGGGGAACTACGAGTTCACTCTGTCTGGTCTCAAGATAGCGACCTTGACGCTCTTCGCCATCGTGGGCTTGGCGGGCATCATAGGAATCGGCATTCCCGCCGTCGGATTCAGTCAATACGTGAGTCAAGGTGGCTTCCTTCCATTGGGGGCAGCCGGGATATTCACGTCATTCCTCCTTGTCATATATGCCTACACGGGGTGTGAACTGATCTCCGTGAGCTCTGAGGAATCCGTGCATCCGGAACGGGATGTTCCCCGTGCTCTGATCGGAAGCGCCGCGATCGTGACAGCCATCTTTGTCGGAGTTATCGGCGTGTTGCTCGCCCTCCAGTCGTGGAAGGTCGCGGGGACCTCGAGCAGCCCACTGATTGACGCCATGAACGGCATCCACCAAGGGTTCATCGCGAAGGTCCTGACACTCGGCCTGGTCCTCGCTTCGATCTCAGCGATCGACGCTGCGATCTATGTGTCTTCGCGCTTGCTCTTCTCTCTGTCCCGCGATGGCTACTTCCCGAAGGTATTTGCGAGGCTCCATCCCACAAGGAAGGTGCCCATCCTGGCGACCATCGTGTGCGTCTCCGCGATGTATCTGTGCGTGCTTCTCGATGTCGTATCACCGACAAACGCCTTTGTGCTCCTTGGTAGCGTGACCACTCTCGGATTCCTCTGGGCGTGGTTCATCATTCCCTTGATGCAGATAATGTGGCGCCGACGTCTCGGGAAAGAGAGGGTGAGGCGGCTCAAGTGGAAGGTCCCGCTGTACCCGATCACCCCAATCTTTTGCATGGCGTGCGTCTTGCTCGCGATAATCGCGCCCCTCTTTCAGAACACACCAGGGCTTCTCGGGTTGAACGGAGGCGAACTTCCGGTCGCCGCCGGCATACTCTGGCTCATTATTTGGACTGTGTATTACAAGACAATCGGACAACGCCTCCGCACGCGACACCTGGCGGAGAATCCAGAAGTCGCTGACGAACTACCGGCGTTCCTGAGAACCTGAGGGCCTGGGACGAAGCGGTCCAATCATCAGGCTGCTCCCGCAGCGTTCACCTCGGGCACCTGGCAATCCTTCTCACCGCCACGGCGGCACGGCAAAGCGCCCAGCGAGGCACGCGCCGTAGCCGCCGTGTGCGGTGGAGATGCCCCAATTGACCCACGTCATGCCGTCTCCGAATAGAGCCGACCGCACCATCGGCGGGAGGGCCAAGCAGACGGTGACGGACTTGGCGGATCTGGACGCGATACAGCGCCGAGTGCTCTGGCTGGCGACGCGCATGATCGATAGTGCGAATCGCGACCGCGACGCGCACGATGGAGTCAAGGTCGGCGGCCACCAGGCTTCGAGTGCGTCGTTGGTCAGCGTGATGACGGCCCTCTGGTTCGCTCACCTCAACCGCGAGGACCGAGTCAGCGTCAAGCCACATGCTTCACCAGTCTTCCACGCCATCCAGTACCTGCTTGGCAACCTCGACCGCACGCAACTGACGAGGCTTCGGGGATTTGGGGGCCTTCAGGCCTATCCAAGCCGGACGAAGGATCCCGATGCGCTCTACGTCGACTTCTCCACGGGATCGGTGGGACATGGCGCTGCCGCTCCACTTTTCGCAGCGGTGACCCGCCGCTATGTCGACGCCCATTTTGGGGCGCGACCGCGATCTCGGTTCGTCGCGCTCATCGGCGACGCCGAGCTCGACGAAGGCAATATCTGGGAAGCGATCGCCGACCCGGCTACCGAAGGACTTGGTGACGTTCTGTGGATCATCGACTTCAACCGGCAGTCCCTTGATCGCGTGGTCCCCGGGGTGCGTGCTCGCCAGTGGGAGCAGCAGTTCGAGGCCGCCGGCTGGCACGTTTGCGAGGTGAAATACGGACATCGCCTGCGTGAGCAATTCAGCGGGCCGCACGGCGACGCGCTTCGCCAGTGGATGGACAGTATGTCCAACGAGCAATACCAGTCCGTGTTCGGCCTGAGCGGTGACGAACTGCGAGAGCGCTTCATCGACGGGGCGCCATCGCAGGTGCAGGCTGCGCTGGCTGGAGTAGGCGACGACGACTTGCCACCGCTCCTTCAAGACCTTGGTGGCCACGACCTCGTCGCCCTCCTGGAAGCGCTGCAAGAGTGCGACATGGTGACGGACCGGCCGAGCGTGATTTTCGCCTACACGATCAAGGGCTGGGGCCTTCCCCTCGCCGGCAATCCCCGCAACCACTCTGCGCTGTTGACGACCGAACAGATCGACCGTCTGCGCGACTCCGTTGGGCTTTCGTTGGAAACGGAGTGGGATTCGTTTGAGCCTGGCAGTCCCGCGGGCATCCTGGTCACGCGGCGGGCGGAGCACTTGTCGCGGCCGGTGCGCTCCTCGGGGCCCGCGATCGCTCTCCCTTCGGCAAGCGGCATCGTGGACTCGCGACCGATCTCAACGCAGGAGACCTTCGGCCAAATCCTCATTGAGCTGTCCCGTGACCCAGAGGTCAAGCCGTATCTGGTGACCGTTGCCCCCGATGTTGCCACCTCGACGAATCTCGCCGGATTCATCAATCGGACCGGCATCTTCTCTCCGAATGACCACAGGGTCTGGAATCCGGACTCGCTCTTCAAGTGGATTCAGAATCCGACGGGTCAGCATATCG
The DNA here is from genome assembly GCA_003131685.1 of Candidatus Dormiibacterota bacterium. Lineage (GTDB taxonomy): Bacteria > Chloroflexota > Dormibacteria > Aeolococcales > Aeolococcaceae > Palsa-851. The sequence goes on from PKWB01000142.1 coordinate 74,108, forward strand.
AGCTCGGTATCTCGGAGATGAATCTCTTCAGTCTTCTCGGCCAGCTGGGCTTGGCGTGGGATCTCTCGGAGCAGCCACTGCTCGCAGTGGGAACTGTGTACGACCCGTTCGTGTGTCGAGGGCTCGATGCATTCATACATGCCGTGTACTCGGGAGCGCGATTCGTCATCGCCGGGACACCTTCTGGGATCACGCTCGCTCCCGAAGGTGGCGCGCACCAATCGATCATCACGCCCTCGATTGGGATCGAGCTGCCCAACACGACATTCGTCGAGCCGTCGTACGCGGTGGCGTTGGACTGGCTCTTGTGTGATGCCCTGGCACGGATCGGTTCCTCGGCGGATCCGACCACCGCAGCGTCAGAGGACGGCGCTTACTACTTCCGCCTCAGCACCAGGCCGATCGATCAGACACCGTTCGTTGACGCGAAAAAGAGGATTGGCGATGTCGAACTCCGTCGTCTGGTGATCGCCGGCGCGTATCGACTCGTGGATGCGTCTGGGTTGGCGCTTACCGGAGCACCTGTCGTCAGCCTGGTTGGCTCCGGTGCGGTGATGCCGGAAGTCATAGCTGCTGCAGCGGAACTGCACGATGAGGGCATCGCCGCTCATGTCATCGACGTGACCAGTTCAGACAGGCTCTACTCTGACTGGCAACGTACACTGAGACATGGAGTTCGCACTGCGTCGACGCCGGCTCGAACGGCGTCGCTCCGAGCAGCATTCCCCGCCGAGCGTGCCCCGCTGGTCACGGTCCACGATGCGGCCTCACACGCGATGGCGTGGCTGGGGTCGGCTCTTGGGGTCCAGTGCATACCACTGGGCGTCGATCAATTCGGTCAGTCGGGGTCAGTCCACGAATTGTACGGTCTGCACGACCTGCTGCCCGGCCATATTGTCAACGCCGCTCTCGCAGCCCTGTCCCTGTAGATGAACGATCGGATAGAACCCGCCGGCCCGAAGCAGGCAGTCGAAGGCAGTTCGACTCTCCTGCAGGATGATGTTGAAGCAGCCCTCTTCGCACTGCCCAAGGGCGGATTCATGCGCAGCGTGGCCAGGCGCACAGCGATCGGCGGGCTCCGCGGCGCGGCTTCCTCGATAGTTGGCGCCGCAAGACATTCGGCCGCAATCGCCGATGAGGACAAGCCACCCAGGCAACTCCTCGTGGCACTCACCAAGACCGAGCTTGTCCTCTTGGAAGCGCGGACGCCTCTGTTTGGAGCGCCTCGTCCTCAAGCAATTTGGCGCCGACTGCCCAGGGGGTCGTACCAAGTCTCGACCGCCGGCGGAAAGGTCGTTCAGCGATTCACGGTGCGGTCGGGGGACGCCGCGCTGGAACTCGAAGCAAAGATTCTCGGCCTCAACCGGCCCAACGCAGCAGCCATCGATGCGATCGTCGCTTCATCGGCAGCCTCGACCAGTAGAAAGGCAGTTCGGCGCTCCTGAGTCGACCCAACGCCGGCGATCGTCGGTCTGTCGGTGAATGCCCGACCTCTACGTGCCGTCGGTCAACGCGGCATCCAGCAGTAACGCTGCGGCGTCCCGGACTGACCGCGCAATTCCAGGGTCGCGGTGGTCCATGCGGGCGGCGACTCCAGCGCCGTCATACAAAAGATGGAACTGGCGCCCAAGCGTGACGGGATCAGGAGCGCCGGCTCGCTCGGCCAGAGTCGTGAACATGTTTCGGATCCAGGCTCGGAACTCCTCGGCGGCATGCTCCACGAGACCGCCAGGCGGTGCCTCGGTGGACGCGGCCATGAAGGCGCAACCATTGAAGTCCGGCTGCTCGAGCTGCTGCGCCTGTGCGTCGAACACGGCAAGGATCTTCTCGCGCGGGTCATCGAACCTCTCGATCGCCTCGGCGAGTCGACTCGTCGTGCGCTCGTGTCGAGTAGCCAGATAAGCGGCCACGAGCGCTTCCTTGCTGCCGAAGATGTTGTAGAGCGAGGCTTTTGCCACCCCAGCGCGTTCGATGATCCGGTCGACGCCGACCGTCTGAATACCCTCGGCGTAGAAGAGTTCGTTGGCGGCAGCAAGGAGGCGCTCCCGAGCGGGGGCGCGACGGTGAATCTGTGCCGGCGCGGTGGTGCTCACGGGTTCACACCGCGGTTCGACCGCCGTCAGCGGCGATGGTTGCCCCCGTCAGATAGCTCGACTTGTCGGAGGCGAGGAAGGCGATCACCTCGGCGATCTCCTCCACCTGCGCTCCGCGTCCGAGCGGCGTGGTTGCGCCCAGCTGCTCGATGAATTCGCTCTTCTCGGGTGTGCTGAACACCGGCCCGGCGGCCACCGCATTCACCCGGACACCGCGCGGGCTGAATTCCGCCGCCCAGGACCGAGCCATGGAGCTCAGGGCCGCCTTCGTGGCCCCGTAGGCCGCACCGCCGGCAAGACCGATCTGCCCGGCCATGCTCGCCACATTGATGATGCTTCCAGAGGACCGTTCGGCCATGCCTGGGGCAATCCCGGCAACGAGAAAGTACGCCGCGCGCACGTTGCCGTCGAACAGGTCGTTGAAGGTTGGCTCGTCGAGCTCTGCCGTGGGACCGAACCACGACCGTCCGGCGTTGTTGACGAGGACATCGACGGGCCCAACCTCGTCAACCAGGGCTCGGACGGACGCTAGGTCGTTGAGGTCGGCGGCCACAAACCGGGCCTGGCCACCCGCTGCTTCGATCTCGTGGACCACATCGGCACCACGCNNGCTCAGGGTTTCGGCCATGCACCAGGACGGACCAGCCGTCGCGAGCGAGGCGGAGAGCGGTCGCCCGGCCGATACCTGAGGTGGCTCCGGTCACCAGGGCAGTGCCCATATCTGTGGCTGGAACGGTGCTTGGTGCGCTCACGGCGCTCTCCTTTGAGTAGACCGGTCGGTTCATCTGCTAGGGCCACAAGATAGACAGGTCTGTCCAAAATGTCGAGCGCCTCGCCTCCCTACGCAACGTACCAATTGACCCAAAGCCGAGCACGACGCTTGCCGATCTGCGTACGTTGGAGTACAACTTGTGTATAGCGCTGATATAAGGTTTTGAGGTATGCGACCGTGCCGTCGGTGACCCGCGAGGCGACTTCGAATCTCTGGAGAGGAGACAGCGGTGGCTGACGTCGTCCGATCGCTGCCCGACGAGGTCGTGGAGATCGTCCACGATCTTCGAGCGCCACTCGGGGTCGCGAGCGGATATCTCTCGATGCTGAAGGACGGTAGCTTCGGACTGGCACCAGAGGAGTGGAGCGCGCCGCTCGAGGTGCTCAGCCTGAAGCTGGAGGAGGCTCGGGTCCTCGTAGACGGCATTCTGGCGCTCCGTCGCATCGATAGCAGCGAATCCACTCGAATGCACGACGACCACATCAATCTCACTGAGGTCGCCCGGACGGCAGCCAAACGAGCGCAGCCGCGCGCTCGCCTGCTCCATGGCAGTGTTGTCGTCGATGCTGAGCGCAGCGCGTCGGCCGTTGCTCAAGGTGACCAGGATCGAACGCTGCGAATTCTGGACAACCTGATCAATAACGCGCTGGTGTACTCGGGCAAAGGTCGCCGCGTGGTGCTGCGCGTCGAGGATGCGGACGGTCTTCAGGTCGCTGTCGAGGACTCAGGTGCCGGCATCCCGGAAGAGCGCCGCGTGCACCTCTTCGAACCTTTCGCTCGCGACGATGGGTCAACAGAGATCGGGAGTGGATTGGGCCTTTTTATCAGTCGGACACTGGCCCGCGAGATGGGTGGCGACCTCACGTTGGACGACCGCCCGGGCGCAGTTGGCAGCAGGTTCGTCCTCCACCTCCGGCCTGCAGATGAGCAGCGAGTGACAGACGCCCGTTCGGCCTGACCGCTCCAGTGGGTGTCCCCGCATGACCTGGCGTTGAGCCGCTCGTTCCCGGGCGGCCGGATCTGGTTCGGAACCGACGCCCTCCTCAGGTCCCGGTCATGCGACCGGCCGGGACACCCGGCTAAGCTTGGAGGCTGGCAAGCTGCGCGGAGGAATGGCGGTGAAAGTAGGGATCATCGGCGCCGGTGCAGTCGGCGCCGCCTGTGCGATGGCGCTCGGCCAGCGAGGCTCCGCACGAGAGATTGTCCTGGTCGACATCACGCGGTCGCGCGCGAAGGCCGTGGCATTGGACATGCGGTACGGCAGCCCGGTCTCGCCGACGGCTGACATCCGCGACGGCTCCTACGAGGATCTCGAGGGCGCAGACCTCGTCCTGATCACGGCTGGGATGAATGAGAAGGCCGGGGGTGCGACCGATCGAAACGATACGGAGGGCCGGCTCAGGCTCCTCGACGCCAACGGATCGATCTACAGGGAGATCGTGCCCCAGCTGGTTGCGGCGGCGCCGGATGCGGTCCTCATGGTCGTCACCGATCCGCCAGACCCGCTCGCCGATCTCACGCGAGAACTCGCGCAGCACGACCGGGTGTTGAGCACGGGCACGGTGATCGACAGCCTGCGGTTCCGTGTGCATCTCGGCGAGCGTCTCAGCGTGAATGCTGCCTCGGTCGATGCGATTGCGGTTGGTGAGCACGGCACCTCGGAAGTCCTGTTGTGGTCGTCTGCCACGGTGGCTGGCGTGCCGATCACGGACGCGTGCCGGCAGTGCGGCGAGCCTTTCGAACAGGTTCGCGAAGCCGTCGAACGTGATGTCCGGTTCGCGAACATCACCATCATCGAGGGCAACAACGCGAGCCAGTACGGGATCGGCATCGTGTGTGCGCGGTTGACCGAAGCGATCCTCCGCGACGAGCGAAGCGTCTTCCCGGTGGCCGCGTACCACGCGGCCTACGGCGCCACGCTGGCGCTGCCCAGCGTCGTCGGCCGGGGTGGCGTGGTTCGCGTCCTCGACCCGTCGATGTCGGACGACGAGCGCGCCCAACTGGAGCGCAGCGCAGACCGGCTTCGGAGTGCGCGAAGTCGTGCGCTGGGCCACGACTCCGGGGATGTGCATGACGGCGCTCATATCGCCGGATCGCGATCCGGAGCGCTGAGATGACGACGATTGCGATCCTCGGCACCGGAAAGATGGGCGGTGCGATGGCGCGGCGCCTGGCGAGCGCCGGATTCGACATCACGCTGTGGAACCGTTCGGCTGCCAGGGCCGAGGAATTGCACATCGGTCGCGTGGCGGCAACGCCGGCCGACGCCGTGCGCGAGGCGGACGTGGTCATCAGCAGTCTGACCAACGACGCCGCTGTGCGCGATGTCTACCTCGGCGAGGACGGCGTGCTGCGCGCCGCCGCCGGCAGGCTGGTGGTCGACACCAGCACGGCAGGCCCAGATATCGCCGAGGAGATTGGCCGCGAGGCGCAGGCAAATGGCGTACGGTTTCTCGACGCTCCGGTGGTGGGCAGCGTGCCGGCGATCGAGAGCGGAAAGCTGCTCATCCTTGCGGGCGGAGATCGAGCCGACGCCGAGCAGGCGCGTCCGGTGCTGGAACACCTGGGCGATGTTCTGTACGTCGGTGACCGCGCCAGCGCGCAGCGGTTAAAGCTCGTGGCCAACAGCATGCTGGGCATCACCAGCGCCGCCGCAGCCGAGTTGCTTGCCGCAGGAACAGCGGTCGGGCTCGACCGCGCCCAGGTGTTCTCGATCCTGGTCCGTTTCGCACCGGGCCTTGCGGCTCGTGAGCGCGGGTTCCTTCATGACCAGCACACGCCGACGATGTTCGCCGTGCGCGACATCGTCAAGGACCTTGATCTCGCGCTCGGTGCCTTCAACGAGCAGGGTGCCAGTGCACCGCTCGTTGATGAGACCCGTGAGCTCTACGGAGAAGCGATGGAAGATTCTGCGGATCTCGATATCACCGCCATCACCCGAGTGTCCACTCGAGCTCCGTCAGCCGTCGACGCGAAGCCAGACTGATCCCGCCCTTCCCAGTGCGCGGCTCGTCGCCGCCACCACCGCCAGCACCACCACAGCGATGAGCAGCGGATAGACGGAGCGCACCAGCACCACCACAGCGATGAGCAGCGGATAGACGGAGCGCACGTAGAGGACGAGTGCGGCGCCGACCACAGCACCGCACAGCATCGCAGCGACCGCAACGAGCCGCCGGCCGGCCTTGGATCCCGGTCCACCAGCGATCCTGCTGTCTGCGGCGATGCCCGTCAGCGTCTGGGTGAGCACGGTCGTGGTCAGATCGGGTACCGCAAGCTTCCGTGCTGCGGCATTCTGAATCCCCATCGCGATCGCGAGAACGGCGATCAGCGGATACCGATAGCCATCCGGGATCGGAGTGCCGGCCAGGATCGCGAGAAGCAGCGCGGCGACGAGAAAGGTTCCCTGAAGCGCAGCCGCGGTCGTCAACAGGTGGCCGCGGTGCTGGGCGAACCAAGCGCCAATCCGCCCACCGACCACCGCTCCGACGGCGAACGACGCCATCGACACCACCGACGCGGCGACCGAGAAGCCGGGCGCACCCACCAACGCGAATCCCATCAGCACCACGTTCCCGGTCATGTTGGCGACGAAGACGTGTCCGAGGAGAAGGTAGCTGAAGGCATCCACGAGCCCGGTGACGAAGGTCATCGCGACGAGCAGTGGCGGTAGCGGGCCATGCTTCGAGTCGCGAGCCGGAAGGAGTGTCTGACGGAGCTCGGGAAGGAAGCTCATGGACCCAGTGTTATATCCTCATTCCGGTCGGTTCGCGACCGTACCGTCGTGGTGCACCTCGGCCAGCGATGATTCCTTCCGGCGACCCGCGACAGGTGTTCCACCACGGTCGCGGGTCGCTGCCGCGCGAGCCCTCGGACCCCCTTCTGCGTATGCGGGGTGTGAGATGGGGGATATGCCTTCATCCCTGAAACGAGGCATGCCTCTGTCGAGCGCGCCGTCACCGCTGTACTGGCGTCCGGCCCTGAAGGTTATATACTTGCCAGCAATCAACTATTGGTGGAGGGGCCCCGAGACTGAGCATCGACAAACGCCCGAGCGTGGAGTCAGGAGACGATCTGAACGCGGCGCTGCTGCGGATTGCGGTGAACCGCGTGTCGCGTCGGCTCCGGCCGACCGCTGCAGCCGGGACCCTGACCACGACCGAGGTCGACATCCTGGTCGCCGCGGAACGACAGGGCCCGATTCGCCTGTCTGACCTTGCCAACTTCGCCGGCCTCAACCCGACGATGCTCTCGCGCCTGATCCCGAAACTGGAAGCCGCCGGTCTCCTGCGGCGCATCCGCGACGAGGTCGACAAGCGCGTCTGTCGCGTGACCGCGACGCCCAAGGGGAGCCGGCTGCTCGATCGGATCCGCTCGGAGCGGAACGACGCGCTGTCCCGGCGGCTCCGGGATCTCGATGCGAGTGACCGGGCCACGCTCGCGCTCGCGCTTCCCATCCTGGAGGATCTGGCGGAGCGACTCCGTCCTGGATGGACGGCCGGCGACGAGCGGCCGCAGGCTCGATGACCGGGCTCGTGGCGATCAGTCGCCGAACATTCTCCGCACTCGCAATTCCAAACTTCCGGCGATTCTTCTTTGGACAGAGCGCATCCCTCATCGGGACGTGGATGCAATCCGTCGCTCAGTCCTGGCTGGTGTTCACGGTCACCCATTCGCCCACCGCGATCGGCTTCGTCCTGGCCCTGCAAACGCTTCCGGTGCTTCTCCTCGCACCTTATGGCGGAGTCATCGCGGATCGAGTCGACAAGCGTCGCTTCCTCATGGTCCTGCAGTCGCTCATGGGAGTCCAGGCGCTTGTCCTCGGGATCCTGGTTGTCACGCACAGCGTGATGTTCTGGGAGATCTGCGTTCTTGCCATGGTGCTCGGCTTCAACAACTGTTTTGAGACTCCTGCACGCCAGGCCTTCATGCTCGAGATGGTTGGCTCGTCTCACGTCCGCAACGCCGTGAGCCTCAACTCCACAATGGTGAACGCGGCGCGAGCCGTCGGTCCGGCGGTCGCCGGGGTGCTCATCGCGACCGTCGGCGTCGGCCTTTGTTTCCTGATCAATGCCGTGAGTTTTGTTGCAGTCGTGTACTCCTTGACGTCGATGGACGCAAGCGCCCTCAAGCCGAGCCCACCGACTCAGCGGGCAAGAGGCCAGCTGCGCGAGGGCCTCCGCTACGTCGCAGGAGAGCCTCGACTCTGGGTGCCACTCTTGATGGCAGGGATGGTTGGAACGCTGGCCTATGAATTCCAGGTGACGTTGCCGGTGGTTGCCAAGCAGACCTTTGGTGGCAACGCGGCGACGTATGGCTTTCTCACTGCCGCCATGGGTTTTGGTGCTGTGTTCGGCGGGCTGTTCACCGCCGCGCGGGGTCGCACCGGACTGCGCACGATGACATTCGCCGCCACCGGGTTCGGGGTTGCCATCCTGGGCGTTGCGTTGGCGCCGACGCTCGCCGTCGCGTTCGTAGCGATGGCGGTGACGGGATTTGCGGCGATCTGCTTCATGTCCACCGGCAACGCGACGCTGCAGCTCGAGGCCGCACCATCGATGCGTGGGCGCGTGATGGCGCTATGGGCAGTTGCGTTCATGGGCTCGACACCGATCGGAGGCCCGCTTATCGGCTGGATTGTCGAGGTTGCCGGGGGGCGAATCGGACTCGCTGTCGGCGGGGTCTCATGCCTCGCATCGGCCGGGATCGGGATCCTTGCGATGAGGCGGGTGGCAAGGCACCACGCCGGCGAGGCAGTCGCACGTCAGGCGGACGGTTCTGAGACCGGCCTGCCGGTACCGCTGGTATCCGCCGAGACCGACTGAGGCTGCCGTCCGCCCACCGGAGGCGACCACGGTTGACGCCGTGCAGGCATACATATTACTGTGCAACCTTGGTTGCATTAACTCGCCGTTCCACCTTGACCGAGCGGTATGCGCTTAGGTCATCCTCCGCTCGACCGACGGGAGCGCAAGCGCCTGCTGCGTAGCACTCGGGACCAACCGATCAGCTGCCCACCTGGAGCGACGGATGCCTCGTCTCCCACTTAGCGTGCTCACCCGGGATGGCCGGATTCTCTTCGCGACCCGTATGGCGCGAATGTTCGCGTACGGCTTCCTCTCAGTCATCCTCGTCCTGTACCTCGTCGCCCTTGGTCTCAGCGACCTGCGCATCGGACTGCTGCTGACACTGACGCTCCTCGGCGACGCCGCGATCAGCCTCTGGCTCACGACGCACGCCGACGCGGTGGGACGACGCCGCGTGTTGCGGATCGGTGCCGGGCTCATGGCCGCAGCCGGCGTGGTTTTCGCCGTGTCAGGAAATTTTTGGGTACTGCTTGTGGCGGCCACGATCGGCGTGATCAGCGTCAGTGGTGGCGAGGTCGGTCCCTTCATGGCTGTCGAGCAGGCATCGCTCAGCCACATCTTGCCGAACAGCGAGCGGACCCGTGTCTTCGGCTGGTACAGCCTTGCGGGATCGTTCGCCGCCGCCATGGGCTCGCTGGCCGCCGGCCTGCTGGTCAGCGCTCTCCGCGCGATCGGCACCTCGGCACTCGTGAGCGATCGCGCCGTCATCCTGGGTTATGCGGTCGTTGGATTGGTGCTCGTGATCGGCTTCGGGCTGCTCTCTCCGGGAATCGAGCTCGCTGTCGCCGACAGGTCGACGATCGCTGGGCGTCTGGGGCTGCATCGATCCCGCGGGACTGTGCTGAGGCTCTCGGGACTCTTCAGTCTCGATTCCTTCGGCGGCGCGCTGGTGACACAGAGCCTTGTCGCATATTGGTTCACGCTGCGCTACGGTGCGCAGCCGGCGCTCCTTGGCGTGTTGTTCTTCGTCGCCAACCTGCTGGCGGGTCTCTCCTCGCTGGCGGCCGCCCGGCTGGCCGCCCGGGTCGGCCTCATTCGCACCATGGTCTTCACGCACATACCCGGCAACGTCCTGCTCATTCTGCTGCCCCTGATGCCCAACCTACCCCTGGCCGCTGTCGTGCTGTTCGCACGCTTCAGCCTTAATTCGATGGACGTTCCTGCGCGTCAGTCCTACGTCGTGGCCGTGGTCGACCCGAATGAGCGGTCGGCGGCTGCGGGTGTGACGGGGATCGCACGCACCCTCTCCGCAGCTCCTGCCCCGCTGATCGCCACTCCGTTGATCGGTATGGCCGAGCTCGCGAGCCTTCCCTTCTTCATCGGCGGCGGCTTGAAACTGTCGTACGACATCCTGCTGTATTTCCTGTACCGAGCGGCGCGTCCCCCCGAAGAGCTGCCTGACAGCCGGACTCCGGGGACGCAGGTGTCAGCGGATGACAGAAGGCGTCACTAGCATCGGCTGAGCGCGATGTGGTCGTTGACGCCGGCGTGGGTCAGAGATCGGGCATCCTGAAGCTCAGGAGGCCAGGCTTGCCGTCGACGACACTGGGTGCATACACCAACTCGTTCGCCGTGTCGTAGTCGACCCAACTCGCGCCCGGTGTCGTGGGGACATTGCCCAGGAAACGCACCGGATCGCCGCCGAAAATGCCGATGACGGGTCCGGTGCTGAACTCCGATGCAGCCTGGAGGAATCGATCCAGTGGTGCGATGTAGACGGCGCCGTCACCGCATCCCGACTCCTCGGTGATCGACGCGATCCGCTGAGCCGTGAGGTCCCAGATGACCGTGTGCGGGCGAGCGGCGTAGCTCGACACGAGGAGCGCTTGATTGTTGGCTGGATTGATGGCCATGCCGTTCGGATAGCACTCGTCGTCGATTGCAAAGGTCTGAACAAGACGCGCGGACTCAGGGTCAATTTGGAAGAGAACGTTTTCGCGGTTGTCCGTCAAGTAGACGAGGCCGTCGACCGGGTTGTAGCGAGGCTGTTCAAGACCAGAGCCGAGCCCCTCCACGCGCCCGATTATCTCGTTGGTGTCGGCGTCGATCCACGTCAGCAACCGATCGAGTCTGTTGGCCGCGTAGAGCCTTCTGTGCGCCGGGTCATAATCGAGGAGGTCGACGTGCCCGGCCCCGCCGGTGTGGACGATCGCAACCGAGTGATCTGCCGCGACGTCGATGATCGCCAGCGTGCTACCGCTCATCCCGGCGAATACCTTGTTCGCATTTCCGGCCACCGCGATGCCATAGATACGGCCCCGCAGCTTCACGGATTTCACGAGCGCCGGCTGAGGCGTCGCGATGTCGAAGACGTCGACGCCGCCCGTCCAGTTGTCGCCCAGATACAGGACGTGACGATCATTGTCGATCGCCAGCGTGTCGCTGAACTTTGCTTGAGCGCCGTCCGGAAGCGCCGTCAACCTGAGCTGCGTCGGGCTCGTCGATGTAGCCATGTTGTGTCTCCTAGGTTCGCGCCGGATGCCGCCGCAGCCGAGTCGTTGAAACGCGGGCGATCATACCCGTCGCTGCTGAAAGCACGACCCGCCGTCGCGCGCACGCGCGTTAACTAGCCGCGACGCTGGTGGAGGCGCGGACTGAGCCGTTCCCGCGCCCCGGCTTGTCGCCCAGGAGGAGAACCTCAGCCAGCAGTCAGCCGATATCCTCGCGGCGAAAGCTCAATGCGCCGGGGATGACGCGCTGGCGCAGGGCAGGCGAGCGGGGTGATCTGACGGCATCATCTGCCGACTGGATCTGGAAGACCTTTTCCTCAAACCCTTCGAGCAACTTCTCGCAGCGGTCGAGCCATTGCCGGGCTTCCAGGGCATTGGACGCACCGAACCAATCCCGCTCGGCAACTGTGGCGAACCACCGCACGATCTTGTCGAACTCGATCCGAATTTCCTCTGCCTCCTCGTAGGTGAAGTTCCCACGGAAGCTTTCGAACTCGACTTCCTTCTGAAAGTTGATCTCGCAGTTCTCGATGATCTCTTGGTATTGCTTGCCGCTCTGACTCTGGAACTCCCGGACAAGCTTGTCCTGCTCGGAGGCGGGGAGGCTGCGAAGCGGCAGCAGATGGAAACTGCCCGCGGATGAGTCGATCTTGGTGAGAATGGGTTGTAGTTCCCGATGGATCCGAGGCGTATCGGGAAAAACACAGACGGATTGCTGTAGATAGACGGCCCCAGCCTTCTTCAACTGTCGCCATACGGCCACACGTGCCGAGGTCGGTTTGGCCGGCATGCGATAGACGATCAGCACGAAACGAGTGATTGGCAACCCGAAAGACAACTTAGTCGCTCTGAGCCGGGTGTGTCAAGGAGAACGGAGACGAGCCGCCCCCGGTGACCGACTGCTGAACGAATGCAGTTGTGGCGCCGGGCGTCAGCCGCCGAGCGCCCAGAGGTTCGGGACGTCGCGCGCGGTGCACTAAGCTCTGCCGCGTGCGCGGTGCGAACGAGGTCATAAACGTGCCGGCCGACGATCTGCGAGCGGTCGTCGGCTCCATTCTCGGCGCGGTCGGCATGGGTGGCGACGATGCCGGAATGGCCGCGGACGCACTGGTGCGCACCGAGATGCGGGGTCTCGTCACGCATGGGGTACGCCACGTCCCGCGCTATGTCCGATGGATCAGGGACGGTGGGATCGACCCACGGGCAGAGTTCGAGGTGATCCGCGAGACGGCGAGCATTGCGGTCGTGGATGGGCATGCGGGCCTCGGCCATGTGGTCGCCACGAAGGCGATGCGACTGGCGATCTCGAAAGCTGCGAGCCACGGGGTTGCGGTGGTGCTTGTCCGCAACTCGTCGCACCTCGGGGCGTCCGGCCACTACGCGCTCCTGGCGGCTGAGGCGGATGCGGTCGCCGTGGTTTTCAGCACGACCCCTCGGGTCATGAAGGCACCGGGCTCCAGGACTGCCGCCGTTGGAAGCAGCCCGGTCGCGTACGCGGTGCCGAGTCGAGGGGCGCCATTCGTCCTCGACGCCTCCATGAGCGTGGTGGCCGGCAACCGGATAAACATGGCGCTGGAGCGTGGGGAGCCGATACCCGAGGGATGGATCGTCGCCCGAGACGGTCAGCCCACGACAAATCCGGCGGACTTTCGGCTCGGGGGCGCCCTTCTGCCAATTGGCGCTCACAAGGGGTTCGGTCTGGCTGTGTTCACCGAGCTTGTGGCGGGGGCGCTCGCCGGGCTCGACTGGGATCGTGAGAGCGAGATGAAGACGCACCAACCCGGGAGCAGCTACTTCGCCGACCTCACTTCGAGTGATCAGTGGAACTCCGGCCACGCGTTCGTGGTGCTCGATGTGAAGGCGTTCCTCGACCCGCTCGAGATGCGCGACCGAGCCGATCGACTCCTGTCGGTCATCAGAAGCGCGGAGCCGGAGGTCGGCACCACCGGTGTCCGGCTCCCGGGGGAGCGTGCCGCACAGGCCGAGGCTCAGGCTCGCCGTGACGGGGTTCCCCTCGCCGGGGGAACCTGGGCGTCGCTGGAAACCCTCGCGCAGGAGCTCGGGCTCGCCCTCCCGCCCCTGGCCGTCTCATAGGTCCGGAACCCGGTCAGGAGCGCTTGTTCGAGTTCGCTCGCGGGCTTGACACTTGCCCGTCGACGCTGCGAGCATGCACGGTGCACAGTCGTATACCAAACGATCGGAGGCGCTGACTCTCATGTCCGTCGAACGCGGCGCCGACATCGTTGTTGACTACCTGGTGAAGCAGCGCGTCCCCTATCTGTTCGGCGTTTGCGGCCATGGGATCATCGGTTTGCTCGACGCCGCCTACGATCGCAAGGATCAGATCTCGACGATCACGACCCACGACGAGCGAATCGCGGGATTCATGGCAGACGCTTTCTACCGGGTCGCCCACAAGCCGGTGGCAACCTACACATCGTGCGGTCCGGGCTCGCTCAATCTGGCGATGGCGGTTGCAGCGGCGTTCCAGGACTCGTCCGCGTTCATGGCGATCACGGGCAACGTGCCGACCCAGCAATTCAATCGCGGTCCGTTTCAGGAGACCGGCCGCTACTTCCAGGGCGACTTCGCCTCGGTGATGCGGCCGTACGTCAAGCGAAGCTACCAGGCGATGAGGCCCGAGATGCTGCCCCTGATCATGCGGCAGGCCTATGCCCTGATGCTCACCGGTCGTCCCGGACCGGTGCACGTCGACATCCCGCTGAACGTGTTCGTCGAGGAGACGGAGGTGGAGCTCGAGGCGGCCGGCCAGTGGGCGGGCGCCATCGGTCGGCCGCCTGCCGCTGAAACCGGCGCTCTTCACGAGGCGATCGAACTCTTGCTGGCCGCTGAGAGGCCGCTCATCGTCGCCGGCAACGGGACGCACCTGGCCGCTGGACGCGACGATCTCACCGCGGTGGCCGAGATGCTCCAGATCCCGGTGATCACCACCCCACTTGGCAAGGGCGCCATTGACGAGAACCATCGGTTGGCCCTCGGACCGACCGGACGGAACGGCACGTTTGCCGCCAACAAGGCTGCGCGATCGTGCGATGTGCTCCTGGCGATCGGCACGCGCTTCGATGACAGGGCGACAAGTTCGTGGATCCCCGGGGTGACGTACAGCATTCCCCCAACCAAACTCATCCACGTGGATATCGACCCGCAGGAGATCGGTCGCAACTACCCGCCGGAACTTGGCATCGTCGCCGACGGGAGGGCGTTCCTGCGCCAACTCCTCGCTGCGGTCGGTGACCGGGCAGCGGTGACCGCGCAGCGAAACGCGGGCTGGGTGGCGGCCACCCAAGACTGGAAGCACACCTGGACGGTTGACATCGAGACACGGCAGCGAGATGAATCCATTCCGATCCGACCCGATCGGCTCGTGGGCGACCTCGGCCATGTGCTCCCGGATGACGCAATTGTCCTGGCCGATGTCGGCATCCATCACAACTGGCTGCTCCAACAGCTCAAAGTGCCCGCGCGCGGCCAGTTCCTGCAGTCGTGGGGATTCGCGTCGATGGGATTCGGTATCGGAGGTGCGCTCGGAGCGAAGTTTGCAGCTCCGGAGCAACCCGTCCTCGCGGTCTGCGGCGACGGCGGTTTCATGATGCATTCGAATGCCGTCGCAACGGCGGTGGAGTACGGGCTGCCGGTTGTCTGGCTCGTGTGGAACAACCAAGGCTATGCTTCTATCTACGGTCAGCAACGCGCCTTCTTCGGGAAGGAGATAGCGACCCGGTTCCGCAATGAGTCGACCGGCGAGCCGTTCACGCCAGACATGGCGGCGATGGCCCGAGCGATGGGGGCGGAGGGCGCTCATGTCGAGAAACCGTCCGACCTCAAGGAACAGGTGGCCGCTGCGCTGGCCTCTGGCAGGCCCACGGTGCTCGAGGTGCTCGTCGACGAGTATTCGTTCGCCGCGCCGGCCACCGGGACCTGGGACCTCCCGCCCCTGAGAGCGCCGGCACCGACCTACGGATGGGACGGCGACCCCGCAAAGCCGCTCGGTGGGGGCGTGCAGTGACCAGGAGCCGCCGGCTTCAGGGAATCGCATCCTCGCCAGGCGCCGGGCTCATCAACGGTCGAGAGTCCTTCTGCCGGCTCCGTGCGGCGCGCTCCGGCGCCTGATCGGGATGCTCAGATGATCAGGTATACGCTCCAAAGGCTGGTGCAGTCGTTGATCGTCATTCTCGCCGTGGTGACGGTCGTCTTCCTGCTGGTGCGTCTCAGTGGCAATCCAGCTCAGGTCCTGGCCCCGCTCGGAGCGACACATGCCGACATCGTCGCCATTGGAGACCGGCTTGGGCTGCAGCATCCGCTGTACGTGCAGTACCTGACCTTCCTATCTCAGATCGTTCGTGGCGACTTCGGGACGTCGTATGGCTTCCAGGCACCGGTTGTTCAGCTGCTGGCGACGGCGCTGCCCTACACAGCCGAGCTCGCCTTTGTCGCCTTCGCCTTCGCCTCCATAGTCGGTGTATCGCTCGGCACCATCTCCGCGGTGAAGTCGGGCACGTGGATTGACGGCGTGGCGAGATTTATCGGTCTGATTGGTCAGTCGGTACCGGTGTTCTGGCTGGGGATCGTGTTCGTTCTGGTGTTTGCGGTCAAGCTCCGGCTCCTGCCCGCATTCGGTGCGGGCGGTCCAGAGCATCTGATCCTCCCGGCGCTGGCGTTGAGCCTCCGCCCCATGGCGTCAATCACGCGTCTGAGTCGTTCGGCGACGCTCGAGGCGCTGCGTGCGGACTACACCCTGTTCGAACGCAGCAAGGGAGTGAAGCAGTCGGTACTGATGCGGCATCTGCTGCGCAATATGTCGCTGCCGGTGATAACGCTGACCGGCATTCAGCTGGCGGACCTGCTCTCCGGTTCGGTCGTGATCGAGACACTCTTCGGCTGGCCTGGGATGGGCCTGCTGGCCATCCAGGCGATCAACCTCCGCGATTACACAGTGGTGCAGGGCGTCGTCACGGTGGACACGATCATCGTCGTCCTGATGAACTTGCTCGTTGATCTCTCGTACGGATGGTTGGATCCAAGGGTGCGGAGGCGCGTCTTTGCCTAGCATGCGATGGGTCGGATGTCCGCCTGCGAGTCGGAAAGGGTAGGAGCGCAGTCCAGGCGTGGCCATCCAGCCGCAACTCGATCTGTTAACTGACAGTCCGAAGGCTGCAGCGGTGCCGCAAGCAATCACCGAGCCGGGCCGGCGGAACCGCCGCGGCCATTCGCACCGCCCATATTTTTCCGGTGGGATCCTGGCTCTCTTCATTCTCGCCGGCCTGATCGGACCACTGATCGCACCCCACAGCACCACGCATGTCAGCTTGTCGCTGTACTTGCGCCCGCCCGTCTTTGCCGGCGGCACATGGGCATACCCTTTAGGCACCGACGAACTGGGTCGCGACGTTCTCAGTCGCTTGCTCGGCGGCGCGCGGATCTCGCTGCTCGTCGGCCTCTCAGTGGTCTTTATCTCGGGAGCATTCGGGTTGGTGGTCGCGATGATTTCGGGATACATCGGCGGACGTATCGACGCTGTCCTGATGCGCTTCACGGATGCGACACTCGCATTTCCGACGATTCTCCTCGCGATCGTGCTTGCCGCCATTTTCGGCGCCAGTGAGCAGAACGTGATCATCATTCTCGCCGTGGGGGGATGGGCGAGCTATGCTCGTGTCATTCGTAGCGAAGTGTTGCGTTTGAAGAAACAGGACTTCATCGTGATGTCGGTTGTCATGGGCGCTGGGCCTTTGTGGATCATTCGGCGACACCTCATACCGAACGTGATGAGCACGCTGGTTGTGCTGGCGACGCTGCAGCTCGGTGCCGCGATCCTCAGCGAGGGCGCGATGAGCTTTCTCGGTATCGGTGTGCCGCCTCCGGCGCCATCATGGGGAGGCATGCTGGCGGGCGGGAGCGACTATCTCACCACCGCGTGGTGGTTGGCCCTCTTCCCGGGGATCGCGCTCAGCCTGACGGTGCTCGCTTCCAATCTCATGGGAGACTGGCTGCGGTCTCGTAGCGATCCGACCGGTCATCGGTAGTTGGTGAACGATGCTTCAAATTGAGAATCTCCGCGTGGCGTACCTGCACGACAATCGTCGGTCGGTTGCAGTACGCGATGTCAGCTTCGATGTGCCGACGGGCGCCACCGTCGGTCTTGTGGGCGAGTCTGGAAGCGGGAAGACCACCGTGGCCCTGAGTGTCATGCGACTCATCAGACCACCTATCGGCGACATCGAGGCAGGGAGTGTCAGGCTGGATGGGGTTGACCTGCTGAAGCTCAGCAACAAGGCCATGCGCACCACGCTTCACGGGGACATCGGCTACATCCCTCAAGACCCGACCGCCGCGCTCGACCCGCTGTGCAAGATTGGACGGCATGTCGACGAGACGCTCTCCCCGAAGATCCCGAAGGCCGAGCGTCGGGCGCTCATCATCTCCCTGCTGGAGTCGCTCGGGGTGAGGAATGCGGCAACCCGGCTCGGGTCATACCCTCATGAGTTCTCCGGTGGTATGTGTCAGCGCGTGGCGATCGCAACTGCCTTGGCGCGCGGGCCCAAGCTCGTCATCGCTGACGAGCCCACCACGGCGCTCGACGTGACGACTCAGCTCAGCATTCTCAGACTCCTCGATGCCCAGCGGCGCGAACGGAATCTCTCGATGCTGTTTGTCACCCACGACCTGGCGGTCGCTCAGATGCTGTGCCAGTACGTGGTGGTCATGTATGCGGGAGAGGTTGTCGAGAAAGGTCCCACCGCCGAGGTCATCCAGCGGCCGCGTCACCCGTACACGCGAGCATTGGTCGGGGCCATTCCTCAACCAACGGACAAATCCAGGGCGAGGTTGCGCGCCATCCCCGGTCAGCCTCCGGCCCCCGCTCAGGATCGCGTCGGCTGCCCATTTGCGCCGCGCTGTCCTCTTGCCGCCGACGCGTGCAAGGTCATGCCCGAGTTGAAGGAACTTGATGGTGTCGAGGTGGCATGTTGGAAAGCCGGAGTGGAGGAGGAGCCCCGTGTTGTTGCGGAGACGCGTTGACAGGATTCTGAACATCGAAGAGATGCGCGAGCAGGCTCGCTGGCTGCCACGCGCGGTCTTCGATGCGATCGACGGTGCCGCGGGCGACGAGATCACACTTCGTGCCAACCGCACGGCGTTCGATCGAATCTGGCTGAGGCCGCGAGCCCTGGCGGATGTCAGCACGCGCAACCTCTCCACGACGGTGCTCGGACAGGCCATCTCGATGCCGCTCATGCTGGCGCCATGCGGCTTTGCCAGGATGGCCAATAGTCAGGCAGAGCTTGCGGTGGCTCGGGCTGCCGGGAAGGCCGGCACGCTCTTCGCCGTGAGCGGGTCGGCGAGTTACCTTGTGGACGAGATCGCCAGGTCGGCGACCGGTCCCCTCTGGTACCAGCTGTATCTCCCGCCGAAGCAATCCGATGCGGCGTCGCTCATCGACCGCGTCGAGGCGGCCGGATACGGCGTCCTCTGCATCACCATCGACACCGCGGTGACTCCCAAGCGGGAAAGGGACTACCGCAACAAGTTGACCGTGCCGTTGAAGATGTCGCCACGTCTGCTGTGGGCCGGGATGTCTAATCCGGTATGGGCCAAAGATTTCGTCATGGGCAACGTGGGCACCCGAGGCGTGGCCCCGGGCGTGGTCGGCGGCGCGCGGACGGCCTACTGGAGTTTCGCGAAGACGGTCCAGAGCATGCGACCCGTGACCATGAGGGATCTCGAACGTCTTCGCAGCCGCTGGAAGGGAAAGGTCGTCGTCAAAGGGATCATGCGCGGTGATGAGTGCGGAGCCATCGTCGATGCGGGCGTCGACGGCATCGTTGTCTCAAATCACGGCGGTCGCAACCTTGACTGCGTCCGTCCGAGCATTCAGATTCTGCCGGAAGTGGTTGATGCGGTTGGCGGCCGCGCCGAGGTCTATGTCGACAGCGGCATTCGACGCGGGACCGACGTCATCAAGGCGCTTGCACTCGGCGCTCGCGCGTGCCTCGTCGGCAGGCCGTACATGTTCGGCCTCGCGGTTGGCGGCGAGGCGGGTGTCTCCCGTGTGCTCGAAATCTTCAGAAACGAAATCGAGCACAGCATGGCGCTGATGGGCTGTGCGACCGTGAACGATATTGACGCGAGCATGGTGACCGCGGCCTGAGCGCCGGCAGCGGTCATCCGAGGGCGTTGAGGCGTGAGGCGATCACGGTGATGGTGGTGCTGTACCGGGGGTGCTCCGATACGCCGTCCTAATCTGGTGCCCAGTCGCGCATGGCTCGTGGGCGGGCGGCGTCTCATCATTGACGTCACTCCGCTGAGGAGTTCGCGCGACTTCAGGCGTTTGTGGTCGTCGCAAGTCTTCACGGTCTGGTGCCGTCAACTGGTCATCGTGGCGATGCCGTACCAGGTCTATGTCGCCACCCATTCCTCTCTGGCGGTGGGGCTCCTTGGTGTCACGCAGGCGGCCGCGATCATTGGAACAGGCCTCTACGGCGGTGGGCTGATCGATCGCTTCGATCGGAGGCGTATCCAGATATTGGGCAAAGGCACCGCCGGTCTGGCATCGCTGGGCCTTGTGGCGGGCGCCCTGCGTCCGGCGTCCACGCCGATCTGGATTGTCTTCGCACTGGCTGGGTTGGGGACCGCCGCATGGACGCTGGATCAGTCGGCGCGAGCTGCCACGGTTCCACGTCTCGTCGACCCAAAGATACTTCCCTCGGCTCTCTCGCTTGGGCAGGTGCTCAACCAGGGTGGCGCCATCATCGGTCCGGCGGCCGGAGGGCTGATCATCGGGTTCCTCGGGCTGAGATGGGCGTATGCCATCGATGCCACCGGGTGCATTCCAGCGACGTTGCTGGTGGCGTCACTCAACCCCCAACGTCCGGTCGGTGGAATGGTGCAGAGGGGCTGGCGAGCTCCGACGGAAGGGCTCAGGTATGTGAGACGAACGCCGGTGCTCATCGCGACCTTCGTGGCGGACCTCAACGCCACCATCTTCGGGATGCCGACAGCTGTTTTTCCGGCGCTGGCGTTGACGGTCTACCGAGTCGGGCCGACCGGACTGGGCCTTCTCTACTCGGCGCCGGCGGCGGGTGCGTTGGTCGCAACCCTGCTCTCGGGATGGGTCCCGCGCGTGCGGCGCCAGGGGGCGTTCATCGTCGGCGCGATCGCCCTCTGGGGACTTGCCATTGCAGGGTTTGGGCTGGCCGGAGGCATACGATGGCTCGGCCTGCTGCTCCTGGCGATCGCGGGCGCCGCCGACATGGTCAGCGCTGTCTTCCGGCAGACGATTCTCCAGATGTCGGTTCCCGACTCGATGCGTGGAAGGCTCAGCGCCTTCAACACGATGGTCGTGATGTCCGGCCCGCGGCTCGGCGACCTGGAAGCGGGCACCGTGGCTGCAGTCTTCACGCCGGTGATCTCGGTCGTCTCCGGCGGCTTGCTGTGCATCGCTGGAATTGTGGCAATCGCCGCGTTGAGTCCGACGCTCCGCGAGTACACACGCACATCCGCCGCGGACACTGTGGTCGCGAGCGAACCACCTCCAATTCCTTGACGGGGCAGTGCCCCACCCCCGAATCCGCCGTGGTGGCTGGTTCGGCAAATGAAACAGACGTTGCGTATAGCGATCTGTTACATTCGTCAGGGATATCTCCCATGACCCGCCAGGAGGACCAAAGGATGGCTCAATTTCCTGTGAGGTGGTCGTCACCGACGGCAGCCCGACTCCGGCTCCGAGAGCTGATGTCGGCGGCGGATGTCCTGGTGCTCCCGGGTCCGTTCGATGCGACATCCGCCATTCTCATGGCTCGAATCGGGTTCGAAGCCTTTTGGGGCGGAGGCTACATGGGCAGCGCGACCAGCCTCGGCGTTGGTGACCTCGCGCTGACCACCATGACCGAGCAACTTCGATTCTGCTCGTCCATCGTCGATGCGACCGGGCTTCCGGTCGTCGCGGACTGCGATGACGGGTACGGCGGTCCCCTCCAGGTCGCGCGCACCGTCCAGGCGTTCGAGCGAATGGGTGTGGCAGCGATGGTCTTCGAGGACCAGGCGGCGCCGAAACACTGCGCGTTCTACGACGAGTTCCCGTTGCGGCTGATTGAGAAGCGCGAGATGGTGGCCAAGTTGAAGACCGCGCTCGATGTTCGCAGCGACAGCTCGACGATGATCTGGGCGCGTTCCGACGCTCTGGCAGCAGGTCTTGGGGTCGCCGAGACTCTCGACCGCGCACACACCTACGCCGATGCCGGAGCCGAAGCGATATTCGTGCCCTCCGGGAACCTGGACGACCTCAAGGCCTACGCGAGTGGCTGGGGCCGCCCCGTGCCGCTGGTCATGTCCTGCGTCAACTTCGGCGATCTGTCACTGGACCAGATCAAGGCCATGGGGTTCGCTGCCCGATTGGACCCTGCCGCAGTCATCCTTGCCGCGCTGCAGGCGGTCGACGAGGTGATGACTGAATATCACCGGACAGGATCGCTTGCACATGCCGCCGGCCGCAGCAAGACCTCCAAGCAGTTTGCCGAGATGCTCGGGATCGACACCGCGGTGGAGCTCGAGTCACGATATCTCGTCGCCTCCACGGCAGACGGCGCTGTGCCGGGGCGCGTGCCGAGTACCACCGCGTCGCACGCCTGACATCTGACCGATCAACGCTCCCAAACACACCTGACGCTGAGAGGACATGCAACACCCTATTCGCTTCGGACTCAAGGTTTCCGGCCAGAACTCGACAATCGACGAGATGCGTGATTGCTGGCAAATCGCGGACGAAGCGGGTTTCGACCATCTCTGGAACTTCGATCACCTCGCCGGCGTCAAGAGTGGCGGCCTCGAAAGCTCAATTTTCGAAGCGTGGAGTTTGCTTGCAGCGATGGCCGAGGCAACCACGCGCGTTCGCATCGGCTGCCTCGTGACCGGGAACACATACCGGCACCCAGCGGTTCTGGCCAAGACTGCGGTGACGGTGGATCATCTCTCCGGGGGACGCCTCGAGTTCGGCATCGGAGCTGCTCATGCCGAAGCTGAACACACCATGTACGGCATCGCCGGCCTTGATCATCGCATCGGCAGGTTGAGCGAATCCCTGCAGGTGATGAAGCTGCTCTGGACGCAGACCCGGTCCGACTTTGAGGGCCGGTACTTCCAATTGACCGATGCGATCGCGAACCCAAAACCCGTTCAGCAGCCGCATCCGCCAATCTGGATGGGCGGCCGCGGTCCGGCAACCATCAAGCTCATCGCGCGCCACGCCGACGTGTGGAACCTCACCGGGATCAAGGACGCAGCCGAAGCCGGTGAGCTGGGGAAGATGCTGAGTGAGGAGTGCGAGCGTCAGGGTCGCGATCCGGGGACCTTGCGCTGGTCGGCCCAGGTGTTCTGGGACGGTGTGGACCGAGGCGCCCTCCGTGACGACGTGGAGGCCTGCCTCGAGCGGGGATTTACGGAGATGGTCATCTTCCCGGACGTTCGCGCGACCGGCGGTGATCTCGTGTCGGCAGTGCAGGCCACCGCCGTTGAGCTCGCCGGCCTGAAGAGCCTCGCGGCATGACGTCGCGCCGTGGGTCGACCATGCGAGCGGCGCGACAAAGGATGCACGTGTGACCGAAGCGGGCGCTCGGAGCCTCGGCTTGCTCGTCGTTCGGATGGGTCCCACCGCGCAGGATGAGGAAGAGTTCAACGCCTGGTACGACTTCGAGCACCTCCCACAACGCCTTGCACTCCCCGGGTTTCTCACCGGGGAGCGGTTCGTCTGTTTGGAAGGAGCACCGAGATACGTCGCTATCTACGATCTGAGTGACACTGACGTCATCACCGGCCGCGACTACCTGGCCGAGGCGGGCCAGCATTTCACGCCGTGGAGCAAACGGATGCTGGCGCGGGTCGGGTCGGTCTGGACTCGCCTTGACCTGGAGCAGATATACCCCGGCACGCTGCCGCGACGGGCTGATTGGGACGGCGTGGCCCTCTACGAGTTCGGCGACGTCGAAGGGGACGCACTCGCACGATGCGCGGAAGCGATCAACACCGCGGAGTCCTTCATGCAGGCTCGCGCGTTCACGGGCGTCTTCATCGACAGGCCCGCCGGACTGTTGATGATTGAAGCGCCTGCCTGGCCGCTGCTTCCCAGGTGGTCGGGTGCCGAGCTGGCCGAACGCCTCGGGCCGGTCGCGGGCAGTCTGCGTTCGTATCATCTGTACACGAAGTACTGGCGTTCCGACATCGTCGGGACGCTCATCCGCCCGGAGCGCTCCTGACGCTGTTCCACAAGGACGTTCGGGACGTTCTGAACGCCGACGAGATGCGGCTCCGGGCCCGTCGGTTGCCAAAGGCCATCTTCGACGTCATCGACGGCGGCGCGTCGGATGAGATCACGCTGCGAGCGAACCGATCAGCATTTCAGAGTCTCTGGTTTCGCCCGCGTGCCCTCGCCGATGTGTCCACCCGTGACCTGTCGACAACGGTATTCGGTGAACCCATAGCCATGCCGTTGATGCTGGCGCCGTGTGGCTTCGCCCGTATGGCGCGAAGCGAGGCTGAGCTCGCGATCGCGCGCGCTGCCGGTCGTGCCGACACGATCTTTGCGGTCAGCGGATCAGCGAGCTATCCCCTCGAGGAGATCGCGGCGGTTGCGACCGCACCTCTGTGGTATCAGCCGCCCCTCTCCAAGGATGGGAGGGTGTCCGAAGCGCTGCTCGAGCGCGCGGCTACGGCCGGATATCGTGTTCTCTGCGTGCTTATCGACACCGCCGTGAACCCGAAGCGCGAGCGCGACTACCGAAACCATCTCAGCATTCCACTGGAGGTTTCACCGCGCCTGCTGCTGACGGGTCTCACCAATCCGATGTGGACAAAGGACTTTCTCGTTGGCAAGGTCGGCCATCGCGGGGTGGCGCCGGGCCTGGGCCGCGCCCGCATGGCCTACTGGAACTTTGCGAGGACTGTGCAGAACATGCGCCCGATCACGTTCAAGGACGTTGCCTGGATTCGTGACCACTGGAAAGGAAAGCTGGTGCTCAAGGGGGTCACGCGAAGCGACGAATGTGGGCAGATGGTGGATGCCGGCGTGGACGGGATCGTCGTATCCAACCATGGCGGTCGCAACCTCGATTGCATCCGGCCCACCATCGAGATCCTGCCTGAGGTGGTCGAGGCCGTCGCCGGTCGAATGGAGGTGTTCCTCGACGGCGGGATCAGGCGCGGCAGCGATGTGGTCAAGGCTCTTGCGCTTGGCGCTCGTGCGTGTTTCATCGGCCGCCCTTACATGTTCGGATTGGCCGCGGGAGGCGAGGCCGGCGTCGATCGTATCCTCGAGATCTTCAGGAACGAGATCGATCACACGATGGCGCTCACCGGGTGCAGAACCATTGCCGATATCACCGCCGACATCGTGACGACCTGACGCAGGGAGCGCTGTGGGCGCTGACGGCCCGGAGGGCTAGTGGGTGACGAACGTCTCCTCCGGTGCCAATGTTGGCGCCGGGGCCTGCGCTTCGGCGGTTGCCTTGGCGGCCGTACGAGCGCTCTGACGGCTCTTTCGGTATGGCCCGGTGAGACCGATTGCGATGGCAGCGAGGACGCCGACAACGAGGAGCACCGCCGCCACGCCGCGCTGGCCGGTGACGTGATCCGTGTACCAGGCGATTGCGAACAGCACGACGACGGCGACAACGGCCAGAGCCCCGTCATCAACGAACAGTCCCCACAGCTCGAGCACGGCCGTCTGCAGCCCGTGGAGGATCGGGTTGGGGCGCCCCGAGGAGGCCCGAGGGGTGCGCTTGAGAAAGAGAACAAAGGCAACAGAAGCGAGGGCGTATGCCGCAATCAGCGGCAGCAGGCTCAGATCCTCACGCCACCATTGCACGCCGATCCCCTCACCGGCGAAGAAGGTACCGAACGAGGTGAGCATGATCCCCACCACATACTTCATCGTGTTTTCAGGCACCTGGGTCAGCGGGGTCCGGAGCGCGATACCCGCCCCGGCGACAACCACCAGCGACGCAACGGCGCCCACGATCGCTGAGGCGACGTTCTCGAGCCCACCCAGGGCAACAACGATGAACACAACCTCGAGACCCTCGAGGAAGACGCCCCCGAACGACGTGCTGATACCCACTCGGTCGCTGCCGCCTCGTCCCTGCGAGGTCTCCAGCATCGCGCGGGTTTCCCTGAAGGTTTTCGCCTCATCGTGCAATGAGCGAAGCCCGCTGGATCGAAGGATGGCCTTGTACAGCCACTTCAAGCCGAAGAGCAGAAGGAAGACGCCGACAACGGTGCGGGCGGCATCGATGGAAACGTGCGAGGTGATCGCAACGCCGAAGGCCGCGATGAGCGCAACCAGGGCGACCAGAGCGAGCCCCATGCCGACAAAGGCGCTCCTCCAGCCTCTGACCAGACCGACCGCGAGGACGATGGTCAGGGCCTCCACCCACTCGACGCCTGCCGCAAGGAACGTTGCCAGGATCACGAGAATATTCACAAATTCTTTTCCTGATGTTATGGGCGGGTGGATGATATAAGTGTGATTCCGAACGTATGATACATCTGTTGCATGTAATGTGCGGTGACCGGGGTCGGACGAGTCGGCCAAACGACGCCCGAACCGGGCGTACCTGTGGGGATGCCCACCGCCGCGGTCATCGCAGGAAGCGGACTGTGTGTTGCCGTTTCGGTGGCCCTAGGGCTAGGGCGTCAGGATGACCAGTCTGGGAATGGTCATCTCGCTGATCGCCGCGGCCGGCCCCTCCCGGCCGAATCCGCTGTCCTTCACGCCGCCGTAGGGCATCCCGTCGGCGCGCGTGCTCGAGGTGCCGTTGATGATGACGCCGCCGACCTCGAGCGAACGCGCGGCCTCGAGTGCTCTTGCGATCGACGCCGTGTAGAAGCCGGCCTGAAGGCCGTAGCGCGAGCTGTTGGCAATGCCGAACGCCTCAGACAGTGAGTCGAACGAGATCAGATTGACGACCGGTGCGAAGATTTCCTCGCTCACGATTCGCATGCTCGGGTCGATGTCGATCATCAGGGTCGGCGAAAGCAGGTTGCGGTCGCGCCTGGCGCCGACCGCAACCTGCGCACCGGCGCTGACCGCTTCGGAGACCAGCATGTTCGCCCTCTCAGCGGCCTGCTCAGTGATCACCGGGCCCACATCCGTTGACGCTTCCCCAGGGTCACCCGAATGGAGGCTCCCGACGCTCGCGGTGAGGCGCTCGCGAAGCTGCTCGGCGACCTGCCGTTGAACGAGCAGATTCTGGACCGACGTGCAGACCTGTCCGGCTTTCCTGAAGCCCGATCGCCGTACGTCCGCGACGACTAGATCCAGATCGGCGTCCTCGCACACGATGGTCGTCGACGTGCTCCCGAGCTCCAACTGGACCGGAAGGATCCCCGTTTCTCGCTTCACGATCAAGCCGACCTCGGTGGATCCGGTGAACGTCGCAAAGGAGATCCTTGGATCGCGAAGCAGCCTGAGGCCGAGCTCCCCACCACTGCCATGAACGATCTGCAGATAGTGCTCGGGCACGCCCGCCGCATGCAGCGTGTCGACCAGCAGTTGCGCAGTGAGCGGCGTGAGCTGGGCGGGCTTGAGGACGACCGAGTTGCCCGCGGCAAGGGCTGGGCCGATCTTGTGGCACACGGTGTTGAGCGGGGCGTTGAAGGGGGTGATGGCGAGCACCACGCCGATTGGGACACGCACCGTGAAGGCAACTCGCTGCTCGAACCCTGCGCTCGCTCCAAGGGGAACGACGTCACCTCCGAGGCGGGTGGATTCCTCGGCACACAGCTGAAGGGTGACCATCGCGCGCTCGAACTCGTCGTTGACATCGGCAGTCGTGAACCCGGTCTCACGGCGCATGATCCCGGTCACGTCGTCGCGTCGCTCTCGAAGGAGCGTGATAGCTCCTCTGAGTGCTGCGGCCCGAGCGAGAGGAACCCACGGCTCGCGCAGAGCTCCGACGGCTCCCGCCATGGTCCTTTCTATTAATGGCTCGGTTGCGCGCTTGAGTTCGGCGAAGACCTCACCGGTCCATTTGTCACGGACCGACACGGCGCCGCCGGGCGTTTCCAGAGACAATGGGCCTCTCTACCGTGTGGTATGTGCCGGCGCGAGCGACCTCGCTGACCCAGGAGCAGTCACCATTGCGGCAATGGTAGCGGTCGTCCCGGCTGCGACGATCCTCGACATCGGGCTGATCGCTACACTTGCTACTTGTAACATCACGTCACTATAGCCTAGAGTATCGCGACACCGCTCTTGGTACCAGGCATGGAGGCGTACTCATAATGGCCGAACTAGGCAGGATTCCAGATTCGGATCTTCGTCGCATGCTCTCCGAGCTGCTCTCTGCCGAACTGAGTCGACGGCACTTCATGGTTGCGGGCGGGCTCGGCCTTGCCGCAGTTCTGGTGGGCTGCCAGACGACCTCCCCAACCGGAACACCGAGCGCCGTGCCTAAGGTGTCTCGTTACCCGAACATCAACCTCGGACTGCCGGACCTTGGTACCCAGACCCCGGACCCGATGTTCGCCTATTCGCACGGAGCAATGCGTACACCGATATTCACGTCGCTCGGTGAGCCGCTCGTGCGCCGCGATCTCCGCGGCGCCCACGTCAATGCGCTGGCATCCTCGTACGAGACCAGTGCCGACGGGCTGACCTGGACGTTCACGCTCCGTTCGGGCGTGAAGATGCACGATGGATCGACGTTCACCGCTCAGGACGTGCAAACCTCCATCAACCGCGTCACCGCCTTCCCAGGCGATTTCGTCCTCAATGAACCCGTCGTTCAGGCCATCAAGAAGGTCGAGATCATTGACGACCTGCATATTGCGATTACCACCACTGCGCCGTACGTCACGATGCTCGACGACCTGCCCGTTCCGATTCCGACGGGGTATTACCATCAGGTCGGGGACGCGCAGTTCCGCCTGCATCCGATGGCTGCGGGACCCTACAAGTTTGGATCGCAGCAGCTCAACGTGAACATGATCTTCGATCGGTTCGACGGGTTCTGGGACCCGACGAGGATTCCGAACTTCAAGACGCTGACGCTCATTCTGTTGCCCGAGGAGTCGTCTCGCCTCGCAGGGCTTCAGAGCGGGTCGCTGGATGCCATTGCGAGCATCTCCCCGTCGGGACGCCAGCAATTGCAAGGGGCACAAGGCGTCCGGGTCATCACCAACCACGATGTCACCTTGGTCTGGATGATCTTTGCAGCCTTGAATCCAGACAGCCCGACGCCCGCCAAGCTCGCCTCGCCGGTGCACGATCAACGGGTTCGAGAGGCGATGCTGTACGGCATGGACCGCCAGGGGATGATCAACGCGATCTTCAACGGCGCAGCCACGCTCGACGACGACTTTGCCGTGGGCGGGACGCTCGGCCACAACCCGGCGAACAAGCCCTACCCGTTCGACGCCGCCAAGGCAAAGCAACTCTTGAAGGACGCGGGGCACTCTTCGTTCAACTTCACACTGGTCTCCAAGAATGCCGATGACACGATCGGCAACATCCAGGACCTGGGGCAGGCGATCGCCAGCAACTGGAACGATATCGGCATCAACACGACCTATCAGCCGATGGATCCGGCGCTGCAAGGGGAGCTGCAGGACAGCCATGTGTTCCCCGGGGCATTCCTGTTCGGTCTCGAAGGACTTCAGCTGTACGACCCGGGATACCTCGCGAACCAGTTCTTCCTCAAGACGTCGGGCAACGTGACCGCCGACGATCCGAAGTTGAACGATTACGCTGTCGCGCTGAGCACCACCTACGACCCCGCCAAGCGTGCGGCAGTGGCGCGCGAGTACGACGACTACCTCTATGCGACGCAGCCGGCATTCGGTCTCTTCACGCTCGATGCCTTCTACGCTGTCGGGCCACACGTCTCCGAGTGGAACCTTCAGGATGGCAACGGGCAGGCCGGCCCGTTCTGGGAGCTGCGCGGATCGTGATGGAGAGTCGCGCAGGTCCGCAGGGAATCGTCGGTTGACCGAGGAGGCTCCTGGACCGATAGCCCCCGACGATGAGTGGCAGACCGACTGGATCCGAATGTTGGGCCGTGTTTCGGAGGTCGCGTCGGATCTCCACGATATGAACCCGACGGCGGAGGAAAGCTACCGCCGGTTGCGGTCGTGGATATACGAGGAACGCGATGGCGGTCTGTCCCGGGCGCACAAGGAGCTGGTCATGGTCGTGATGAACATGGCGGTCGCCAACAAGGAAGGTGCGCTCACGCACTTGAAGCACGGCCTCAATCACGGGTTGACGGTGACCGAGGTGCGCGAGGCGTTGAGCCTCGGATTCCTGTTTCTCGGCGTCATCGGCTACCTCCGCGTGGGCCAGGCGCTGTGGCAAGCGTGCGCCGAGAACGAATCAGCTTCATCGGGCGGCTGATGGCGTGACGGCGGGCGTGCCCGGAGAAGCCGAAGGCTCGACCCGCCTCCGTCTGCGCAGCCTCATCGGTGAGAGCCGGCTGATCGTCTGTCCGGGTGTGAGCGACCCTTTCATTGCTCGGCTCGTCGAGCGTGCGGGGTTCGACATGGTGTTCTCGAGCGGTGCCGGCATCGCGAACTGGATGCTGGGGCTCCCGGATCTTGGGCTTGCGACCATGGGAGAGATCCTCGAGGCCACCCGTCGCATAGCAGGCGCGGTGCACATCCCCGTCCTTGCCGACATCGACACGGGCTATGGCGGCGCGATCAACGTGTTTCGCACCGTTCAGGAGTTCGAGTCCGCGGGCGCCGCCGGTGTGCAGATCGAGGACCAGGTGAATCCGAAGCGTTGCGGACATCTGGCCCGAAAGGAGGTGGTCTCGCTCGGGGAGATGATCGAACGCCTCGTCGCTGCAGCAGAAGCCAGGCGTGATCCGGCGATGGTGATCGTTGGACGGACTGATGCAGTGGCCACCCATGGCCTCGGCGAAGCGATCCGTCGAGGACAGGCATTCTCCGAAGCCGGGGCCGATGTCGTGTTCATCGAGGCGCCGACCACACTCGACGCCGTGGCAGCGATCCCACGGGAGATCCCTTCTCCGCTGCTCTTCAATGTCGTCGAGGGCGGTGTGACCCCCGAGATTTCTCATGAAGACCTTCAGGCGATGGGCTATCGGATCGCCCTGCACGCCAATGCGGTGATGCGTGTCGCATCCGCCGCCGCTCGAGATGCCTTGGAACGTCTCCGATCGACCGGTCATCCGACGCTCCCCGAGCACCCGATGCTGTCGTGGGCCGATCGCCAGGCCGCGGCAGGCCTTCCGGAATGGGAGTCACTGGAGGACAGGCTCACGGCCAGGACCGACGAGTTGATGACCCGCATGCCACCGTTCACCGCCCCGCATGCCGAAGCCGAGGCATGAGCGGCAGCTGGACGGGGCCGACACGACGTCAACGCGGGACCTTCAAGCTCGCACTCGCCCAGGATTATCAGAGAGGTCGGAGATGACGACGACAATGCGCGGCGCCGAGATTGTGGCGGAGACGCTCGTCCGTTTGGGAGTGACCCACGTCGCAGGGATCCCCGGCCACACGGTCCTCGATTTCGTCGACGCCGTGTTCGATCGTCAGGATCACCTCACGCCGGTTCTGCCGCGGAATGAAGAGACAGCCGCTTTCGCGTCGGACGCCTTCTATCGCGTGTCGCACCGTCCGATGGTGGCGTTCGCTCACATCAGTGTGGGTTCGGCGAATCTGCTCACCGGTGTGACCAACGCCTACCTCGACTCGTCGGCGATGATCGTCATCACCGGCGAGAGCTGGAGCCGAATTCAGGGGCGTGGTGCATACCAGGAACTCGCCCGCGACCGTGACGCCGGAACGCCGGACATGTTCCGGGGAAGCGTCAAACGAAGCTGGCAGGTGCACCGCGCGGACAGGCTCCTCGAGACCGTTCTGAAGGCATATCAGCTGGCCACGACTGGACGCCCGGGACCCGTTCACCTGGACGTCACACAGGATGCGTGGGCTGATCGCGTTGAGGTGGAGCTCCCGTCGATCGACAGCCTGGCGCGCTCGCTCGGAGGATCCCGCGCCTCTGCGCCTGCCACCGCAGCAATCCTCGATCTCCTCGAGCACGCGGAGCGGCCGGCGATCCTTGCCGGTGGGGGAGCAGTGCTGGCCGAAGCGAGCGAGGAGTTGACGGCGCTCGCCGAGTTGCTCGGCGCTCCGGTGGCGACGACGGTGATGGGCAAGGGCTCGATTTCCGAGCACCATCCGCTTGCGATGGGCATCTCGGGATGGATCGGCACTGAGCCGGCGAATTCGGCTCTCCGCGATTGCGACGTGCTGCTCGCCCTCGGAACGCGGTTTGCGGAGACGGACACGAGCGCGTGGTCGGCCGGCAAGCCGTTCTCGATACCTCCTACTCGCTTGATCCAGATCGATGTCGACCCGGGCGAGATATCGAAGTACTACCAGGCGGAGGTCGGCGCGGTGTGCGATATCCGAGCCGTGCTGCAGGACCTGATCACGGGCCTGAACGAGCGGTCTGCTCACCCTCCTCGGTCGCGTCAGCAGTGGCTCGGCACCCTTGGCGAGGCTAAGGAGAAATGGCGTACCGAGAGTGAGCAATACCTGTCGAGTGATGCGGTCCCCATTCATACGGGTCGCGTGGTCGCTGAGTTGCGCGCCGCCCTTCCCGATGACGGGCTGGTCATCTCAGATGTCGGGAACGCGCATAAGTGGGTCGCCCAGCAATTCGCCGCACCTCGTCCCCGCTCCGTGCTGAGCACCATGGGCGGCGCAGCGATGGGATTCGGTCCCTGTGGCGCGGTGGGTGCCCAGCTCGCTGCGCCCGGTCGGCCGGTGGTCAGTTGGGTCGGCGACGGGAGCATGTCAATGAGTTTGCATGTCCTTCCCACGGTGGTCGAGTACAACCTGCCGATCACCTACGTGGTGGTCAACGACGCCATGTACGGCGCCGTGAAGCGACCGCAGGATGCGAGATATGGACCCGGCAGGAACCTCTTCTCCGTCTTTCAGAAGCAGGGGGGCGACTCCTACCGGCTGGATTTTGCCGCGATCGCGAACGCCATGGGAATGCAGGCACAGCGCGTCACCCGAGTGGAGGAGATCGGACCCGCACTGAGACGTGGGATTGCGGCGCCGCATCCGTTCCTGGTGGACATCGATGTTGATCCCTCGACCTTCGTGCCGATGACCGGCGGTGGAACGTTCGTCATGCCGGCGCTGGGCTGAAAGGGCGGGACCGATTTGGCGAAAACATACGACATCGTTATCGTGGGAAGCGGTGGGGGTGGCCTCACAGCGGGTCTGGTGGCCAGCGCTCTTGGCAAGAGCGCAGTTGTGCTCGAAAAGGGCGCAACCATCGGAGGGACGTTCGCGTACTCCACCGGACTGGCATGGATTCCGAACAACCGGCACATGCGTGCCGCGGGGATTGACGACTCGGCGGAGGAGGCGGCCGCTCACATTCGCTCCCTGAGCGGCGGCCGCCATGATGAAGCGTTGCTGCAAGCATTTGTCGCGAACTCGTCGGAGGCGATCGCGTTCCTCGAGGATCGATGCGGCATCCCATTTGAAATGCCTGACAGCTTCCCGGACTACTACTCCGAGCTCGAGGGCGGCAGGGTCGCGGGCCGTCACCTCGCTGCTCCCATCTTTCCGGCCAAGGAACGCCTCTCTGACCAGTGGCGGGCGCAACTGACNNCCTACGCCATGGTCCCCGCGTCGTGGAAGGAGATCCAGGGCTGGGGCGGGTTCGGAACGGTGGCGACATGGGACTGGGGCATGCTCGCTCAGCGGATCCGCGACGATTACCGCGCATTCGGATCTGCGGTTGCGGGGTGGATGCTCGACGCGCTGCTACGTCAGAACGTTGCCCTGCACGTGCATGCCGATGTACGCGGTCTCGTCGTCGATTCCGGTCGTGTGATCGGTGTTCGGGCATCGACGCCTGCCGGGGAGGAGATCTTCGAAGCGCGCTCGGGCGTGATCCTCGCCACCGGTGGATACGACGGCAACGAGACGCTCAAACGGCGTTGGGATCCGCATCCGATGACCGTCCGTCTCGGGGCGCCGACGGTTGACGGGAGCGGGCTCGTGATGGCGCTCGAGCAGGGCGCTGCCATGGCAATGTTCGACGGACAATTGCTCGTGCCGGCGTACAACATCCCTGGGGAGGCGGCGGCCGATCAACCCCTCTATCGCCTCTTCATCAGAGAGCTCTGCTTCCCCGGCAGCATGGTGGTGAACCGCAAGGGACAGCGATTCGGTGATGAGACCTTCTATCGCGACCTGTGTCACGAGATGGTGCACTTCGATCCGCTTTCTCAGGAGTATCCCAATCTCGAGAGCTACTTCATCTGCGACCAGGAGTGGAAGGACCGCTATCCGTTGGCATCGGTGATGCCCGGTGATGTGCCGGCCTGGATGACAAGTGCGGACACGCCGGCTGAGCTTGCACGCAAGATCGACGTGGACGAGGAGGGCTTGACCGCGACAATTGCCGCCTTCAATGGCCCGGCCGCACGAGGTGAGGATCCTGCCTTCGGACGAGGGAGTACCAACCACGGTCGTAATGGCGGTGATCCCAGCGTCCGTCCGAATCCCTGTGTCCGACCGCTGGCCGGCCGGCTGTATGCCGTCAAGATGGCTCTCGGTACTGCGGGCACGAACTCGGGCCTCGTGATCAATCAAGCCGCACAGGTCATGCACGTGCGCGGCGAACCGATTCCCGGTCTCTATGCCGCAGGCAATGTCGCGGCAAACCTGGCTGAAGGCCTGTGGTACAACGGCGGGATCTCCAATGCGAAGGGGATGACCTNNCCTTCGGATACATGGCCGTTCGGCACGCGCTGGGCGCGGCTGAGGTGGCTTGATCGTGCCAGAGGTCGTCTACAC
This sequence comes from Candidatus Dormiibacterota bacterium, assembly GCA_003131685.1. Taxonomy (GTDB): domain Bacteria; phylum Chloroflexota; class Dormibacteria; order Aeolococcales; family Aeolococcaceae; genus Palsa-851. The sequence continues at coordinate 108,153 of PKWB01000142.1, forward strand.
CACAGTCGTCAATGCGCCGCAGCTGTCGATCTGGGACTTCGTCAAAGACATGGACAACTGGGCGCCGTTCGTGACCGGTTATCAATCGCATGAGGTCATTGACGACTTCGATTCGATCTGGACCCTCAAAGGAGACGTTGGAGTTCTCTCGCGGGTCGTGCAATTTCGAGTGCATATCACCGAATGGGCGGGCCCGACCAGGGTTGCTTTCACGATGTCCGGTATCAACGAGCAGACGGAAGGGGAGGGGCTCTTTGTCATGGGGCCAACCGCAGAGGCTGAAACAGCTCCCGTACCACCGCGAGTGCCGTGGTGGCGGTCGTGGCGCAACCGGGTAATTCTCTTCTGGTACCGTCGGAGCAATCCACAGCAGACGGTGCGAGTCGCGAATCCGGCCGGTGTGGCCGGGTCGCAGCTGGCGTTTACGCTGCGAATGAAGAGTGGAGGAGTCATCGGCCCGGTGGTTGATGCCATGATCGAGCCGATGCTGGCCCCCGCGGCTGAAGATCTTGCCAACAAGATCGCAAACCAGATCGAGCACCTCGAGTCGGAGGGCGCTCGCGCCGGAGGCTAGATGCACAGTCACGCGTCAGATCAGACGTCTCCCGGCGAGGGATCGCTGGTGATACCGGTCGTGATGATGAGGGGCGGGACGAGCAAGGGAGTGTTCGTTCGTGCGGATGACCTTCCGCCGAGCGGTCCGGAGAGGGACTCGGCGCTGCTCGACCTCATGGGCAGCCCGGACCCGATGCAACTCGATGGGTTGGGTGGCACCCATGTCAATACGAGCAAGGTCATGATCATCCAGGCCGGCCAGGCGCCCGGCACCGACGTCGAATACACCGCGGTGCAGATTGGGACGGATTCGCCGATCGTCGACTATTCAGGGAATTGCGGCAACCTCTCGGCGGCGGTGGGTGCCTACGCGATTGACGAGGGACTTGTCCCCCTCAACGAACCGGTCACCGTGGTGCGGATGCTGAACCACAATACGCATGGGCGTGTGCTTGCACATGTCCCCGTGCACCAGGGACAGGCGGCGTATGCAGGTGACTACAAGGTGGACGGAGTGCCTGGCACGGGAGCTCCAATCGTTCTCGAGTTTCTGGACCCGGCAGGCAGCGTCTTCGGCAGACTCCTCCCCACAGGGAATCTGCGCGACCAGATCGGTACCTCCCGCGGCGCCGTTGAGGTCTCGATCGTCGACGTCAGTCATCCGACCGTGTTCGTACTGGCCTCCGCGCTCGGATTGAGCGGGAACGAGCCGGCCGATGCGCTCAATGCCGATGCGTCGTTGCTGGCTCTCCTGGAGGAGATCAGGGGCGGGTGCGCCGTGTTGCTCAACGTCGCCGAACGCGCCGATGAGGCCGCGCGCAGCTCGCCGGTGGTACCGCGACTCGCGATCGTCTCTCCACCGCCACCCGGTCCGCACGCCGTTCATGTGACCGGACGGACTGTGGCGATGGGCCGTGTCATCCATTCGTACGCTCTCACAGTCGCCATCTGCACTGCCGCGGCATGTCGTATCAAAGGAACACTGCCGCATTCAGTGGCATCGCCCTCAAGCGGTGACGAGATCAGCATCGGTCACCCGAGCGGAACCATCACCGCCTCAGTCAAGCTGGATGAACAGGCGGAGATACCCGTGGTGATTTCAGCGGCGATCACCCGGACCGCGCGCCGGCTCCTCAAAGGGTCGGCGTTCCTCAAGCAACCGAGCCATGCGGACGTCGCTTCGAGAGCCACCGCCGCAGGCCCGACGTGACGCCCGACACGCAGGGGACGGTCTCCGAGACTGCTGACGAGTGTGTCGTCGTGGTGGGCGGAACAGGCGAAATCGGCTCCCGGATCGTGAACCTGCTTCGAGCCCGAGGTCGTCGGGTGTTGACATGGGATCGCTCGGCACCCGACGTTGCGTCGGCCTCGCACATCACGTGCGACATCACCGACCCCGATCAGATCATGAATGCGCTCAAGGCGACCGAGGAACGAACCGGCCGCATCGACACGCTCATCAACTCAGCCGGCATCGGCCAGTTCGAACGATTCCTGGACGTCTCTGCCGACGAGTTTCGCCACATCATCGATGTGAACCTGAATGGCCCGGTCAACTGCATTCGCGCGGTACTGCCCGGCATGCTCGACGCCGGTGCCGGGTCGATCCTCAACATCACATCGATCTGGTCGACCCACGTGGGGCCGTTGCGCAGCGCGTACATAGCATCGAAGTGGGGCCTGCTTGGAGTGACCAAATCGCTGATGGAAGAGTTCCGCGACACCGGGATCCGAATCTCTGCCGTCAGCCTTGGTCCGGTCGTGACCAGGCTGAGTGAGCGAATGATTCCAGCGGCAGAGCGCGACCTGTGGATGACTCCGGAGGAGGCCGCCGAAGTTGTCGTGAATGTGCTCGCTGTCAGCGGCGATCAATTTGTGGGGAGCGAGATTCAGGCCTACGGGCGTGCGCGCCCAAGCGGTCTCGGGGCGGCGGTGCTTTCGCGAGCGGTCGCGGAATCTTGAGAGCCCGCAAGCGACCGGAGCTGGTTAGAGGGAGAGGCTGGCTGGGTCACTGGCCCACATGTCCAGACGGAGATCGCGTGCGATGGTCATGTGACGCGACGCTATCGCGGCCGCGCGCTCGCCCTCTCGACTGAAGATCGCGTCCATCAGGTCCTCGTGCTCCTGCAGGGAACTATGAGAGCGTCCGGGCAACGCGTACGTGGTGTCGGGGTAGCGATACAGATGGACGTGGAGACGCTCGAGCACATCAATCAGCGTCTGATTGTGGCTCGCCTGCCATATCGCCTTGTGAAACTGCAGGTTCAGGGCGGCAAGTTCCTGAGACGGGGCGGACTGCCTCTGGGCGAGCGCCGAGGCCAGCTGCCGCAGGCGTATCCGATCGATCTCCGTGAATCGCTCGCTGGCCGCACGGGCCGCGATTCCCTCGAGGACGATTCGGACCTCGTAGATCTCCAGGATCTCCGCAGGGCTGCGCGCCCGGACCTGGAGTCCCCGATGAACACGCTCGACGAGCATGTCCTGCTCCAGTCGCCGCAGGGCCTCGCGTATCGGCGTGCGGCTGACGCCCAATTTTTTGGCCAATGCGGCCTCCACCAGGGGCGTGCCGGGAGGGAAATCGCCGTCAAGGATATGCGCGCGGAGCGCTTCATAGACTGACACGGGTTCCCTCACCATTCCGAGTGCTTCCTCCCCACCGTTCCAGGGGTGATCGAACAAAAACCGGCTGAGTGTCCACCTCCAGCCAGGTGCCGGCCACCGCCAGGATTCGTAGCAGCGTACCGGAGTCCCATATCCGACCGCGATCCCGCCGATCCTTGCGTGTCATCTCGACTCTCATGCCTAGCGGTATACTCCGGTATACGTAAGTCTGCAAGCGCGCTGCCGGGGCACCAGCTGCCACCTGTGGCCGGCCATTCCTGAGCTGATCGTCCGATTTGGCGTCCGGGCCCGGTGGGAGCGGATCCAACCCCTCGAGGAGAAAGGTGGCGAGTACTCCGAACGCTGACGTGATCGTCGTCGGGGCCGGCAACGCCGGGCTGTGCGCAGCGTTGGCGGCCGTCGAGCAAGGGGCAAGGGTCGTGGTCCTCGAGCGCGGAGGCCGCGACGAGCGCGGTGGCAACACCGCCTTCACCGCCGGGGCGATGCGGGTTGCCTACGACGGCGTCGAGCAGTTGATCGAGTTGATGCCAGACCTGTCGCCAGAGGATCTCGCGATCACCGACTTCGGGGAGTACCGGGAGTCGGCGTTCATGAACGACATGGCACGAGTGACCGAGTTTCGCGCGGATCCGGACCTCGTTGAGACCCTTGCCACACGAAGTTTCAAGACGCTGAAATGGATGACCACCAAGGGTGTTCGGTTCCTTCCGATCTACGGCCGCCAGGCGTTCAAGGTCAACAATCGATTCAAGTTCTGGGGCGGATTGACGATTGAGGCCAGTGGTGGGGGACCCGGTCTCATCGAGGCACTGTTCAACGCCGCCGAAGCCGCCGGGATCGAGGTTCGCTATCAGGCACGCGCGATCTCCCTTCTCACATCGAGCTCCGGGCAGGTCGAGGGCGTGCGGATCCGTCAGGGAGGTCGGGCAATCGATGTGTTTGCCTCCGCCGTCGTTCTGGCGTGTGGAGGATTTCAAGCGAACACGGAATGGCGCACTCGCTACCTCGGCCCTGGATGGGATCTCGCCAAGGTGCGTGGCACTCGCTTCAACACCGGCGATGGGATTCGCATGGCTCTTGATGCCGGGGCAATGCCATTCGGCAACTGGTCGGGATGTCACGCAGTCGGTTGGGATCGCAATGCTCCCGAATTCGGGGATCTGGCGGTCGGTGACGGGTTTCAGAAGCACAGCTACCCATTCGGGATCATGGTCAATGCCGAAGGCCGCCGGTTTGTCGATGAGGGCGCCGACTTCCGCAACTACACCTATGCCAGCTATGGCCAGGTGATCCTGCGGCAGCCTCACCAGTTCGCATGGCAGATCTTCGACCGAAAGGTGACCCATCTGCTCCGCGATGAATACCGAATCCGGCAGGTCACCAAGGTGGTGGGCGACACCATCGAGGAGTTGGCGGGGAAGCTCGACGGCGTCGACGCGAGGCAGTTCGAGAAGACGATTCAGGAGTACAACGCCTCGGTTCGTACCGACGTGCCCTTTGACCCGAACGTCAAGGACGGGCGCAGTGCGGACCTGCCGATTCCCAAATCGAACTGGGCGAATCTCATCGACGAACCTCCATTTGCGGCGTATCAGGTCACCTGCGGCATCACCTTCACGTTCGGTGGACTGCATATCGACGGCGATGCACGCGTGATCGATACCGAAGGGCAGCCGCTGTCCGGCCTGTACGCGTGCGGCGAGCTGGTCGGCGGCCTGTTCTACTTCAATTACCCAGGCGGCACAGGACTGACCGCCGGGGCTGTATTCGGACGGATAGCGGGTGGCAGTGCCGGCAGGGCCGCCGTGGGCGGCTCGGTGGCCAGCTCGGCCGCGGCCATAGCCGGACCGACGTGGGCATGAATTCGAAGAACAGAGGAAATTAGACAATGGATCTCCAACTCACTGGGAAAGCCGTCCTGGTCACCGGCGGCAGCAGGGGCATCGGCCGGCAGATCGCGCTCGCATTTGCCGCGGAGGGTGCCAGGGTCGCGATCTGTTCGCGTGGGGAAGCGGGACTGCTCACCGCGGCCGAGGAGATACGTGCGCTTGGCGCCGAATGCCTGACCGTCCCCGCGGATCTGACCGACGCGGTCGCTTGTCAGAATGTCGTCGACCAGGTGATCGCCGCATTCGGCGGAATTGACATCCTGGTGAACAACGCGGGCGCCAACGTCGACAGCGCTCCGTCCAAGCTGGCCGACGCCAGTGACGATCAGATCATGTCCCGAGTGGGCGGAAAGGCCCTTGCGGCAATACGCCTTTCGCGAGCGGTGCTTCCGTACATGCAATCGGTGCACAGCGGCAGGATCATCTTCATCGGCGGGACGAGTGCGCGAATGGTGATGCGCGGACGAGAGCGCCCCTCCACCGAGGGAAACCCGATGGTGTCCGGTCTCGGCAACGCCATGATCACCAACTTTGCCAAGATGCTCGGGGAACAGGTCGTGAAAGAGGGCATCCTCGTCAACGTGATTCACCCGCACATCACGAGGTCAGACCGGCACCCGGCGCGGATCACCCGGCGTGCCACTGAGATGGGCCTCACCGAAAGCGAGGCTGAGGCAGATCTCGCCACGTACATCCCCATCGGGCGAGTGGTGGAGCCCAGCGATATCGCTCCCCTGGCCGTCCTTCTTGCATCGCCGGTGAACGGCGCGATCACCGGACAGGCCATCACCGTTGACGGTGGAGCCTATCGAGGCATCAATTACTGAGAAACCGGCGACCGCAGAAAGAGACATCCACGCAACACGGAGGGCCGAGCATGGGCTGGCGACTGCATCACGTCAATATTCCGGTACAGAACATTCGCGAGAACGCGGCATTCTACACGCGCGTCCTGGGCATGGAGGAAGAGCCGTTTCCATACCAGCCCGGTGGTGGGATCGTTACCGACAAGAGCTCCGCGACGCGTGCCTTCTTCGACGATGGGCGCTGCCAGGTGCATATGAGCCGCCCAACTCAGCGGTTCAGCTATGACAACCACCTCTTCCTCCATCCGACGGTCGGTGGCCATCTCGCCATCAACGTTGACGACATCGAAGAGGTGAAGGAGGCGCTGCGCCGTGAGGACGTGCCGTTCGAGGATGCGGGAACCTGGGCCTTGGAGGGCTTCTACCAGATCTACTTCTACGACACCGCCCTCAATGTTGTCGAGGTGAATCAGAAGAGATAGCGATGATCGTTGGTCTCGGGCTTGGCCATCGCGCCCGGTTGAGCCGGGAGAACTTCCGGTTTGCGCGGCAGGCCGGCGCCACCCATATCGTTGCCACCCTGCTGAACAGTTCACCGGCCAACGCGTCGGGCACCCCGAGTCCGCTTCTCGCCTCACGTTCTCGACCCGATCTGTGGAGCCGCGAAGCGCTCACGGAACTCCGGCGTCAGGTCGAGTCCGAGGACTTGCACCTCGAGGCAGTGGAGAGTCTCGAGCCTGCCGATCTCAATGATGTTCTGCTCGACGGCCCACGGCGCGACGTGCAGATAGCCGGGCTGCAGGATATCGTCAGGAATCTGGGTGCCGCGGGGATACCGATGCTCGGGTACCAATTCAGCATCGCCGGCGTCTGGGGTCGCCACCTGACGCCGGTGGCGCGAGGCGGTGCTCGAACCTGGACGTTCGACAGTCCTGAGGAAAGTCCGATCCCGTTGGGCATGGTCTGGAACCATGTCTACGACGAGACTCTCTATGCAGCCTCGATCGAGAACGGAGCCACCATCGCGGAGGTATCGAGCGACGAACTGTGGCGCCGGTACGGTGAGTTCCTCGATGCCATCCTCCCGCTCGCTGAGACGTCGGGGGTGAAGTTGGCACTGCACCCGGACGACCCGCCGGTGCCAGTCCTTCGGGGCACCGCACGTCTCGTATACCAGCCGGGGTTGTACGACCGCGTGCTGGCGCTGCATCCCAGCGTCAGCAACTGTATGGAGCTGTGCGTCGGGACGCTCGCCGAGGTACCGGAGTCCAACATCTACGAGGCTGTCGACCACCTCAGCGCAACCGGGAGGATTGGTTACGTGCACTTCCGGAATGTCAACGGTACGGTGCCACGCTACTCGGAGGACTTCGTCGACGCTGGAGATACCGACATGGTGGCGATACTGCAGATCTTGGCCCGAAATGGCTACGGTGGCATCCTCGTACCAGACCACACGCCTGAGCTCGACTCCCAGGCGCCCTGGCACTCCGGCATGGCGTACGCGCTTGGGTGGATGCGAGGCGCGCTCAGCGCGATGAACGAGCTCGCGTTCTAAACTGCGTTCGGGATCAGAGACTCGTCAAGGAACGCGCACACATCATTCATGATCCTTGTGAGCCGTTCCGGTTGGTAGATGTCGTGGTGCCGTATCCCTGACAGCACGAGGATGCGCTTTGGCGACGGTAACCGTCCATAGAGGGTGGTGACATCCTCGAGAGCGGCCATCGAGTCATTCTCAACCGCAACGAACATCACGGCGCGAGGCGCGATTCTGGCGAGGTGATCCTCCGGCCTGAACGCCATGATGGCATCTGCGCTGTCGAGCCCCAGCTTCCAATCTCGACGCGCCGGCGAGGCTTCTCGACTCCTCGCTTCTCGCTCAATCCCGTGAGCGTCCCGCAGGAGAATCTCGTTGGGATCCACCAACTCGCTCACCCCCGAGATCGCCCTCGCTGCCCGGTCAGCTTCGAGGCGCGCGACGAACTCGCGCCACTCCCAGGTGCGGCGTAGGGATCGCAGCCATCGCTCGCCGTCTCCGAACGGGAAGAAGCCGACAACTGCCCGTATTGCGCGGTCTTCGGATGCGGCTTGCAGAGCCGCCGCGGCGCCGGTGAGCACGCTCAGCACGGCAATTCTCGACGGATCGATCCTGGGGTGGCCTCGCAGAAATCCGACGGCCGACCGGATGTCTGCGGTCTGTTCGAGAGGATGGAGCCGGTTTGCTGACCCTTCGCTGAGCCCATAGCCGCGGTAGTCGAAGCGCAGCACTGCAAAGCCGTGCCCGGTCAACCGCGACGCAAATTCCGGGAGGCTTCGGTCTTTCGTGCCGCCCCACCCGGCACAGGTGACAACAACGGGGAGGGCCGAACCGAGGTCGGCGGTGTCCGGGAACTCGAGCGTGCCTGCGAGTTTTCTCCCCTCGCTGAAGAAGCTCACCGACTCCAAGTGCACGCCCCTAGGCCACAGATGTCATCGAGGTTGCCGGCTGGTGACCCGCACGCAGCCTGCTGCGACCTCCACGGAGGCTTCACTGTTCGATCTGCCCGACGTAGGAAGCTTCCTTGAGGGCGACGGTGTAGGGATTCTCCGGATGCTCGAAGACCACGTTTGCGGGACCCTGTTCGACGATCTCTCCGCGATACATGACGATGGTCCAGTCGCAGATGTGCTGGACCATCGTCAGATCGTGGGCAATGAACACGTACGTGAGGCCAAGCGAGTCCTGGAGGTCGAGGAGGAGATTGACAATCTGCGCTCGCACCGACACGTCGAGAGAAGACAGCGCCTCGTCGAGGACGAGGACCTGCGGGTCACTCGCAAGGGCTCGAGCCAGGGCGAGTCGCTGGCGCTGACCACCGCTCAGCTGGTGCGGGTACCGATTCTCCCACTTCGCATCCAGCCCCACCTTTTCGAGCAGCTCGCGCGCCTTTGCCCCTCGTTCTTCCCGACTGAGGCGGTGCTCGATGAAGAACTGTTCGGTGATGAGTTGCCAGGTACGCATCCGAGGGTCAAGGGAGCTGTAGGGATTCTGGAAGACGGCTCCCACCGAATGGCGGAATTGGCGAAAGCCCTGTTTGTCCAGTTTCTCGAGAGGGACGCCGCGGAACAGGATCTCTCCGCTGGTCGGGCGTTCGATGCCCAGAAGCATCCGGCTCAGCGTGGTCTTCCCGCTGCCGCTCTCCCCGACGATGCCGAGAGTCTCGCCTGCTCGAATGGTGACCGATACGTCACACAGCGCCTGCTCGCCCTTTTTGGGGCCGTTCGCCTTGGGGCCGTAGATCTTGCTGACGTTGTGAGCTTCCAGGACAACGTCGCCGGCGACACTCGTATTCAAGTGTTTTCGCCCGCGCGCGTCTAGTGGGTCGTCGAATTGTTGCCCGACCCCGCTGCTGCTGGCACGAGGCCGGCCCCGTGGTAGCGCTGCTCCAACTCGGCGTATGCATGGGTCCCGAGCAGTTCCTCGAACTCCTTGAATGTCCGGATGCGATCCTGCGTACTCGCGAGGGTCCCGGTCCGAAGATATGCGCCCATGACGTCTTCGACTGCGTGGAGCGCCGCGAGGATCGGTGTGAAGGCGTCGATCCTCGCTGAAAATCCCATACCCTTCGCCTGCTCAAGGCTCAGTTCAACGAAGGCCGTTGCGGAAATGACCAGAGGCTCCGGCCTGTTCCACTGGCTGGCATAGGCGGCGAGATCGGCGAGCTTTGTCGACGGCACGAAGATGGCGTCGGCGCCCGTCTCTGCGTAGGTGCCGGCGCGGTCGAGAGTCTCGTCAACGCCCATGCCGGCTGCAAGCGCGTCGCTGCGCGCCCAGATCATCGTGGTGTCGTCCAGCCTGACGTCGAGCGCGGCTCTGAGCTTGGCCACCATCTCATCCTTGGACACCAGCCGAAGCGGGAAATCATCGTAGAACGCACAATGTTTCGGCGCAGCCTGATCTTCGAGCACGATGGCGGCAACGCCGGCCCGCTCAAACAGCTGTGTGGTCCGCGCCACCTGCAGAACGCCTCCGTATCCGTCATCGCAATCGGCGACGACGGGAAGTCCGGTCGCGTCCACAAGAGAGGAGCAGAAGCGAAGCTGCTCCGTCATGGAGGTGAGCGCCAGATCTCCGGCGCCGATGGAGGACGCGCTTCCCACATAGCCCCCGCCCCAGAACCCCTGGAAGCCCATGTTCGCGAGCAGGATGGCCGAACTCGCGTCAAACGGGCCGGGGAGGACAACCAGATCCGGCGCGGCGATCAATTCACGGAGCTTCACTCGCGCCGCCGTCGGCGACGTCATCTTTACTGGGAACGCGCTCACGGTCGAACCTCCTCGAAGCACCCACTCGAAGACCGGGTGTTTGTAACTTGAGTTACTCGTAGCATGTGTTGTAGCCGCCTGGATCGGAGTATACGTCGTCCGGCAGCCTCGGAGCCACTCGATTCCAAGGGTGACGCTCTCCCACGCTGGTTGACACCCGGGGTTTGCCTCAAAGGCCCAGTGCTGCTGGCTACACTTGCTACTTGTAACATACCGTTAGCATCGCTTAGAGTCTCCTGGCACTGAGCTCGACTCATCCAAACATGGAGGGCGTGTCCACAATGGCCGAAGCAGGCGGGAATCCACGATGACAGTTGTAACCGGCCGCCGTCGTCTCACCTTGGCGTCGGCAGTCGCCTGCGCATCCTCCGCGGTCGCGCTTCTTTTGGCAGCCTGCGGCGGTTCGAGCCCTGGCGCGACCGCCGGCGCCACGTCCGCGCCTGCCACCTCCATAGCCGCCACTCCAACTCCCACAACGTTGACGATCGCCGATTTCGTCAGCAACGCAAACATGGTGTGTCTGAACGCGAGCCAGTACGCGACAGCCGAGCCGACGCCCACGACCGCGATCTCGTCATTCAAGCATCCTGCTGTCTCCGAGCTGCCCACGATCGCGACGTACTTCACCTCTCTGATCGGGCTGTACCAGGGGATGTACTCGCAACTGCAGTCCCTGGGCGCGGCCCCATCGAATGCGTCGGGATGGACGCAGGCGTTGACCGAATACCAAGCGGTGATGACCGACTTTCAGTCCGCACAGACGGCCGCAAGTTCGAGCGATCTGAACGGCTACACGGCAGCACTGGCCAAGGAGCAGACAGACAACGCCACTGCCGCCGCCACCTTCACGCAGTTCGGCGCGACGATGTGTGCCACAGACGCCGAACCGACTCCTGTCTGAGCTCCGATCGACTCTCGTCTGAGACAGTGGTGGCGAGATGAGACTGACGTGGCAACAGAGGGACACATGGACTACGTGAGACGCGTCGACTTCGACGCGCTCCTTCGCACCGATGAACGGACATCGCAGAGCCTTCTCGACGCCAGCTCAGGCGCGGGCAACTGTGCCGTCTCCTGCGTCAAGACGCCCCACGGCCTCGGATCCCCCGCCGGACTGCATACGCACCTCGTCGATCAGCTGTTCTACGTCCTTCAAGGCACCATGACAGTCGAGATCGCCGGCATCACTGGAAGCGCCGGCCCGGGGACGCTTGTCGTCTTCCCGGCAGGCATGCCTCATCGAAACTGGAATGACGGGCCGGAGGACACGATCCACCTCGCGGTGGTTGCCCCGGTGCCTCAGGCGGACCTCCCTTTCGCCACGCCGGTCGCATGAGCGCGACGAACATCTGGGACGCGGCGCTCATCGGCTCTGAGCAACGTTTCGCCGGACAATCGAGCCGCGCAGCTCGGCGTTAAGAGCCGTGCTGCCAACCGTCGGAATCACCTACAACGCTGCGTATCCGGTCGAGGACGGCGTCGTCCGCCGTGCGCTCGAGGGCCTCGCGCAGATCCGGATGATCGAAATGCCGACAGAACGCCTTGACGACGATCAGGAGGCGGCGGTGGCGGCGACGCTGCGAGGAGTGACGGCCCTGCTGGTCCGGCCCGGCTACCTCCCTCGTTCATTGCTCGTTCGCTGTCACGAACTGCGGTTTATCGCGATGCACGCCGCTGGAGTGGACAAGGTCGATTTCCGGGCGACAGCGGAGTTGGGGATCACTGTCACCTATGCCCCCGGCGGCAACGCACTTGGTGTGGCCGAGCTCACCATCGCGATGGCACTCCTGCTGGTCCGTCAACTAGTTCCGACGATCAGCGCCACGAAGGAGGGCATGTGGAATCAAGCCCGGCGCGCCGGGACGGAGCTCTCCGGGAAAACGCTCGGAATCATCGGGGTCGGGAGAATCGGGAGTCTCGTCGCCGAGCGCGCCCTTGCTTTCGGGATGCATGTCGTGGGAAACGATCCCGCGTTCGAGCCGGAAGAATTTGCGGCTCGGGGCCTCCTGTGGCTGCCATTGGACGCCGTGCTCGAATCAGCAGACCTTGTTACGCTCCATGTGCCCCTCGATCCGTCGACGGCGAAGATGCTGGATGCCGCCGCGCTTCGGAGGATGAAGCCGGGCGCGTTCCTCCTCAATCTCGCTCGAGGCGGTGTGCTGGATGAGAGCGCGCTCGAGGCCGCGCTGCTCGACGGCCACATTGCCGGGGCCGCGCTTGATGCACGCGAGACGGAGCCTCCGCCGTCGGTTGACACCCTTCGATCGCTGCCCAACGTCATCGTCACTCCGCATATCGGCGGCTCCACAGACGAATCCCTGACTCGTATGGCGGAAATGTGCGCCGTGGAGATTCAGCGATTTCTTGTCGGCAAACCGCCGATCAATGAGGCGTCGCTGGACGCCGTGGACGCTGAGTAGCGTCGCCGCTAGTGCGGAACCGCGTCCGCAGCGACGTCCGCAGGGACGACCGTCGGTGCAGACGGGGCCGCGATTGAGACGGACGCCACGGGAGCTGCCGGCTCAGACGGTGTCGAAGTTGCCGTCATAACCGAATCGCGAACCTCAGACGTGGCCTTGCGGAACTCGTGGATGCCCTTTCCGAGCGCGGCGCCCATATCGGGCAACTTCCCTGGTCCCCAGATGATCAGGATCACCACCAAGACGATGATGATTTCTGGGAGATGACCACCTAGCCCCAACATATCCTGTCAACTCTATCAAATCTCCTCAAGGCGATCCACTTGTAGCGCGCCACGGTCACGTGTCGCGATGACCTGCGCCGAGATCAATCGTGTTCTGCAGCTGTGCACCATCTCGGAATTGCTCCAGAAGTCGAAGGAAGAGCGACGCGGCACGGCTATCGAAGTTGCGTGACGACCACGACGAGTGTGGCGTGATGATCACATTGGTAAGTCCCCAGAGGGGAGACTCCCGCGAAGGTGGCTCGGGGTCAGTGACGTCGAGGCAAGCACCGCCGATATCTGCGCTCTGAAGTGACGCCACCAAGGCCTGCTCTTCGACCACCGCCCCTCGCGAGATGTTGATGAGCCAGGCGCTGGAACGCATCGCCGCGAGCTCGCGCGAGCCCACCAGATGCCGCGTTTCGGGCGTCAGGATGACGGAGACGATGACCCAATCCGATTCCGGCAATCGTGAGCGCCACTCATCGGGCCCAATGACATTCGGTTCGCCGTCGGGCCGCCGACGAACGCCGACCACACGAACGCCAAATGGTTTGAGTCGATCGCCGATGGCCCTTCCGATTGCGCCAAACCCGAGGATGAGCGCCTGGGAATCGAAGAGCTCGTTCGGGGTCGGTCCCTGCGACAGCCACTCCGATCGATGCTGCGCCTGCATGTATATGGGCAGCTTCCTGGCCGCCGCGAGCATGACCATGACAACGTGCTCGGCGATGGGGATCGAGCTGATGCCCGAGCCGTTGGTGAAGATCAAGCCGCGCTTCCGGTAGAGGTCGAGTGGGTGGCTCTCCGTGCCGGCGCCATGCGAGTGGATCCATCGCAGACGAGTGCCGGCCTCCACCACGTGCTCAATCTGTTCGCGGACGAGCTTCGACGGGGTCCCCATCCCGATCCACAGGGCATCGGCATCACGGACCGCGTCGAGGCACTCACGCGGGGTGCTGTACCAGTTGACGCCGATCTCTCGCGGCAAGTCGTTCAGGTGAGCTCGAAAGCGGGAGCTGATCGCGAGCTTCGGTTCTGCTCGACCGGCGGTCACGTGTCGATGGACGTCATTCTCTTTGAGCGATCACCTCGAGCGGCGCCGATCGGGATTGCGGCATTGAGTTCCGCCACATCGGCGTTGCTCAGACTGACCTCAAGAGCAGCAATGTTCTCCTCGAGATACGCGATCCGCTTGGTGCCTGGAATCGGCACTATGTCTTCGCCTTGATGAAGCACCCAGGCGAGGGCGACCTGCGCTGCGGTGACGCCCAGACGGTCTGCGATTGCCTCGATCGGATCGACAAGCCGCAGATTGTGGTCGAAGTTCTCTCGCTGCATGCGCGGAAAGTCGCCTCGGCCATCATCGTCGGCGAACTCCGCACTGCGGAATCGCCCGGTGAGGAATCCGCGACCAAGCGGGCTGTAAGCCACGAACCCAATGCCCAGTTCGCGGCACGTGGGAAGGATGGCGGGCTCCGGATCGCGCGTCCAGAGTGAGTATTCGGTCTGCAGTGCGGAGATCGGATGAGTCGCGTGAGCTCGTCGCAACGTCCGCGGTGAAGCTTCGGAGAGCCCGAGGTGCCTCACCTTCCCTGCCGTGACCAGCTCTCCCATGGCCCCAACCGTCTCCTCGATGGGCACCTGCGGATCGACGCGATGCTGGTAGTAGAGATCGATCACGTCAATGCCGAGCCTTTGAAGGGACGCCTCACAGCTCTCGTGAACATAGGCCGCGTCGCCGCGAATTCCGACGAGCTGTCCGTCCCGTTCGCGCACATTCCCAAACTTCGTCGCGATGACGACCTCGCCACGTCGGTGGGCGATGGCTTTGCCGACCAGGCGCTCATTCGTCCACGGACCGTAGACGTCGGCCGTGTCCAGGAAATTGATCCCAAGATCGAGCGCGCGATTGATCGTCGCGATGGCCTCGTCCGGATCTGCGACGCCGTAGGCATTCGACATCCCCATGCAGCCAAGGCCCTCGGCCGAGACTGTCAACCCGTGACCGAGCGAACGTGCCTTCACAGGCGTATGGCCCTGATCCGGACCGCGCATGTCGAACTTTCCATGGTCAACATCAACTGTTACTTTGAGCGATCGTTATAAGGCTCGACATGTTACAGCCAAACGAGGATGGGACTCGGTCAGACCGGAGGCGGTGCCGGCGCTCCCAGGTAGTAGCCCTGCGCGCATTCGACGCCCAGGGCTTTCAACGTCTGCATCTCCTCGACGGTCTCGACTCCCTCGGCGATCAGATGCGCGCCGATCTGCGCGGCGAACCCGACCAGCGCCGCGGTGAGCGCCTGTTTGACCGCGTCAGCCTCGATATCGCGTGTCAGCGACAGATCGAGCTTCATGAACTCGGGCAGCAGCTTGACGATGTGCATGAAGCTTGCGAACCCCGTCCCCAGGTCATCGATGGCCAAGCGGACGCCGCGAGCGCGAAACTGATCGATGGCACGCTTGAGCTCGTCGTAATCCTCGACTGCAGAGTGCTCGGTGACCTCGACGACCAGTGGCTCGCCGTCCAGGCCTTGGACGAGTGCGGCGAACCCTTCACTGAGCAGTGTCTTCGGCGAGACGTTGACTGACAGATAGGTGCCCGTGGACAGACGATGCCGGCTCTTGATCGCAGAGCGAATCGCGTGCATCTCCAGCTCCGGTCCAAGGCCGGCGGCGTCGGCTTCTGCAAACCATTGATCCGGTGGCCGGAGTGGGTCGAGGTTGAAGCGAGACAGCGCCTCGTATCCGCAGGTTGTGCCGGTGCCGAGATCGACGATCGGCTGATACACCGCAACCATGCGTTGACGCTCGAACGCCATCCGGACCCGCGTCAGCCTCGCGCTGAGAATCTGCAGATCCTGCGCCTCGGCGGCCGCGCGGCTTTCCCGCTCGGCGACCTCGCCCTCGTACGCGTGGAGCCGTCTGGCGAACGTGAGGTCGAGCGGTTTGCGACGGTGGGTCCGGCTCGACGCCCACGGCGGACGCTCATGCCTCCGGTCGAGGCCACGAACGGACAACTCCTGCATATCTTTCCTATCCCCGGGATGGCGTCGCGAGTGCACTGCTCAGGATGTGAATGTTGCGATGCAAACGGCCTGTGACGACCCGGTGTCGGTTCACTCGTTACCTCAGCGCATCGTGGTCCACGACATCACCACATCGGCTGNNACGGGCGCCGCGATACACCCATGATCACGGGCACGGAGGACGGGTCGGTTGGGGTCATCGGGCGTGACCCTGAGCCGGCTGCGGTCGGCACCCTGAAGGGCGTCCTGTCAGATCGTTAGAGTCGACCGGTGATCGGAGACATGGTTGAGGTCATCGTCGATGCGGGGACCGGCAGCGCGAGAACGTTCGAGGTCTCGGCGACACGTGCCGGCAGGCGCGTCGAGGTGACCACTGCGCGCGGCATCGTCGAGGTGGCCGAGCTCACCCGCAGCGGGAACCCGGTGCGTGTGGGCCGTTTCATGGCGACCCGCGTGATCGCAATCGTCGAGCACCCCGCATCTGACAACACAGCAGGTCAGGAGCGCCGCAGAAGCAGGCGAGTGGAGCAGGAGGAAACGCTCCTCTGACCCATGCCGTGTCGCGGACCCGGCGTGTGGTTAAGAGGTCGCCGGTCCTCGCCACAGGTCGATGCCGCTCTCGACCGCGTGTCGATCGATCTCAGCGAGCTCATCGGCGGAGAATTCGAGATGGTCGAGGGCTTTGACGTTCTGGTCGAGCTGGTCGACGCTGGATGCGCCGATGACCACCGAGGTGACCCGCGGATCCCGAAGCGCCCAGGCGAGCGCCATCTGGGCGAGGCTCTGGCCGCGCCGCTCCGCGATGGCGGTGAGTGCCCTCACGTGAGCCAGGATGTCGTCGCTGAGCATGTCCTCGCTGAGTGACGAGTTCTCGCGAGCGCGTGAGTCCTCGGGGATGCCGTGGAGGTACCGGTCGGTCAGGACCCCCTGCGCCAAGGGCGAGAACGCGATGCAGCCCACTCCCTCGGCGCCGAGCACATCGAGGAGACCCTGCTCGATCCAGCGGTTCAGCATCGAGTAGGAAGGCTGGTGGATGAGGAGGGGAGTCCCGAGGCTCCGCAGGATCGCGATCGCCTCAGAAGTTCGCTTGTCCGAGTAGGAAGAGATGCCAACGTAGAGCGCCTTGCCCTGCTGAACAGCCGAGTGCAGGGCACCGAGCGTTTCCTCGAGGGGGGTGTTGGGGTCGAACCGATGGTGATAGAAGATGTCGACGTAGTCGACGCCAAGGCGTTGCAGGCTCTGGTCGAGGCTGGCCAGAAGGTACTTGCGAGAGCCGAGGTCGCCATACGGACCGGGCCACATGTCCCAACCGGCTTTCGTCGAGATGACCAGCTCATCGCGGTACCCGCGAAAGTCGCTGCGCAGCACTCGGCCGAAATTGGCTTCGGCGCTGCCGTATGGCGGACCGTAGTTGTTGGCCAGGTCGAAGTGGGTGATGCCNNCCGCTGCGCCCGCAGCGGCGGTAGCTCATCGATGAATAACGGCCGTCGGTGGGGTGGTAGTCGGTTGGCTCGGTCACCCGTCGATTCTCGCTCGTCGGCCCTCAGCTTCGCGACGGCCGGGCTGGGCCATAACCAAAGCCCACCTTGGTACGGTTGATCGCGGATGAGTTCGGCACGGCGCTCATGGCTTNNTGTGGGGGCGATCGCCCTCGGTGCATTCGTCGGCATGCTCGATGCGACGATCGTCGCCGTGGCGCTGGGGCCGATCACCCGACGCTTCGCGCTCCCGCTTGCCGCCGGGCAGGAGGTCATCGCGATCTACCTGGTGGTGGTCATGGCGACGCTTCCGACCATCGGTCGCCTCTCCGATCGGTTCGGACGCCGAAAGGCATACATCGGCGGTTTCACGCTCTTCGCGCTCGGATCACTTCTTGCGGCAACGGCGACGACGTTCACCGTCCTGCTCGTCGGGAGGATGGTTCAAGCCATCGGCGGAGGCGTGCTGATGGCCGGCAGCCTGGCGCTCATCGCCGAGCACGTGCCGCGGCGCCGTACCGGCAGGTCGGTAGCGGTGATGGTGACCACCCAGGCGGTGGCCGGCCTGGTCGGCCCTCCGCTGGGTGGGGTGCTTGTCGTTCTCGGTGGCTGGCAGGCGGTCTTCTGGGTCGGCCTGCCACTCGGTGTCATCGGCATCATCCTGACCCTGACGGCGGTGCCGTCCAGTGCCGCCAATCGGGATAGCACTGTCGACATTCCCGGCGCAGTGCTGGTATCGACCGTATTTCTCGGCATCGGAGCCGGCATCTCGTCGCTCGCCGCGCCGGCTTTTGGGAATATCCCCGCGATCGCGTGGTTTTCGGTGGCGTGGATTGCCCTCCTGCTCTTGCTGCCGGCCGAGCTCATCGCCCGCAAGCCTCTGGTCGACGGGAGGTTGTTCCGTCAGTCGGGTTTCATCGCCGCCCTGGTTGCAACGCTGCTCAGCACGGGCACGCTGATGTCGTGCTTCGCGATCCTTCCGTTCTGGCTGGAGGAAGCTCACGGCGTGACGCCGGTCGTTGCCGGGCTAGCATTCCTCCCGATTGGGTTTGGAGTTGGCGCGACGTCGCGCGCGGGTGGCCGGATGGGCGACGCACGACGCACCAGGCTCGTGACAACCGCGGGCATGGTCCTCGCGGCTTTGGGCTTCGCGATCGCGGCGTTTGCGACGCACGGCCTCTCGTGGGCGCTCTTGCTGACGGGGCTCTTCATGGTCGGATGTGGGAACGGTCTGTTCTCGTCGCCGAACACCGCGGCAGCGATCCGGCTCGCGCCTCGGGACGCACTCGGAGGCGCTGCCGCCCTTCTCTCCGCCGCGCGCAACGCGGGCGTGATCACCGGCCTCGGCATCACCGGCGCCATCTACACGGCCGCCGGCGCGGCCAGGGCGGATGCAGCGACTGCGGGCATCTTCGGGGGGGCCGCGGTGATCTGCCTCGTAGTCGCGGCTATTGCCGGGGTGACGTACCGCGCCCGCTCCGCGGCACCGGATCCGTCACCTGTGACACAGCTTGGGCAGCCGGCACACATCTTCGACGGTCAGATTCGTTGATCCAACTGCTGTCGCTCTGAGCATGATGATGGCCGGTCTAACGGCTTCGAACTGGACTGTTGACCATGCGTCTTAGACTATGTGCCAACCCTCTCACATGATGCTGTGATCGGCAAACCCTCGCCGGCCGCGCCGTACGTGAATCCGGTCAGCGAGGCCCCTCGCAGGCGGTGCCGTGCTGGGGTCCGGAGGGCGAGCCGAGGGAGCGGACGTCGCTGTGGTCGTGGTCGGCCTCGGCGTTGTCGAGCCGGGCAGCCGCCTTCCCATCTCGATTCCTCGTGGAGCCGCCGATTCACCGGTTCTCGACGCAAACCCCCAAGGGAGGAGAGATCGCGTACTCGGAGGGTCTGCTGGTCGGATATCACGGCTTTGACCGCAGCGAGCGCGAGCCTCTTTTCTGCTTCGGTCATGGCCTCGGGTACACCGAGTGGAGCTACGACTTGCTGGTGCTGGAATCCGATGCGCTGCAAGCAGATGAGTCCCTGCCGGTGGTGGTCACTGTGCGCAATGCCGGTCAGCGTGCCGGCCGCGACGTGGTGCAGGTCTACCTGGAGGCTCCCGACGATGATCCCAGCCGGCCGCTTCGGGTCCTGGCGGCGTTCGCCTCCGCCGAAGCGGATGCAGGTCAGTCGGCGGAGGGCACGGATGGTGATCCCCGCTCGCGCGTTCGCGCGCTTCGATACCGAAGCGGGCGGCTGGGTCCGGCCGCCGGGCTCGTACACGGTGCGAGTGGGACGGTCGTCCCGCGATTATCGCCTGGCTCAGTGCATTCGACTCGGAGCCGGTTAGTCCCCTCATTGTCCAGCCCGGTTGTCTTGACCGGCGCCGTCCACGCGGAGTAGCGTCGGCGCCCTGACGCCGTCGGCGCGATCAACGGGGGTTGCACCATGCATCGCAGGCAAACGACACGACGGGGCCGTCTGGCAGTCGTGTGCGCCATCGCACTCGGGGCGGGAACTCTGGCATTCGGCGCCGCGCCCACCGTTCTGGCATCAGGGCACGCGCGGACACTCACGGGCACGCTGCACGACGGTGCCACCTACCTGATCCAGGTTCCAGCCAACTGGAATGGCACCCTCGCTCTCTATAGCCACGGGTATGTGACGCCCGGGAGCCCGAACCCGGCGACCGACGTGGGCGACCCGCTCACCGGCCAGTGGCTGCTGAGCAACGGGTATGCGCTTGCAGGATCGTCCTACGCAACCACGGGCTGGGCGCTCCAGCAGGCGACTCCGGATCAGCTCTCGACGTTGAACACCTTTGACCGGCGAGTCGGCACCCCCACCCGGACTATCGCCTGGGGCCATTCGCTCGGTGGAATGATCACGGCCGCCCTGCTCCAGGTCGCCCCTGATCGCTTCACCGCGGCACTCCCGATGTGCGGCGTGGTCGGAGGAGGCGTGGGCACGTGGAATGTGGCGCTCGACGCGGCGGTTGCCGTGCAGCAACTCCTCGGCCCGGCCTCGGGCCTGCAGGTGGTCAACATCACCGACCCGACCACCAACCTCGGGATCGCCGAGACCCTGTTCGCCGCGGCCCAGGCCACGCCGCAGGGGAGAGCTCGCATCGCCCTCGCCAGCGCGCTCGGCGACGTTCCCGGGTGGTTCAACCCGGCGAGCCCTGAGCCCGCTCCGACCGACTACGTCACCCAGGAGGCGAATCAGTTCCTCTGGGAGACACAGGTCGACGGTCCATTTGCGTATGCACTCCGGGCTGAGCTCGAGGCGCGGGCGGGCGGCAACGTGTCCTGGACCACCGGCGTCAACTTCACGCAGCAACTCTCCATGTCCTCTGATTTCGCCGAGGTCCAGGGGCTGTATGCGGCCGCCGGTCTGAGCCTGAGCGCCGATCTCGCGACCCTCCAGGCCTCGAAGCGGATTACCGCTGCCCCCAATGCCGTGAAGTACCTGACCAAGTACATCACCTACAACGGCGATCTCGATCGCCCGGTGCTCACCCTCCACACGACCGGTGACGGTCTCGTCGTGAACCAGGCGGAGCAAGCGTATCGCGCCGTGGCCCAGGACGCGGGCGATGCCCAGAATCTCCGCGAGGGATACGTCAGTCGCGCCGGGCATTGCACCTTCACGCCGGCGGAGACGATCGCCGCCTTCCAGACGCTGATCCACCGCGTGGACACCGGCACGTGGGGCGACAGCACGGCTGCGGATGATCTCGAGGTCGCCGCGACCGCGCTCGGCCCCACCTACAACACCGTGCCTGCGGCCTACATCGCGTTCCAGCCGACCCGCTTCCTCCGTCCGTTCGACCTCGGTCAGAACTGAGCCGGATCGGGTCATAGCCACCGGGGCCGCGCGGGTTCGACCGCGCGCCTCGGTGGTCGACGTCGACAGGACCGAGGCGTGCTAGCCGACCCCCTGCATGCCCACCGCCTCCGCCCGAACCATTGGCGAGCGAGATGGATCTCCCTGACTCAATCGGCGCGCCCGCATGCAATCGGCGACTGCGCAAGTCTGCGCAAACAGCCGCGCAAACCCGTCGCGACCGTGCGCACGGCAGGACGGCAGGAGAGGGGGCTTGACGGAACCCCTATAACACGGCGATCATGTCGCCTTCAGAACGAACCGGCAGCCTGTTGAGTGGAGAACTGGTGCCCGGATTCATCGCTTCCCTCGGCGTCGCGGGTCTGGCTGAGCGCGCTGGCTCGGCACAGTGGCCGTCTCCACGCGACGTTCCCCGCGGTAGTTCTTTTCGACGGTGTTGCTTCCGCCATGGCCGCGTACATAAAGAGGTATAGGCACACATGCGATCGAGAATCTGGATCCTCGTGGGCGGCGTGGTCGTAGCGGGCGTGCTCGTCGGCTTCTTCGTGACACGCTTCATGAATCCGACGCCCGAACAGATCACGGCGACATCCACCTCCGCGACGATCCAGGGGAAGCCGGTCGTCAACTTCACGCTCACGACCGTCGGGACCATCGGGTACGGACCGCATCCGGCGTGGGTGTCCTACCTGCCCACCACGTACCTCAAGGTGCCGGCCGGAGCGGTGGTGCACATCACGATCGACCAGCAGGACAGCCCGTCTGGGCTGCGCAACCCCTACTTCTCGCTGGTCCGAGGCACGGTCAACGACGAGATGACCGTCAACGGCAAGGTGGTGCAGGCGATCGACCCGACGACCCCGGCGCACACGTTCACGGTGCCGGACCTGGGGGTCAGTGTTCCCCTTGAAGGCATCTCCGGGAGTGCAACTCAAAACGTCGTCGAGTTCGACTTCGTCGTTCCTGACCAGAAGGGACTCTTCCGCTGGCAGTGCTTCGTGCCGTGTGGCGCCGGCACACTCTATGGGAACGGCGGCCCGATGCAGACGCTCGGCTACATGGCCGGCGAGCTCCAGGTGGGCTGACCGATGAGAAACAGAGCCACCGCAACGCGGGTCGTCCTCATCGTCTGNNCCCGTGGGCGGCGACGTGGGGCTGGCGCTCGGCCCCATCCCTCCAGGGCAAGCCTCCGACCTCGCGTCGAGCGAGAGCTTGGTGATCATGATCCTCGCTGTGATCGCGTGGCCCGTCTTCTCAGGGGTCCTAGCGGCGCTGTTCTTCACCCTGGTGGTCAACCGGCTCGCCCCGCCCACCGCCGAGGTGAGTGCCGACGCGCTGAGAGGCAACAGCCGGGTCCAGACCACCTGGATCGCGACCACGCTCGTCATCGTGCTGAGCCTTGCGGTCTACGGCACCGTAGAGCTCGCCATCGACCAGCCGGGGGCCGGCATCTCAACCACCTCGGCGTCGCTGCCGATGCCCGCGTCTCAGGACCAACCGCTCGAGGTCCAGGTGATCGCCCAGCAG
>PKWB01000175.1:0-8129 GCA_003131685.1 Candidatus Dormiibacterota bacterium
GGTGAGTGTCGACAGTCCTGGAGGGATCCACCGAGTCGTCATCGTCCAGGTGCGCTGACACGGGCGGCGGATGCGCCTCGCACACTGCGCAATTGCGTTCTCCTTGCACGGGATGAACGTCAACGCCTAGTCGAGATCACCGCATCAGGTATTCCTGCGCACCGCACGACCGAATGCGGCCGGAGGGCAATGACGTGCTGTCGGTTACCGAGGGATCACGTCATCGTGTCGTACGGCAGCCGACACTGAGCAGGCCCAGGAAAGCTGAAGACTCTACTGGGATCCTGATGGCGATCAGATCCTTCCATCGCGGTCAGCGGAGCTGCTGATGCTCTTGTCACCGGTGACGCCGACCCACTGGCAGTTGAGATGCATGGCGGCGTCAGCATCGTCTCCATCGCCGGCTTCGACACGATGGGGAAGGGATCACGAATGTAGCTGGTCACACCTTCGGCTATCCAGAGGATGTCCACGCGATTCCAACGAATTCCAAAACACGCACTCTAGTCGTCATTCCAACCAATTCCCCACAAAATCACTCTAAATCGAACTCAACACTCATCGGGAAATGAGGACTAGTCTGGGGGACCAGGGGTCGCAGGTTCAAGTCCTGTCTCCCCGACGGACGCGAATTTGAGTTCGCGTGGAGAGGTTGCGAGTGCGTCGGGCGCCTGCGGGCCACGGGGTGTTGTGGTCTAACCGGGAATGACGACTTTTCCTGCAAAAGGCATCAATCCCCACGGTTGAGACCGGATGCCGCTGCTCATAGCAAGAGATTGTGTCACTCCAGCGCATACATAGCGCTTACAGTTTTGACCGCGCTCGTCTGCGGCGCACTATCTGGCCAGCGTGACGGCGCTGTGAGCAATCGCCACCGTTGCCGGCGACGAGGTCGAGGTGGTCACGGTTCAGCACGAGCTCGGCGGCGTCCGCCTGATACTCGAACAGTTCTCGAGGATGGATACGTGTTTCAGCACGATGGACCGGGAGAGGGGGTGCTGGGCCAGTACTGGGCGTCGGGAGGCGGCTCTACGGGGACTTACCTATATTGTTCCGAGGTGTTAGCGCCGTCGGCGTGGCTGGGCATGTCAAGACCCAGGTGCACGGCCAATGCGGCTCTCACGGCTGTCCGGATTTCGGGGTTGGACACGTAGCCAAGGATCCTCGGGGCCGTCCCTGTCACCCTCTCCAGAGAGACCGTGCGCACCTGATGGCACAGGATCACCCCGTCCTTCGTCTGTCCCCCTTCACCCCGTGGGATCGCCACCTCATTGGGGTACTCCGGTGTCGATCTGGCCGCCGTTATGGGGCAGATGGTTGCTAGTAGCGATCGATGAAAGGCGTCGTAGGACACCACAAGTGCTCTCCGCTCGCCCCCTTGTTCATGCCCCGTGGTTGGGTCGAGATCGAAGACGAGAATGGCCCAGCGGAGCTGCCGGACCGGCAAAGCCAGGTTAGCGCTCCCAGGAAGCGAGATCTTCGGCAGCGAACTCCGAAGCAATTGCGGCGATCTCGGTGTGGAATGCGGGATCCTCAACGGCAGTTGCCCAGGCGGCGGCATGCACGACATCCCGCTGCAAGCGAGCGTACTCACGAACGGCGTGGGTCACCACACTGTCCTGCGAGACATGGAGCTCCTGGGCCATAGTGCGTACCTCCTCGATGGTGCTCGTAGGGAGGTTGTACGTTCGTTTGGTGACGCTGCTGGGTGCTTCCATGGACGCCAGTATACACCCATCCTTACACCCGTTAACCCGTTACCACCTAGCGAAGGGCCACGAGGAGCGGCCCCAGGATCACGCCTTGGAGGCGTTTGACCCCGGCCGAGCGTCCTCTCACCAGACCCACCACAGCCCGCCCCTCGTAGCGCTAAGGGACGCTGGGCCAATACGGGCCAATATCTCTGGCCAGCCGGGGCATCATGTGGCGCTTCCTGGCCGCTTGCTCGAGTTCGGACGGCGCTTCTTCCGATCGTTTTGAGCAAGCTTAGGAGGGTTCGATTCCCTTCCTCGGCCTTCTTGTGTTCGCGCCGGTGGTGGATCGCAGGGTCTTCGATCATGGGGTGCATTGCCCGCGACCATTTCAACGCTCTCTGCCGGGGTGGCGCGAACGCGATGGGCTCGCCTCGATGCCAGTTAGCGTCGAGCCTTACGCTTCGTGGCGAGGGTAGCCACGTCTCGCTCGCGCAGGATGTAGCGTTCGGCCGGCCTCCGCGCCCGAAGCTTTCCCGCATAGATGTAGTTGTATATCGTCTGGGTGGAGACGCCCAGTGCGTCTGCGGCTTCAGCGACCGTCATGACTTAGATACCCCTCTTCTTAGTGATGGGTTTGCAAGTATGCCATTTGCGAAATCACGCGAAGACGGTCTTTACGAAGCCCGGGCGGTTCAGAACGTCAGCCCTACTTTTTCCGAGTCAGGTTCCTGCCGCCGACCAGGTACGCCCGCGCTGCGGATAAGCGGGCTGCTGCCCAGCTACTTCGTGACGTGGTCTGCACTCTCGCTTACAACAGTCGTGGGCGTGAGACTCACGTGAAGTAACCGGTCGTCGAGCGCCACATGTACCTGGGCGCGCCGGCGTTCATGCCTGATGCGCCGTATTCCTACCTCCGATCGTGAGGAGAAGTGCGCTCTGCTTAATGGCGTGCACCGAGTGGGGCAAGCCGGGCGCAACGATGAGCACGCAACCCGAGGTCAGTTCGTGGCTTTGGCCGTCGACATCAAACCGGATCCGCCCCTCGAGGCAGTGCACGGTGATGGGCGCGTCGGCATGGTGCTCGTGCATCAGCCCTCCTGCTTTGAGGGCGACGATAACAACGCGCAGCCCGGACTGCTTGGCCACAGTCTCGGCGGCATGGTCGGCGCGGTGGTACGACTCGCTCCCTCGCAACGCCGCAATGTGCGAACCACAGTCGAGCTCGATTACCAGGGCGCCGACGCGCTCGCCTTGTTGCCGAGCATCCTCAGCTTCCGGCGCCTCACCATGATCAGGATTCAGGGTACAGCCTCCCGCTTCTTCGGTGTCTCCGACAGCCTCACTGTAAGGCGTGCCACCCGAGATGGTCTCACGGCCGAGCTGTCCCTGAGTCCACCGAGGTTGTCGTCGAGGCGCCGATCGCGCGCGCGTTCTCCGTCTTCACCAAGGGCTTCGGCAGCTTCAAGCCGCCCGAGCACAACATGCTTGGGGTCGATATCGCCGAAACGGTGTTCGAGGTGACCGAGGGCGGCTCCGTCTAATCAAGCCGCACCAGACGGAAAAGGAGGCACGCTGTATGGCACCGATCGTCACGAGCAGAGATATCGACTGTCCGCAGAACGACGGTTCGCTTACGTCACCGGTCCGACCAGGTTCGCGGAGTGGCAGGCCGGCGTCGAGGGTGGGAGCACCGAGGGAGGCACGTCTCCTCATGTCGGCGCGTCGTGCTCAACGACGCGCCGGGTCGGCTGCACCGCGCGGCAGGTGACGTCCGAGATCACGAAGATCGATCCGCCGACGACCTGGGACATTCACGGGATCGACGGTCCGATCCGAGCGATCGTCGGCGTGACCGTCGAGCCACTCAAGTGGTAGCGCCCCACGCGCCGCTGCTGGCCATCGGTGCGGCGAAGCTGGAATCCATCTCGCCACCAACGGTGTATACGGGTTTCAACGCGACGAGATGTACTACATCATCAGCGGTCAGCATCCCGCGCTCGGGTATGTCGATTACCCACTGGTGGCGCCCATGCTCATGTGGCTCACCACCACCATCGTCCGCATCTCGCCTTGGACGTTACGTTTGTGCCCTGCCCTCGCTGGGGCAGTGGCCAACATCAACCGTGGGGGTAAATGCTCACCCAGCCACAGAAGCTACGCGTCCGGCGTGAACTCCACGACCCGGAGCGCGACGCGGTCGCGCTTGGCGTTCTTCTTTCTCGGCACAACGAGGACCGCACACCGCGCGAGCTTCACAAGACGACCCGCGACGCCGCCCCTGAACACGCCGCTCATCACGCCCTCTTCGATCTGCCCCAGGACGATGAGGTCTGCGTCGACAGCGGTCGCTGCGCCCGCGATCGCATGCGCTGGGCTCTTGGCGACGGCCTGGCGAATCTCAAAGTCCGCATCCAGACCGTCCTCCTGCAAGTCGGACACCTGATCTCTGATCTTCGCCCGGATCTCCGGCTCCAGCGGCTGCAAGTGGTGGACTCCTCCGCGCGCGGGTATCAGCTCGTCGACGTGCATCACACGCAGACGATAGCGCTGCTCCAGCGCGAGGTCACGGCCGTACGCGACCGCCGCATCGCCGGCTTCCATGCCGTCGGTGGCGATCAGGATGGTTCTGAACATGTCAGTGCGGCGCCTTCATCGCGCTTCCTTCCAGCCGCCGCTCGGTCGAGTGCCCACCCAGCATCCAATGGACGGCCTTACTGATCTTTCCCCAACGGAAGGCATGCGGATCGAGTGCGTAGTGCAGGACGAGTGCGTTGCTGATGGCGAGGAGTAGCGCCGCCAAGGCATTCGGCGGAAAGTCGATCGACAGCTCACCGATTCGCACCGCCTCGTCGATCCACTCGCAGAGCACACGCTGCCGCTCCGCGACCGCCTCGGTCACCGCTGCGCGCACCGCCGGGTATGTCTGCATCGCGCCCCCAGACGTCGGCACGCAACTGGACGCGTGCGGGGTCGGCACCCTGCATCAGCATGGACTCGGTCACCTTCCGGAGACTCTGGACCGGACCGAGGCGGTGCGTCGCCGGATCCTCGGCGACACGACCGACCGCGGTTGCGTCTTCGGCGATCAAGCCCATGAGCAGCGCCTCTTTCGACACGAAGTGACTGTAGAAGGCTCCCTTACTCAAGCCGGCGTCGGCGCAGACATCGTCGACGGTCAGATCGCGGAATCCCTGCTTCGCGATGCAGCGCCACGCAGCGTCGAGGAGCTGCCGGCGGCGCTGTTCTCGGGTGCTCTCCAGCAGCTTTGGCACGACACTCAGCTTATCACGAACAAGACCGGCCAGTTCGTTTGGCGGTCCGCCTCGCGTTGTTCAGCGCGTGCAATCGCGACGCCGTAGAGCGCAGCGAGGAGCGCCGCCACGAGGCTGATCGATCCGAGCACCGCCGATCCGACAGCCGAACCCCCGGCATCCCGACGCGGTGCCGCATGCAGCAGGGCGTGGACGCCTGCGGCGAGCCCCGAGAGTGCCACGAAGGCGAGCTTGACGACCAGCGTCCGGCCAGTGGGACTGTCGAACAGTTGCGACCAGCGCAGACCGGCGTCCGCGACATTCAGCAACCCGGTGACGATGAGCACCGCGAACGCCGGCCACGCGACTGTCTGATACCGGCGTCCGACTCGTCGCGCGAGCTCTCGCTGGTCGCGGAGCATAGGGATCACCGCGGCGATCGTCACCTGACCGCCGATCCAGATGCACGCGGCAACGATGTGCAGCCAGAGCACGAACGTCGGTCCCGAGATGCTGACCACGCGTTAGCGCAGAAGGAGAGCGCCCTGCTCCCTTCGATCAGCGCCGTCAGTCACCAGCGATGCGGCCGAGGTGGAGTGAGCGTATCGCGTCGATGGCCATGTCAAAGCGGCCCTCGGCGCACAGCCCGCTCAGTCCACCCTGCTCGTAGCCATCGATGGCCGCGCGGACACAGGCGTCGCGCACGGCTTGCGCCAGTGGCTGACCGGCGCTCACAGCCGACTTTGTCGTGAGCTCTGTCGTGGAGATGTCGCCTTGCGTCATGTCTGCATCGTGGACTGGACTGCCCTCATCGCGTGGTTGCTCTCCAGGGCCGACCAGCCCGCATAGATTGATGCCAGCGCAGTGATGCGAGCGTAGCGTCGGAGCGCGCCGTCGGCGGCGCCGACCAGTGGAAACTCCCCATAGACGTGCATGACACGGCCGGCGGCATCGTGAGCGGCTGCGGCTGCCGCGCGCTCAGCCGCTTGGTCCTCGAGGTCGCGAGAGGCCAGGCGTTCGCCGAGGCAGGCGATGACGTCTCGCCAGGATGGAGGAAACCGGTTGTGCAGGAACTCGGAGCGACGCGCCTTCACGCGCGGGTCATGACCGATGCCACGCGCACTGAGCGCGTCCGCAACCTGGTGGGTTGCACGCGCCGTGGCGTGGGCGAGTTGCAGACGGAGGTCCGTTGAACCGCGCAGGTGCAGCGCCTGCACCGCGATGCCGGCACTCCGTGACGTCGCCTCAACCGCGGTGGTCAGCACGGCAACCCGCGGTGCATCATCGAACGTGATGGAGAGTTCGAGGGCGAGCGCGGCCGCGGAACTGCATGTCGCCAGCATCGCGACCGTGCACTCCAGCGCAGCAAGTGGCGGCCCGACGACGATGACGGGAACGCGATCCGTCCGCGCCGAAGCGCGTTGCTCCGAAGGGAGCGTCAGCTGGTATGCCAGACATGCATCCGCAGACGTGGTCCGGGCTTCGCGCAGGACTGCCAGCGCCGTCGCAGAGACGTGCAGCGAGTTCGCGGCCGTGTGGCTGGCAAGCGAAGGGTCATTGCTCACGTGTGCGTCTCTTCGCAGAGGCAAACAGCGCGACTGGTCTCCATAGACGAACCCCACGGGTGCAGGAGGGAGGAAGGCTGGATCATCGCTGGTCACCAACTCGTAGATGGTCTTTCAGGGCGCTATCCGGGATGCTGGATGAGGTATCCTCGGTCAGTAAGTATAAGACTGAATAGTCTGGTTGAGTGAAACCGAGGCAGGCCTCGAGGAGGAGCCGATGACACGAAGAGGGCGCGCCTAGTCCTGGTACGTGGATCGAGACCAAGCTGCAGGCAATCGCGCGTGCCCTGGACTCGGCGAACACACACTCTTCAGATCCTGTTCGCCGACAGCGATGCGGGGTTGGCCCGGAAGATCGTGAGCCGCAGGTCCCGAAAAGGTGCCACCTCATCAAGAAGTGGTATCCCGGCAGGGTTTGTCGGCCGATCTCCGTGGATCGCTCGTTCATCCGCATCCGTCGCCGATGTGACGATGAAGGTGTGGCGACAAAGTCATGCCGGCCCGGATCCGCCGACGCAGAATCCAAAGTCGCCAACGACGGTATAAAATAAAGCGACATTTGCCCTAACAACAGGGATGATCTAGATGCCCCGATCGATGTGTGGCAGTGGCCGGACCTCCGGCGCGCTCCCAAACACGCCGATCGCAATGCCGCACGTGAGACAGCTGGTAACGCGATGAGCGTCATGGCGTCTGTTACTACACCAGCTCTCCCACGCATAGGTGCGGGCCTACCACCAGCTCGGCCTTTGGACGCCGACTCCCTTTCATGGTGGACCCGTCTGCACGGTCCCACGCACATACGGGAGCGCGCCGTCGCCGAGCTCCATGAGCGCCTCCGGTGTGAGGCTCGATTTCACATCCAATCGCGTTCCAGGTGGATAGCCCGCTTTCCTCGCACAGATGTTGACGATCTCGCGATCCAGGCTGCGGACGACGCCCTCCTCGCCGTATTGCGAAAGCTCGACAACTACCGTGGTGACAGCCAGTTCTGGACCTGGGCACGAAGGTTCGCGCAGCTTGAAGCCCCGGTCAGCATCCGCCGGCGCATGGGCCGCGGTCAGGTGGCGACCGACGTGGAGCAGTTGAACGCGATCTCTGGCACGACGTGGTCGCCGGAGGAGCGCGCCGAGGTTCAGGAGATGCTCCGGACGGTCCGGGACTTGATCGTCGGCCAGCTGACGACCCGACAGCGAACCGTGTTAGTGGCTGTTGCGATCGACGGCATCTCGGCTGCCACCCTCGCAGAAAAGCTCGAGACCACAAGCGGGGCGATCTACAAGACACTGCACGACGCCCGCAAGAAGCTCGCTACACAACTCGCGATGCGCTGAAAGCCAAACGTGACGAGAGGGGATGCGTCGGGCAGTCTCCCGCGTACATAGCACGGCATTCAGCTTAATAGTGACCTATCTGGGGGAACATCTCGCGGCCTCCGAGATTTAGATCTCGTCGCGGTATCCGAAGAATTCGTGGTCTTCGCTGTAGCCACCTTGCCCAGCGTAGCGTTCACTGAAGTGGTGAACGAACTCGATCTGACTGATCCATTTGACCTGTTTGAAACCCAGCTGATTCTCGACCCGGAGGCGCAATGGTCGGCCGTGCAGGATGGGGAGGCG
>PKWB01000175.1:8152-20541 GCA_003131685.1 Candidatus Dormiibacterota bacterium
TCCATTCGGCGATGCCCGACCACCCCTGGATGCAGTGATGCAATGTGATCTGAGACTTCTTCGCCAACTCCGTGATCTGAGGGAGAGAGAGCTCAACCGGATTCTCGACCAGGCCATAGACCTTCAGTCGGTAGCTGCGGAAGTCGTCGTCCCGGAGCGCGCACCACTCCGGACTGTCGGGCAGGCGGGAGTGATTTGGCCAGAAATAGATGCTGATGTCGTCGCGCTTGTACTCCACGCGTGGGGCGAAGTTGTCGAAGACGAGATCCATAGGACGGCCAACGACTACGTTGGCAATGCGCTGCAGGACTCGAGTGTGCCTCCAAGAGAAGCGGATCGCCCAGATGTTGAAGGCGATCACGAGCGCAATGACGACAAGCCAGATCACGACCCCGTCAAGGTTGGTGTTGTTGTTCCCCAGCGTGATGTCGTTGAGATTGGCGGTGAACCCCGTCAGGGCGATCAAAGCCATGTGTCCGATGAAGAACAGAACGAATCCGACCATCACGAGAAAGTGGATGGATCGAGCGATTTGACGGTTTCCGAACAGGCGCGCGAACCAACGGAAGCGATTATCCAGGGCGGGGGACATCGCCAGACCCGTGAGAATGGCCAGCGGCGCAAGGATGAAGATCACCGCGAAGTATGTGAGTTGCTGCAGCGCGTCGTAGCGGAAGAACCCACTCACGCCGCTCGGCAGGTGAAGGCTCAGGTAGGTGACGGCGCAGGATGCGGCCGCTGGGAAAATCGAGAGGTCGGTGGGTACAAGCCGGTGCAGCCATGGGGTTGAAAAGAGGAAGACGGCATAGACGATGCCGTTGATCACGAAGAGAATGTCGAAGACAAAGTGCCAATGGCGCGCGACTCCGATCGTGTGCCGCCCGCCCGGCAGCCCGACCAGCGGGCTTAGGGTGATCGCATCTTCCTTCGCCGTCCAGATACGGTCGCTGGGCACCGGACCGCGAAAGCGCAGCCACTCCGTCCCTGGCGTGCAGTGCACCTTCGTGTATAGACGCGGGTGGTCAGCAAGGATCTGCAGACCGGAGCGGACAATGACGACGAGAAGAAAGAAACTTAGTAGATGCGTCCAGCGAACAAACGCGGGCATCCCTGCTGGCACGGGTGAAGCGAGGGGGATACACGGAAACTGAGCCAGGAATCCTTGGCCAACGTTGCTGTTGACGTAGAGTTTGGCCGCGACGACCAAGACGACCCCGAGGCCGAGAATGACGCTCAGGATCAACCACACGGAGAAGAATCGGTGCCCGAGACGGATGTGCACTTCTCGGAGGCGCATGCGGGGACGGGCTGTCTTGGACTCGACGAGCTTCTCTTGGACGAACTCGCTCTGAAGGCTTTCGTTGTCGTCGGTGGTTGTCTTGTTTTCGCCGGGGCGATTCTCATCAGGCATATCGCTACCGCTTCCCGACTTCGAGCGAATGTCGGCGCTCGGCGACGGCACGCAGCATGACGGCCATCCTCACCGTGAAGCTCGCGCGGCCGTGCAGCTCTGTCGCACAGTCATAAGGGCAGAGCATCCTCAAGAGATCCAATGACATAGTCGGCTCCGGCGTCGCGAAGTTGGCCGGCGTTGAACTGATGACTACCGACGCCAACACATTCCATCCCGGCGGAATGTGCGCCCTCGACGTCATGCGGCGTGTCGCCAATCACGATCGCCTGCTCCGCGGTCACCGGCGCACCGTAGACAAGTCCAGCGCGCTCCAACGCGGTTCGAGTAAGTGTGGCGCGATCGGAGGAGTCAGACGCGTAACCTCCGAAGGCGAAGTAGGCGTTCAGCCGCGCACGGTGGAGTTTGATGTGGGCAGCACCCTCGAGGTTCCCTGTCACGAGGCCCAGAAGATAGCCACCCTCGATGAGCCTGGGGAGCAGATCCTTGACGCCCGCTAGCACGCGGTACCCTTGAGATTCCGCCACCGTCTGATGCAGGTAGAACTCGCGACGTTCCAGCAGCCGCTCGAACTCATCGTCTTTCGGCGGCCGCTTGAGCACGGATTCGAAGGTCTTCCGACCGACGTCGGGATCGGTCATGCCAGTGTCAGTGAACTCACCGATGTCGGCAGGGATGCCGTGCAGCTCATCGAATGCCATGCGCCACGAGGCAGCTCCAGCGCCGCCGGTGATGATCAGCGTGCCGTCGATGTCAAAGAGAATGGCAACGCGGTCAGTGGCCATGCCGTATCCTCATATGGTCGATCACCCGGCGGACTTTTCGACGTGTCCGCCGAACTGGTTGCGCATTGCAGAGAGCAATTGATTGCCGAAGTGATCGAGATCGCGCGAGGCGAACCGAGAGAACAACGCTGACAACAGCACCGGTGCCGGTACCCCTTCCTCGATCGCGGCGATCGCCGTCCAGCGCCCCTCCCCGGAGTCGGAGACGCGACCCGAGAAGTCGTTGAGGGTGGGTGCCTGCAGCAACGATGCAGCCGTGAGATCAAGCAGCCAGGATGCAATCACGCTGCCGCGGCGCCACACCTCGGTGACGGCAGTGAGGTCAACGTCGTACTGGTAGTACTCAGGATGTTCGAGTGGCGCCGTCTCGGCATCATCTTCGCGAGTCACGGCGCCGGCATTGGCGTTCTTGAGGATATTCAGCCCCTCCGCAAACGCGGCCATCATGCCGTACTCAATGCCGTTGTGGACCATCTTGACGAAGTGGCCCGCGCCGTTCGTGCCGCAGCGCAAGTAGCCGTTTTCTGATGTCGAAGGCTCGCCGGTCCGCCCTGGCGTCCGCGCCGCGGAGCCAACACCTGGAGCTAACGACTTGAAGATCGGATCGAGATGACTCACAATCGCTTCCTCCCCGCCGATCATCAGACAGTATCCCCGCTCCGATCCCCACACGCCCCCGCTGGTTCCGCAATCCACGTAGTGGATTCCTTTGCTCTGCAATTCACCTGCGCGGCGAATATCGTCGTGGTNNTGTGGACCATCTTGACGAAGTGTCCGGCGCCTGCCGGCCCGCAATGCAAATATCCTCGTTCAGCCTGGACGGGCTTGCCCCTACGTCCGGGAGTGCGAGGTGCGGTATCGACGCCCGGGGCAATCGACTCGAACAGCGGGCGGAGCCGGTCGAACATCTTCGCCTCGCCGCCGATCATCAGGCAGTAGCCACGCTCGAGTCCCCAGACACCTCCGCTGGTGCCGACGTCGAGGTAGTGGATCCCCTTCTGGCGGAGCCTTGCAGAGCGAGCGATGTCGTCGCGATAGTACGAGTTACCGCCGTCGATGATCACGTCGCCGGGCTCCATCCGCTGCGCAAGGTCGTGCACGGTCTTCTCAGCGATCTCTCCGGCCGGGACCATTACCCAGACAGCACGAGGCTTCTGGAGTTTCGCGACGAGCTCCGCAAGGGAGCGGACGCCGGTCGCTCCCTTGGCGGCCACCTTCTTCACCGCACGTGGATTGACGTCAAAGACGACGCATCGATGATCGTCATCTAGGAGCCTTGCGACGAGGTTCGAGCCCATGCGGCCGAGACCGACCATTCCGACTTGCATTTGCTCGTTCCCTTTCTTTCTTGGATACATTGACTGATAGGCGGCAGCGGAACTCGGGTGTCTAGTAGAAGAGCTGTGGATCGATACGATGCATGAGCTCCTTACCCTCGAGATAGCGGTGAAGATTCTTGATAAAGAGCGCGACGATGCGTTCGTTTTCATATTGGGACAATGCGGTCGTGTGGGGACTGACCACGACATTGGGCATGTCCCAGAGCGGGCTGTCCTTGGGCAGGGGTTCGCTCGCGAACACATCCAGCACCGCCCCCGCCAGGCGATGATCGCGCAGCGCGTTGACCAACGCGACCTCGTCGATCACGCCTCCACGACCGACGTTGACAAGGAGTGTCGCCGGTTTCATTCGCGCGAACGCCCGGGCGTCAAGCATCCCGGCCGTCTCCTCCGTCAATGGCAAGGTGACGACGATCGTGTCTGCTCGCGGAAGCAACTCCTCCAGGCTGGTCGCGGGATGCGCCTCATCGATATCCGGTGAGTCAGTCGACCCGTGACGGTTCAAGCCCAGGGTGTGCATCCCGAGTGCTTTGGCCAGGCGGGCGACTTCGATACCGACAGATCCAAGACCGAGCACCAGGAGTGTGTGGCCGCGCAATTCCGCCACCGGATAGTGATCCCAGTGGTGGGCAAGCTGATCTGCATGCATTCGCGGTAGTCCCTTGCTCATCGCGAGCAATCCGAAAAGGCAAAACTCAGCGAGGGGTCCCGCGTGGACGCCGCTCGCGCTCGTGATGGTGATGCGGTTAAGCTCCGCCTTGGTTAAGGCAGCCGCCTTCAGTTGCTCCCCTGCGCCGGCCGCGGTGCCTTGAACCCATCGCAGCGTTGGTAAACCGTGCACGACCGTAGCAAGCCCCTCTCGTGAGTCGCCCGGGATGCCGAGGAGCACCTCAGCACCGGCGAGCGAGGCCTGCCACCGGATCTCTTGTTCGGCGCTACGGTGGAACCCGTCGATGCCTCGGTGATCACCCGGATACCGGGTGGGTGGTAGGAGCTCGGGCCTATACACGACCTTGATCCGATCACCGATCTCGCGGATCACTGCCACAAGGTCGGGTACGATCGGGGTTGCAATCGCAACCGCTATCGGCCGGGTCATGGCGGCATGCGCCGACACGACCGCGGTGCAGCCTGGCGGTCTGCCGGCTTCTTCAAGCGGGTCACGGCGTGGCGAGGGGAGGGGAGACTGCTTCGAAGGGTCAACGATTCTCTAGCGTTGACTCCCACGATGTTCTTACCTCGCGGCGCCTCGAAAGGCAGCATCGGCAGGGCGCCCCGAGTACGGTTGTCGCGACGTCAGGCACAACGCTTCCGCCAGGTCGCCGAAACGACGGAGAACGTCTCTACGTGACCGCGCACTCGAGCAGGAGTGCGTGCACGAAGGCCTGCGGGAGATTGCCTCTAAGTTGGCGCTGGCGTACGTCGTACTCCTCCGAGAACAACCCAGCAGGGCCGCACGCGGCGCGAGTTCGCTCGAACCAGCGCATCGCCTGGAGGTGATGTCCGGCGACGTGGTGTCGCAAGGACATCATGAAGCCACAGAGAAGGAACGCCCCTTCGGCATCGCCGAGAGGCCGTACATCGTGGCGAAAGCGATAGAGATAACCGTCGTCGACCAATTGCGCTTCGATAGCCGCAAGGGTGGCGATGCTTCTGGGATCCTCGGGCCCGACTGCACCGCGGACTGTGGCCATGAGCAACGCTGCGTCGACACGCGGATCATCGTCAGCACGTTGCCAGGCGCCATCGCCAGCGACAGCCGTTCGACCCGTCTCCGCCACGATGGTGTCGGCCAAGGTAGTCCACGACGCTGCAGTCGCTCCCGACTCCGAGGCCACCTTGGCAGCGGCACGCAGTCCTGCGGCGCAGGTGAGGCGGCTGTGAGTCCAGTGATGTGGGTCAAGTTCCCAGATGCCCGCATCCGGCTCTCTCCAGCGACGTTCCACCACCGAAGCAGCAGTTTCCAGCGCTCGCCAACCATCGACGTCCAATCGGTCGCACCCGGCAGCCGTTGCCAGGAGGAGGAGCGCCTCGCCGAAAGCGTCGAGTTGAAACTGGTTGTTGACCCAGTTGCCCACGAGGTCGGTGCCTCCTGGATATCCAGGCAGCTTGAGTCGTGTCTGATCAGGGACACGGCCGCCGGTGACCGTATACGCCGGTTTGAGATTCGGTCCGTCTGTGAGGAGCCGCTGACTGACAAACGCGACGGCGCAGTCAGCGAGTTCCTCGATGCCGGCGCGGAATGCGGCGTGACCTGCGTAGCATTGGTCACGTATCCACGCATACCGATAGTCGTAGCTGTTGCTCTCTCGAGCGCGCTCCGGTAGTGATGTGGTGGCGGCCGCAACCATGCCGCCGGCGCCGCTGGTGAGCCCCAGCAGCACAGCGCATGCATGGCGCGCGTCACGTGGCGCTGCAGATGACGACAGAGAGGGGATTCGGCGTGCCCACTCCGATTCAGTGGCCCTCCAGGCGAGATCGGCCGTGGGGATATCCTCGACGCTGCCCTTCGGTTCCACCACCATGACAAGGTCGTGGTGGCCGCCTTCCGGCACGGTGATCTCCATCGCCAGCGAATTCGTGCTGCGAGAGACCCGAGCCGTCCCGGCCCCCATCCAGCGCAGTTGCACGTGGTCGTGCTCCACGATCCAGGTGTCGCCCTCGCGGTGGATCGCGCGTACGGCTCCGGTGCCAAAGTCAGCGAGCGTGCGCAGTCGACAGTGAATGCGGGCAGTCCCCTGGCACGCGACGATCCGCCGCAGTACCACCGCTCGGTCGGCGCGGCTCGGCATCGCGAGGGCCTCGCGGCACTCTATGACGGCGGTGTTGGTCACCCATCGGCTCCGCCAGATCAGTGAGCCGGGTTCGTAGTAGCCTCCCCACACGTGCGGTTCCATCGGCGTGATGGCGTACGAGCCGCCGCCACCGATCAGAGCGCTGAAGAGCGCTTTGTCGTGCCAGCGCGGAAAGCACATCCACACGAAGTCGCCATGAGGGCCGACTACGATGCCGCGCTCGCCGTCCGCCAGGACCGCGTAGTCGCGGAGGACAACGGGAGCAGCTGCAGGATCGACGTCATCTTGCTCAGGCCCATGTGGCCGCGAACGATGGCGAGCTCGGTGGTCTGTCGCCATCGATCAGGCGACCCGGAAGGTCTCGGCGTCCTTGCCCTTGAGAGTGAGTCCCAGACCCGGTCGGTCATCGGCGGGTCGCAAGGCACCCTCATGAGGCTCGAGCACGCCGTCGAAGAGGAGGTGGTCGGCACGCACGTGGTCGTGGAAGTACTCGATATGTCGCAGGTTAGGTGGCACCGTTGCCGCTTGTACGTGGATCGAGGGGCCGCAGTGCGCGGAATACGGAGTCTTGTAAGCCGCGCAGGTTGCGGCTATGCGGAGCCACTCTGTGAGGCCGGCGCAACGGCCAATGTCCGCCTGCAATACGTCGACCGACCGGCTCGCGAGCATGGTGCGGAAGTACTCGAGGTGGTATCCGTATTCTCCGGCGGTGACTTCGAGAGGAAGCGCGTCACGCAGTGCAGCCAAGCCGTCGAGGTCATCGGACGTTACAGGCTCTTCGAACCACGTGACGCCGAATTCCTCTGCGTAACGATGCCCCAGCCGAAGCGCCTGTTTCCGGCCGTAGGCGCCGTTGGCGTCAACGAACAGCTCCGCATCGTCGCCGATCGCCTTCCGCGCCGCCCGAACGCGGCTGAGGTCTGCCTCCCACGAGGAGCCCCGATCCTTNNCCGTAGATGGGAACGGCGTCGCGGATAGGGCCGAGGAGGCGGTGGAGCGGCAGGTCGAGGGCGCGGGCTTTCGTATCCCACAAGGCAATGTCGACGGCGGCGATGGCCATCGACGCGATTCCCGGCCGCCCAAGGTTGCGGATGCGTCGGACCATCGCCTCCCAGCAGGCGGCCGTGTTACTCACGTCCAGCCCGATCACGACGTCAGCCAGCGCGTCGCGAGCCACAGCGGCGGTCGATAAATCGCCCACCGCGTAACCGAGACCGCGGATTCCGTTCTGGAGAAGAGGCAGCACGACAACGATCGATGTGCTGTCCCATTCCAAGGTTCCGTCTGCCTCGGGTTCGTCGGTTGGGATCGTGTAGAGGCGAACGTCGATGGATTGCACGCGCATCTCGTCGTTCATCGCTTCGCTCTCGCGTGGCGCATGACGCGGGTCGCAGCAACTCCCTCGGCAAGTCCGAGTGGTGCGGCCAACAGCCCCGCGGCGGACGCCACCAAACACCAGGAACAGAAGCCGTCTCCGCCGCGTCGCTCTTCGCGCAGCAGGACGACCGCGACGAGACCGTCCCCGATCAGCTTCGCCGCAAAGAGCTGCGAAAGCCATGGGGTGGTTCGGTATCGATCAGCACCACCAGCGGTGGCCAGGAGGAGCGTCGAGGCATAGCTGAACATGCCGAGTGCGGCGTCGGGCGCATGCAGGATCCAGTACGCGGGCGCTGAGGCAGCGACGCGGTCGCTGGCGGCTCCCCGCAGCGGCGGGTCTGGGAGATGGCGCAGGAGACCCGCCTGGTAGAGGGTGACGGCGCTTAACGAAGCCATGGCGATCAGATCTGCGATCAGGGCCCAGCGTCGGCAAACGAGGTACGGGCCAGCTCGGGCGCGCACCGATGTCGAGACTGCTGCGGCTCCTGCAGTCGTTGGCCGCATGCCCTGCAAGAGACTGGCGTTCATGGCCGCACGATCCGCCAAACGCCGGATGCCGCTGCGATGCCGCCAACGACGGCTCCGATCGTGATGCCGCGATGGGTCGTGAGCCACGTCTGTACGTTCCGAGTGGTAGCGCGATCGTCAAACATTCCATGCGTCGCGGCCAGAGTCGGCACGGGATCGAAGAGGTTATTCGGCCTGTCGAGGGACACCGGTTTACCTGCGATCTGCTGCGACTTGTAACCCGTCCGAGCGAGGTACCGATCTGCAATGGCCGGGGCGAGCTTATTGGCCAGGATCACCGCAGCCGCGCTGCCGCCGCAATACACTTCTCGGCGCCGATGGTGCGCTGCCCACCAGATCGTTTCAGCGGGAACCTCTGGCTGGAAGATCGGGGGAACGGGCTGCGGATGATCGGGCAGCTTGGTCCGGCACCATGAGAACTGCGGCGTATTGACCGCGGGAAGCTGGACCATCGTTATCCAGACGCGACTCTTGTTGTGCATGAGTTCGGTCCGAACGCTGTCGGTGAATCCGCGGATTGCGAATTTGGCCCCGCAGTATGCCGACTGCAGCGGGATGGCCCGGTAGGCAAGCGCTGACCCGACCTGCACCACCGCCCCGTGGTCACGTGGCAGCATGCGATGCAGTGCCGACATGGTTCCATGCACTGCCCCCAGGTAGGTCACTTCCGTGGCGCGACGGTACTCATCCGGATGGATGCTGGCAAACTCTGCGAAGACAGTAGCCATCGCGTCATTGACCCAGATGTCGATGGGTCCGAAGGTGCCCTCCACCAGGTCGGCGGCCGCGTCGACAGCGTTGGCGTCGGCAACATCGGTAGGTATGAACAGCGCCGCGCCGCCGAGTTGCTCCACTTCATGGGCCGCGCGGCGCAGGCCTTCCTCGCCGCGGGCGAGGAGTGCCACTCGCGCACCCCTTCGAGCGAAGGCGTGAGCGACAGCCCGACCAACTCCCGCGGAGGCTCCGGTAACCACGACGACCTCGCGGTCAGATTGCATCACCGGCGATTGCTCCCTGAGACCGGTGCCAAGCGTGAGGCAGAACCACCACTGGGATCGACTTTTCTCGACCCGAGTCGTTGGGCGAGGCGCGACGCCAGCGCCATGATGGTCAGCGCAGGGTTCGCACTCCCCTGGGTCGGGCAGACGCTGCCGTCTGCGACGAAGAGATTGGCGACGGCCCAGGATTGATGATCTGCTGACACAACACTATCCTCCGGGCTCGTTCCCATGCGGCAGCCGCCAATGAGATGTGCGAAGCGCCGGATGGTGAGAACGTCCTGCGCACCGCTTGCGATGACGATGCCGTGAATTACGTTCGCTGAGAACGCCATGTTCGCTTTGTCGTTGTCACAGAGGGTGTAGTCGAAACGGGCAACAGGAGTGCCGTACTGATCGCACTCATCCGCCAACGTGACTCGATTGTCGGGTTGTGCGAGCAACTCATTGAGCACGCCGACTGTCGACCAATGGTTGTAATCGCGCATGTACTCCCGCATGGCGCGACCCCAGTGACCAGCGGCAAGAACATGCTCAGCCCAACCGATCGGAAGCGGGGCGATCGTCTGGATACTGAAGCCGCGCGCGAAGCCACGCGATTCGTCCGTCTCGTAGAAGACTTCGGACGAGACCTCAGGAAGGGGAGCCTTGTACATGCGCACCTCGTCCGGGTAGCGACCAGCGGTTTGGGTGGCGCCCTGAACCATCACATAACGACCCACCTGATCCTCTGTGTTGCATAACCCATGAGGGAAGCGCTGCGAGATCGAATTCAGCAGGAGGCGTGGCGACTCGATCGAGTAGGCGCACACCGCCACAACACGTGCGCGCTGGTAGCGCTCCTTGCCGTGCTCCTCGTCGATGTAGGTCACACCTCGTGCCAGACCTGTGGCGTCATCGATCTCTACTCGCACCGCCATACTGCCGGCGCGTACCTCCACGCCATGCGCGAGGGCATCCGGCAAGTGGGTTACGTACGGACTCGCTTTGGCATTGACCTTGCAGCCCTGCAAGCAGTAGCCGCGGTAGATGCAGTGGGGGCGATTGCCAAAAGTGCCGTTGACGATGCCTACTGGTCCGACGCGCATCTCGATCCCGCATGCCAGCGCACCCTTCCAGGTGATGGATGCG
The DNA here is from genome assembly GCA_003131685.1 of Candidatus Dormiibacterota bacterium. Classification (GTDB taxonomy): domain Bacteria; phylum Chloroflexota; class Dormibacteria; order Aeolococcales; family Aeolococcaceae; genus Palsa-851. Next base: position 18,518 of record PKWB01000175.1, read on the forward strand.
GCGCCGCTCACCGCATGCGGCGAGAACGGGTACGAGTGGGGGTCTCCCCATGGCCAGTTTTGACCCGCGACCGGAAGCTCGCGTTCTACCTGAACATAGTGATCGCGCAGATCGGCATAGGTGATTGGCCAGTCCGCCCCGACACCATCTCGCCTCAGTGTCTCGAAATCTGATGGGTGGAACCGAGGCGTGTACCCGGCGTAGTGGATCATTGAGCCGCCCACCCCCCGGCCGCTGTTGTTCTTGCCCAACTCGATCGGGTCGTCACCGCCGATGACTCGCTTTTGCGTCCAGTAGAGGTCATGCGATCCCGCCTCGTCGCTGACCCAGTCATCATCGGGATGCCAGAATGGTCCAGCCTCGAGGATGACGACTCGCCAGCCACGTCGTGCGAGACGCTGCGCCAGAACGGATCCGCCAGCACCGGCCCCGACAACAACAAGATCCACCTCGTCATCGGTTCGATAACGTCGCATGGTGTCTTCACCAGGCAGATCACGACGGGCAACGTCGAGGAGAAACCTCGATTCGTTGTCTTTGGGCGCTCTAGCACCCTTGAGCAGATTTGTCCTCATGTCCCGTCCTGACTGATCACGCTCACGGGGTCTTCCTTGGTTGCCTCCGGCTTCTCGTGCGGTTCGCGCACGGCCATGGGGCCGAGGCGCATGTAGCCTTGTGGATACGCAGGGCCGCCGAAGCCGATCTCGTTCCACGCCCAGGGGTGGGAGTAGAAGGCGGCCAGGATCATGCGCATGCACACCGACCACGCCCGCTTCACGTTGAGGCTGTCCCACGACCCGCCCGACAGCTGGGCCTTGGCCAGCAGGGCGACGATGGCCTCTTGGGTGTCGGGATCGCAGGCCGCGAACGTGGCCTTGCCGTAGCGGCCCTCGGCGACCTCGTCGAGGCCGGCGAGGACGACATGCCAGGTGTCGCGGTCGTCGGGCATGTCGGCGTACTGGTAGCCGTCGAGCCGGCCGGCGGCCAGCTTCTCGTCGATCATCTCCACCACCGGCACCCGCGGTTCGCCGTCCTGGGCGACGCACACATCGCAAAACGCTCGGAGCGTGGCGACCTCCCCGGCGGAGAAGAAGTGGAGGTCGGCTGGCATATGGAGGCGGGCGTTGACCACCTTGGCGGTGGCGTCGTCCCAGGAGCCGGCGGCGTCGAACACGTCGTAGTCGGGGTAGCGACCGATCATCTGGGGGGTGGTCCCCCGGCGCTGCAAGGGGAGCCACGAGGAGTGCGGCGGCTCCCTGCCCGGACGCAGGTTCGGAAGGTGATCAGGTTTGGAGAGGTCGCGAGCCATCAGTCCTCCCGGCGAAGCAGGGCGGCCAGGAGTCCCATGCCGCCGACCAGGGTCATCAGCCCCGGCGCGGAGATCGGTGGGCCCATCGGCAGGTTGTAGGAGGCCAGCTTCCAGCCGCCCGGTTTGCGAGCCACCCCGCGGGCGTGGAAGTACTCGCCCGCCAAGCCGTCCGCCGTGTAGATCAGGGCAGTGACCGGGAGGACGGTCTTCGCCCACTTCTTCGAGAACACCCCTGCGATCCCGGCCACTATCACCGGAGGGGTGACGATGATCGGGCTCCNNACCGTGGGCCACATCGGCGAACGCCCGGTCGATGAGATGGGTCACTTCACCGAGGGACTCGGCATGCGTGGTCGTGGCGGCGTGGCGGCGCACGCTCAGCCCTTCTCGTGGTGCATGAACTCGTGGATCATCTCGCGCATCCCTTCCTTGGCGCCCGGGATGCCCGCCTTCGGGTCCCCTATGACCGAGGTCATCAGGGCCTTGGCCTGATCGAAGGTGACGTGGGGAGGCATGGGCGGCTCGTCCGGGGTGGTCAAGGCGTCGACGATCACCGGCCGGTCCGCCGCGAACGCCTCGTTGAACGCCCCCTCGATCTGGTCCGAGCTGGTGACCTTGATGCCTTTGAGGCCGATGAGGTCGGCCCACGCTGCGTAGGACACATAGGGGATGGACTGGGAGGCATCGAAGCGGGGGTCGCCTTCCATGGCCCGCT
>PKWB01000045.1 GCA_003131685.1 Candidatus Dormiibacterota bacterium
AGCTCCTGATCGCTGTGCACGCCGATGACGCTGATCCGCCCGCCGGCGCGCGCGATGTCGATGCAATCGAGGAGCGCCGGCACCCGCCCGACGCACTCCAGGACGGCGTCGGCACCGCGACCGCCGGTTCGATCCTGGACGAAGCTCGGGACGTGCACGGCGTTTGCGTCCACCGGTATCGCGCCGAGCGTTTGCGCCATCTCGAGGCGCTCCGCCACCGTGTCGACGGCGTAGATCGTCGACGGGTCGAACCCCCGTGAGGCGAGGATGGCCATCAGACCCACCGGGCCGCAACCGACGACCGTGACCACGTCGCCCATCTCGATCCGCGCCTCGCTCGCGCAGTCGAACCCGGTGGTGAAGATGTCCCCAACGAAGAGCGCCCGCTCGTCGCTCATCGTCTCCTCGACGGCGTGGAGCACGAGGTCGGCGGCGGGAACCCGGACGTACTCCGCCTGCGCTCCTGCGACATCGCCGAAGAAGGAGCCGTACCCGAAGACTCGCTGATCAGGGCAGCGGCTGAAGAGACGACGCTCGCAGTACCAGCACTCGCCACATGGGATCGTGAACGAGCCGACAACGCGATCTCCCTCGGCAAAACGCCGCACGCCGCCGTCAACCGCCTCGACGACACCCACGAACTCGTGCCCCAGGATCCCGCCCGGGCTCATCCCCGGGATGCGACCGTGGACCACGTGGAGGTCGCTGCCACAGATGGCCGTAGTGGTCACCCGTACCAGGGCATCACCCGGCTCCTCGAGACCGGGTTTCGGCACGTCGACGACCTCGACGATGCCGAAGTCTTTCAGGGCCAGCGCCCGCATCGTCAACCTCCCCGCCGGGTCGTGATCAGTGGGCTTCTTCTTCGGCCGCTCGACGCTGGATGACGCGGTCGCGGAGCTCGTCCTCGAGGTCGCCCGCGTTTTCGACGTCGCGGCGCAGCCAGAAGGGAATTCGCTCGGGCTCGCCGGCGGCGAGGGCCTTGGCCTGCGCGTCGAGAAAGGCCCGGAGCGCCGCGTCGACCGCGGTCGAGAGCTCGGCACCGCTCGCGGTCAGGGGCTGGACGAGGTCGCTTGCGACGACCACGCTGTTCAGCGGCGCAGCCGGTGGCTTCGACCCGAAAAGACTCCCGAGCCACGACATGCGCCGAGTCTACGCAGTCGCGAGCTATTGCCTCAGTTCCAACCCTCGGCGCGGTACCGTACGCGCCGTGGTCAAGCGCGCGGTGACGACCCTGCAGCTTCAGTGGACGGGCAACCCTGAGGCGGATCGACTCATCAGCGAGGATCCCACCGCACTCCTGATCGGCTTCTGCCTCGATCAGCAGGTGCCGATCGAGTGGGCGTTCCAGGGACCGCTGCGCATGCGGGAGCGGCTGGGCACGATCGACCCGGTCGAGGTCGCGCGCATGGATCCGGCCAGGGTTGAGCAGGCGTTCCAGACCCCGCCCGCGCTGCATCGCTTCCCGGTGAGCATGGCGCAACGCGTCTACGGCCTCTGCACGGTCATTGCCGACGAGTACGGCGGGGACACGACCAGGATCTGGACCGAGGCCCAGGACGCGAAGGAGTTGCTGCGGCGGTTCGCCGCACTGCCCGGCTTCGGTGCGGCCAAGGCACGGACCATGGTCGGGGTCGTCGCCAAGCACCTGGGAGTCCGCCCGGCCGGGTGGGAGAGCATCGCTCCCGATTGGCCGACACTCGCCGACGTCCGGACGGTCGCGGAACGCGAGCACTACCAGGCGCAGAAGCGTGCCTTCAAAGCGTCGCTTCGAGCCGAGGCCGCAGCGAAAGGAGAACCGCCGAAATCGCCCGCGTCGAGAAAGGCGCCCGCCAAGTCGGGAGCGCGTGGCCGGCGCTGAGGTCACCGTCTTCGAGGACGGTGGTGTCCGCATCGTCAAGATCGGCCCGATGGGCCCGTACGGGAACAACGCGTACGTGGTCCGCGACGTGGCGGCCGGGGTGGCCGCGCTGGTTGACATGCCACTCGATGAGGAACCGCTGCTCGCGGCAATCGCTGCCGAGGGCGGCGTGCAGACCGTCATCGCGACGCACTGGCACCCCGATCACTGGATGACCTACGACGCCGTCCGCGCCGCGACGGGCGCTCCGGTCCTGGTCGGGAGCCGTGAGATCAAGATCCCCGAGGAGCGCATCGACGGCCGGCTCGACGACGGCGCCGAGGTCCCGATCGGCAGCGTCCGGATCGGCGTCATTCACACGCCTGGCCACACACCCGGCAGCATCTCGTTGCGCGTCGGCACGGCGGTGATCACCGGTGACACCCTGTTCGGCGGCGGCCCGGGCAAGACCAGCGCCCGCGGCGATCTGGAAACGATCATGGAGAGCATCACCGCCAAGTTGCTGCCATTACCGGAAGAAACAGTTGTGCTCCCGGGACATGGCACGACCACGACCATCGCCGCCAGTCGCAAGGGGGTCGTCGCGTACAACCGCCACCCGAAGCCACAGGGTTTCTACGGTGACGTCGAGTGGGGTGACTGAAGCGGACCCCTCAGCCGTCGCAGGCATCCCCGAGGACTCGGGCGGCCTTCGTCTCTCAACCGCTCGCGGGAAGTGGGTGCTCACCGCGACGGTCCTGGGGAGCTCGATGGCGCAGCTCGACGCCACCGTCGTCGGCATCGCGCAGCCGGCGATCGGCAAGGAGTTCCACGCGCAGATCGCCGGCCTGCAATGGGTATCGGCAGGGTATCTGCTCACCGTCGCGGGTCTGATTCTGCTCGCGGGCGCGCTCTGCGACCGGTACGGCCGGCGGAAGATCTTCGTGATCGGGGTGACGTGGTTCGCGATCGCGTCGCTGATCTGCGCGACCGCACCCAACATCGGCCTGCTGATCGCCGCGCGGGGATTGCAGGGCGTCGGCGGCGCACTGCTCACGCCGGGAAGCCTCGCCATCCTCGAGGCCTCGTTCGTTCCCGGAGAGCGCGGGCGAGCCATCGGCGCATGGTCCGGCCTGGGCGGTGTCGCCACGGCGCTCGGGCCCTTTGTGGGGGGCTTCTTGATCACCGCCGTGTCCTGGCGGCTGATCTTCCTCATCAACGTGCCGATTGCGGCCGCGGTCATCTATATCTCGATGCGGCATGTGCCGGAGACGCGTGATCCCAACGCGACCGGCGACATCGACATCGCCGGCAGCGCGCTCACCGTGCTGGCGCTGGTGGGCGTCTCGTACGGCCTCATCCAGGGATCGAGCGGGCAGTGGACGTCTGCGCCGGTGGTCGGGGCGCTGCTCATCGGAGTTGTGTCGCTGGTCGCATTCATCATCGTCGAGCTGCGCGTTCGCGCGCCGATCGTGCCGCTCGACATCTTCAAATCACGCCAGTTCAGCGCGACCAACGGGGTCACGCTGCTCATTTACGGGATGCTCGGCGGGATGTTCTTCCTTCTTCCCATCGAGCTCCAGCAGGTCTCGCACTACGGCCCCACGGCGGCCGGCGCGTCGCTGCTGCCGATCACCTTCATGCTGTTCTTGCTCTCGTCGCGATCGGGCGCACTCTCCGCGCGAATCGGACCGCGCCTGCAGATGTCGGCTGGACCACTCGTCGTCGCCGCGGGACTCGCCCTCTTTGCGCGGATCAATGCCGGTGGGAACTACCTGATCGAGGTGCTGCCCGCGGTGCTGGTCTTCGGTTTCGGGCTCGCGATCACCGTCGCACCACTCACCGCAACCGCCATGTCATCGGCGCCGGCGGAACGGAGCGGTCTTGCGTCTGCCGTCAACAACACGGTTGCGCGCACCGGAAGCCTGCTCGCGGTTGCGCTCCTCCCCGCGGTCGCCGGGATCACCGGCGACAGCTACCTGCACCCCGCTGTTTTCGAGACCGGTTTCCAGCACGCGGCGTTCATCGCGTCGGTGATCTGCGCCGCGGGCGGCCTGCTCGCGGCCGCCACCATCCGGAACGGCCAGCGCCCCGGTGCGCAGCGGCGATCGGCGGACGAACCATTCCACTGCGCCGTCGACGCGCCGCCGCTGCGAACCGGCACCGAGACCGCAGCCGACTGAATCGTGCCCCGACGGCGCGCTCAGGGAAGCAGCACGCGAAGGAGCGTCGCCGACAGCCATTCTGAGTATCGCGGTGACGACCAACCGCGCACATCGCGCAGCATCCGGTTGACCTCCGGGCTCGTGAGCATCCAGGTGGTTGCCGTCGCCTCATCGACATCCATATCGTCGCGCAGCGGACCAAGCGTCGCGAGCCATTCGGTCAAGGCCCCGATCTTGCTGAACCGGTTCTCCTGCATGCGGGCGCGCAGCTCTGCGATGTCCGGGTCGACGACCGCGGCGCTTCGCAGGACATCGTCGATCGGACGAACCCGTTCAACGCGCTCGGCGATGTCGGCGGCAAATCCCGCGACCATCAGGCGCTGGTCGGTCACCTGACCCAGCGCGCGCGGAGCCTCCTCCATGAGCACGTCCGACCCGTCTGTGCTGCCGGTGACACGAAGATCGACGAGGGCGGACAGCACGCTTCGCTTGTTGCCAAAAATGGCATAAACAGTGTCGGCTGCGACGCCCGCCTTCTCTGCGACGGCATCGATGGTCACCGCGACATATCCGCGCTCGGCAAAGAGCGCGCCCGCAGCCTCGAGGATGCGCAACCGCGTCTGCGCTGCCTGCTCGGCACGCAGGCGGGATCGGTACGGACGGCGGCTCTTGACAGATGCCACCACTTTATCCTAGCATCGCTAGATTCATCCTAGTTTGACTAGGATCAGACTGCGCCCGGAGGAGCCCACGATGTATGCGTTCACACAGGACCTGCCCATCACCACCGACGTCTACGCACGGATCATGAAAGGAGTCGGGACCGCGCCGGCGGCCGGATGCATCCTCCACGCCGTGGTCAGGATCGACGGCGGCCTGCGGTACATCGACGTCTGGGAGTCCAGGGAGGCGTGCGATCTCTTCCTTGAGGAGCGCGTCCACCCCGTCCTGCAGGCCGCATTCAGCGCCGCCGGGGCAACGCTGCCGCAGGAGCCCGATCGGAACGAGGTGGAGCTCATCGATTTGAACGTCTTCCCGCCGACCCCCGCCGAGGTCGCCTGACGTCGTCAGCTACCCGCACGGGGAGTCGAACCCCGGTTACCACCTTGAAAGTGCCTTGGACGGCTGTCGCGGGGTGTCGGAGTAGGGCGTCAAACGCCGCCGCGAATTCGATCCATCCCCTCCCACCACCGCCCTGGGTCGCCTCGTGCCCCCTGGCGTCGGCTGGATGGGCAACATTTGGGCAACAAATAACGAGCAACTCGACGCGAGCCTCGCCCCTGTCAGCTATCCGGAACGGCCCTGCTGCGATATCACGCTCGTTGACCACGAGTCGGCTGCGCTGGGACCGATGAGTGAGGTATGGATATGGCGACATGGTGATACCCTACCCACATGAAGCTCTCCGTTTATTTGCCCGACGAGTTCGGCGAACGTCTCCGAAGCGTCAAGGACGACATCAATGTCTCGGAGGTTTGCCAGGCCGCCCTTGCGACCGCCGTCTCCGCCGCTGAGCTGGCCCGTCTTGGGAACCTGCGCCCCCGGATCATCGAGCGTCTGAAGCGCACGCGCACCCCCGAGGAGCTACTTGTCGAGCAGGGACTGTCGAATGGGCGGCGGTGGGCGGCAGACGCTGCGACGCTCGCCGATCTCAGGGCGGTCGCGAGCTCTCCAGCGACTGACGCCACGCTCGGCGGGGCGGTCGACCGCGTGCGCGCCTGGCATCAAACCTCCGCTTCGACATCGCTTGGCCGGCCGGCCGGCCTGATGGACGCGGCCCTCGGCATGATCGTGGCAGTGGGTGTCGCCGTCCAAGCGCAGCAGCCGAGGTATCTGGAGGGGTTCAGGCAGGGGGCGCGCGAGGTCTGGGAGTCCGTGCGCTCGGAACTCGAGTCGTGATTACCAACGTCTACATCGACGGATTCAACGTCTATTACGGCTGCCTCAAGGAGACGCCGTATCGGTGGTTGAACCTGGGCGCCCTGTGCGAGCGCCTGTTTCCTCACGACGACATCCATCGCATTCGGTACTTCACCGCTCGGGTTTCCGGAAGGAGCGATCCGCGGTCGCCTCAACGCCAGCAAGCCTATCTCCGCGCCCTCCAGACCCTGCCGAACCTGACGGTTCACTACGGTCATTTCCTCACCCATCCGACCCGAATGCCCCTCGCCAACCCCCGGCCCGGAGGGGCCCATACCGTGAGCGTCATCAAGACTGAGGAGAAGGGTTCCGACGTCAACCTCGCCAGTCATCTGCTCCTCGATGCGTTTCGCAACGACTTCGAGACCGCTGTCGTCATGTCCAACGACTCGGACCTGAAGGAGCCTATCGCCATGGCGCAACGGGAACTCTCGCTGTCGGTTGGAGTGGTCAACCCACATCCTCCGGAGCGACGAAGCCGGGCGTTTCAACCCGACTTCTTCAAGCAGATCCGGGAGAAGGACCTCCAGATGTGCCAGTTCGCGCCGACCCTCCGAGACGCCCACGGCACCATCCGCAAACCGGCGGGCTGGTGAGGCCCTTAAATGCGAAGACCCGCCGAAGCGGGTCTTGCACCCACCCGCCGAAGCGAGTGGGGGGATGTCGCTATCTTACACCCCGGATCCGCGACGTCCCGATCTGCGCTGCGTCGCGACGACGTCGTCCGCGCCAGGAGGCTTCGTCAGGCACTTTGTATCGATGCATGCCCAGGGCCAAGCGCTCGCCTTTAGGCGAGTGCTCTACCACAAGATGTTGTTAGCGTAGGCCGGGACGGAAGCTAGCGGACCTGGCGATGGCTGAGATCCTCGAACAGATACCGCGACACCTGGCGAATGCCTTGGACGCTTCCTCGGACGAATTCCCGGTCTCGTGCGCCTGCAACGAGGAGAACAATCGCCGCCGCTGCACCGCCGACCAAGCAACTCTGCCAGATGGCAAACCGCGGTTGGGCATACAAGCAGAAGGCCGCGCACGGGTAAGTCATGGACGCTACCCAGAAGCCGGTCGCGATGCCCAGAGCGACGCCCAGCATCGCCAGCAGGGCGGTCCTGGCCGTCCGTACAGACCCAAGACGGCCCACCACCACGGCGAGGATCACGGCGACCGTCGCGCCTGCGCCCAACAACGCCGACTGCCACGACGCGAAAGGAGTACCAAGATCGGCTCGGCACAAAAGCGCACCGCTGCAGACGTAGATGGCTTGGCCGACGGTCAACTTAAGGAGCGCGGTCCAGAGGCCAACCCCAACGCCTATGGGCACGGACGCGACAAGCAAAGCGTTCGTGACGATGCGCCTCATTCACGAATGTTACCGCCAGGCACGCCCCAGCCCAGCCATGAGTGGTCGCACGTCTGGAGGGCCGGGTATTACAGATTCGCGACTATCGAGCCGAACGCGTCGATCTCACCTCGATCTCGCACGGACGACGAATCGCGGCGAACGCGTCGCGGCCTATAGGGGCGCGATCAGTTCGCTTCGCGGCGCCGCCGTGCCGCGCGATGCGTCAGCAGTGCCGCGGCCGCACCCGCCAACAACCCGACCGCAGGGCCGATCACGAAGGCTCCCGACCAGAAGGTCTTGACGCAAGAGCCGATCGGAGCGTAACCCGTCCAGCCCGCCCCGCAGGAATCCGCGTAGACCACGTTGCCCAAGGTCAATGTGGCCACGACGGCGGCGGCCACGAACGCCGCGATCGCGAGGACCAAGGTCCCTGGTCGACTACCAGCCATGCCGCGATGGTATCAGCGAGAGGGTTCGCTTGCCCGGAGGCAGAATCACCACTTTCAACCTGCGTCCGACTGGCCGGGCGTGGGCAAGACGTACGATGGAGGCGTGCCGCCATGCACTTGATGCATCAGGGGTCCGACGGGCGCGATAGCCGATGATCGGGCTCTTGGGGGCAGCTGAGCGCGGCGTCCCGGCGCGTCGGACTCGTCAGGCACTTCGCATCGATCCAGCGGTGTAAGGCATCGCGCGGCACCCGTAGAACGCGGCCGATCCGGATCACCGGGATCTCGCCGGAGCGCAGCAATTCGTAGGTTCGTGTGCGGCCAAGCTGGAGCTCAGCTTCCACATCGCGGACGGTCAGCAGCATCGCTCCGCGCGAAGCGGGTCTCGCGACGCCGTCCTCGGAGTCGGGAGCAAGTCGAGGAGCCACGGGCTGAGCCGTTGGCTTGAAGGCTGCAGGCTCCCAATGATGGCCGGCTGTCGATCGCGACGAAACAGCAGCTGCGTCGAGGGGGAGCTGAGTCTGGTGCACCGATGTCATCAGAATGGGCTCGGGCCGCCGTCGTCCGGCGACAGATCCTCAGCGAAGTCAAAGGGATCCGCGAACAGTGGGACGTCGGGAGAAATTGCATGACTCGGCTCCGTCCAGGGCATGACTGAAGCGTCGTGGAGCTGCCGGCGGCTCTCCAGGTGTTCCTCGATGCGCTCGTAATCGAGCGTTGAGTCCGTGGCTTCGCTCCGGCTCCATGACAGCTCGAGTCGCTCGGCAAGTTCGTCGGCCCGCTCCTGGTGCAGATGCGTGCCGTGCTCGTCGCGAAGCGGTGGCGCGCTCGGCGTGTAGTAGACGTTGTCCTCGCGCCCACGCGACATCGCCGTGTAGGTCCACTCCCGGCCCTCGTCGCCGCGGGCCAGCACCAGGCTGACGTCGACGCTCAGCCCTTGCGCCTTGTGCACCGTCATAGCGTAGCCGTGGTCGATGGCGTCGTAGTGGCGTACGTCGACGGTCACCTCCCGGCTGTCCGGGGTGCGCAGGGTCACCGAATGCAACGCGGAGTCGACGGCGATCACTTGCACGCGCATCCCGTTGGTGAGCCCTCGCTCGTGGTCGTTCTCCAGGCAGAGCGCGATGTCGCCGGCGCGGAACTCCTTGGGTAGCTCGACCGACCCGTCCCCGCGAATGGCGAGGCTGCCCACAGTGAGGGTGGGGCCCTCCAGCTGGCCGCGCGCGGCCGCCTGCGTATGGGCCATTCGGTTGAGCGTGTCGACGTCGGCGCGGCGGTGGGTGAGCATGATGGTGTCCCGCCCTTGCTCCACCGCGGCTCGGTAGTCGTGGATGAGCCGCCCCAGTACCTCGGCTTCGAGGCGCTTCCCGGTGACCACGGCGTCGTGTGCGATATACGCCGAAACGGCCTCCGCAGTTCGTCCCTCGCGCAGGTCGGCGAGCGCGCGCCGCTCCCACTCGTCCGCCTGGCGCACGTTCTCGGTCATGCGCACGCTCCCGAGTTGATCGCCGAGAGCGCGGAAGGCTGCGCCGCCATCGATGGCATGGAGCTGATGGGGGTCACCGACCAGGACCAGCTTTGCTCCATCGCGGGCGGCGTGGTCCACCAGTCGGGCAACCTGTCGGCTGCCAACCATGGCCGCCTCGTCGATCACCAGGACGGTGTCTGCGCTCTCAGGGGTGCCCTCGAGCCGGTGGAGCAAGCTGTGCACCGTGCTTGTGGGGATGCCCGCCTCCTGGCTGAGCTTGAAGGCGGCGTTCGCCGAGAGCGCCGCACCGACGACGCGGTGTCCGGATGCCTCGAGCGCCTCACGACAGGCTGCGAGGGCCGTCGTCTTGCCGCTCCCAGCCGACCCCTCGATCAGGGTCACCGCCGCCCCGCGACGGCAGACGGCGTGGATCATGGTCAGTTGTTCGCCCGTCAGAGTCGGGCGCGACGCGATGGCGCGTTCGACATCGGCGGCGCTCGCCAGACCGCGGCCGGCGAGGTGACCGGCACGGGCTGCGGCCAGCATGCGCTCCTCGATTGCCACCATCTCCGGGGTTGAGTAGCGGCGGTCCTCGTCCATGTACGCGCGGAACGACGACGGCAGCCGTTGAGCTACCTTCTCGCTGAGGACGCCGAGCTCGACGACGGTGCTGCGGTCGGCGAGCACCGCGTCGACGATTCGCTCCAGTTCGGGAAGTGAAAAGCCCAGGGGTGCGTGCGCGGCGACGGCGCGGACCAGGTCGCGCCGTGTAAAAGTCGCCGCCTCCGCGGTCAAGCCGCGCTCACCGACGAGGTGGCGAACGTCGACCACGTCGAGACCGCGCTCCACCGCGTGTTCCCGGCCGAGCAGCGCGGTGACCATCTCGGTGTCGAGCCCCACTGTTGCCGCTCGCTCGCGCCACTCGGCGATCACGTCGTGGCCGGGTGGAATCTCGTGCTTGCCCTCACGCGACGCGAGCACCGCCAGCTTGTGTCCGTACCAGCTGTCCACCGAGAATGCGGCGTCCATGGCCGCGACCTGGCGGGTGCGCCGGCTGAACTCCTCGCGCATTCCCTTCGTGATGCCGACCACCTCGAAGGTACCGTTCCGTGCCAGCGAGACCGCAACTCCGAGCTCACGCACCAGCGCATCACGGAGCACGGCTTGACCCACGGCACCGGCGGACTGTGCGTGTCGGTACAGCGCGATGCCGTGGAGTTGCCCCCAGGTGCCGTCGTCACGCAGCACGTAGTTGGGGATCGGCATGTGGGTGTGCAGCTGAGGGTCGACGGTGGTGACGCCCGTGGCCGGATCGGTCACCGGGCGCGAGGTGCGATGCAGGAACTGAGGGATGGCGAGCGACGCGCGGACCGGGATGGTCTCCTCGGACTCGCGGTCGTAGCGGCGTCCCCAGCCGGCGTGCGTCTGCAGGTAGTCGCCGACCGCGTCCACGGCCGCTTGGTGAGCGCGCAGCACCGCAGCCCGGGTCTGCTCGTCGCCGACCGCCCAGAGCAAGGACACGCTCTTGGGAGCGCTGAAGGTGACGTCGTAGGCGACCACCGACTGACGTGCCCAGCGACGCTCCATGAGGTCGGCGCCAACTCGTGGGTCGCGCCCGTTCAGGAGTGATCGCAGTTGTTCGTGGGTGACCGTGCCCTCAAGGCCGAGACGTTCAGCACCGCGGCCCGTCCAGCGGCCCAGCGCCTCGTCGCGCGACGCGTAGTACTCGATCTGTGCATCAGTGGTCGCCTCCACCAAGTACCGCACCACCTGTTCGGCGTCAACCAACTTCCCGATCGAGATCATCGACTCCAAGCATGACCACCAAACGCTCACATATCGCTTGCACTTTTTGGAAAGGCATGCGATGTAGAAGTCCGGCAGATACTTGACACCGCAGGTCCAAGAGATGCTTGACGGTGAGCGGCGCGTCCGCCTGATGCTTGACACAGC
>PKWB01000062.1 GCA_003131685.1 Candidatus Dormiibacterota bacterium
GTGGTCGAGCCGCCACCCTGACAAAAGAACGCTTCGCCCTTAATCCGGCCAGGGTTCATGGGCACCGATCTGTCCGTCGTCTACCAACTAGTCTGCGGTGCCGGTCCGAGTCCGACGAACTAACTTTCCCCGGAGAGTGGCCAGGCGCATACCCGGGATCTGAAGCCGCACCCACCCGAGGGTCAATCCCTCCGCCATTGGTATCGCGCCGGCGCCGTTCACCGCTCCGTTGCTGCTTCGCGACTGGACGGGCACGACCGCGCGCTCGGCCGACGGTAAGCCTACGTCGTGACCCCCANNCCCCCAGCCGAGGCTATATTCCCGCGCTCGACGGGCTGCGTGCGGTCGCGGTGGTCGCAGTTGTAACGTCCCACAGCTGGTCTCAAGCCTTGCCTGGCGGATGGGTCGGCGTCGATGTGTTCTTCGTACTGAGCGGCTACCTCATCACGACGATCCTGCTGAGCGAGCACGAACGCACGGGAAAGATCTCGTTCCGGCGCTTCTACGCTCGGCGAGCCCTGCGCCTGTTTCCGGCGCTGGGGGTGACGATCCTGCTCGGGGTGGTGATCGCAAGTCTCTTCTACCCCGCTTCGGCGAGCGATACCGTCCGTGAGGCAATTGCCGCCACGCTTTATGTGACCAACTGGCTCGTCGCCTCTGGTCAGGTGCACTCCGGCCTGCTCATCCACACGTGGACGCTCGCGATCGAGGAGCAGTTTTACTGGACCTGGCCACTGGCCCTTGCGGTGGTACTGCGGGTGGGCGGACGGCGACTGGCGCTCTCCATGACCTTGTGCCTCATCGCCGTGATCGTCCTGCACCGACTCACCGGTGTTTCGGCCGTGTACTTCCGCACCGACACGCGCGCCGACTCTCTGCTTGTGGGTTGCGCGATCGCCATCGCGGCGTCGATGTCACTGTTCGACCGCGTGCCGAGGGCATGGATCAGCGTCGCCGCCGCGGTCGGCGCGAGCGCCCTTGCTGTCGTCTGCCTGACCGGAGAGCAAACGTCACCCGTGATGGAGACTGTTGGTTTCACGCTCGTCGCCCTGGCGGCCGGCGGTGTGGTTGTCATCGTTGCCGTACGCCCCGCGGGCGTCCCGGTTCGGATCCTGTCCACGCCCGCCCTGCAGTGGGTGGGCATGCGCTCCTACGGAGTCTATCTTTACCATCCGCTGTGCCTCGCGCTCTTGGCACCACGGATCGGCCTCGACGGTCCTGTGACACTGCTGGGGTCGGGAGCGCTCACGCTCGCAGCCGCCGCAGTCTCGTACCGCTACCTCGAAACCCCTTTCCTGCGTCGCAAGAAATCGCTCGAGGTCCGTCCAGTCGCGGGCGGCGCAGTCGTCGCAGCGACTACCGGGTGAGCCTCTCGGAGCGATCTACCGCGGGAGCGCGACCGTCGCCAGGATGAACACGTAGTACACGGCGGTCGCGGCGATGACGAGGATATGGAACACCTCGTGGTAGCCGAAGACTCGTGGCCACAGCTGCGGGCGTTTCGACGCATACACGATCGCGCCGGCGCAGTACAGCGCGCCGCCGGTCGCGAGCACGACCAGTCCGCTAGTGTGGATGCGGTCGGCGAGCGCGGGCAGGAAGAACACGACGGTCCATCCGACGCCGAGGTACAGCACCACGGTCACCCATCTCGGCAGCGGCACCCCGGTGGTCGCGACGATGACGCCGCTGCCGGCCAGCACCCAGATGACGACCAGCAACACGATCGACGGCCACCCCTGGAGGACGTTGACAACCACCGGCGTGTAGGTGCCCGCGATGGCGAGAAAGATCGTCGCGTGGTCGAGGCGACCCCAGACCCGGCGTGTCCGCGGTGACCAGGGTCCGCGGTGATAGCTGGCGCTGACCGAGAAGAGGAGCACGAGGCAGACGCCATAAACAGCAAGGGAGATCTGCCGCGCCAGGTTTCCACCCCCGAGTGTTACCAGCACGATGGCTCCGGCGATGGCGACCGGCACGGTGGCGAGGTGGGTCCATCCACGCAACGTTGGGCGAGGTGGTGCTCCGGTTGGGGCGAGTATGGTCTCAGGCAGCTGGAGCAATCTCCTCGCGCACGTGTTCACGAGGACGGAGCCAGCGCGGCGCCCACCAGTTGGCATCGCCGAGAAGGCGCATCACCGCGGGCACGACGAGCGCGCGAACCAGGGTTGCGTCGGCGATCACCGCGACCGCCATGCCGACGCCGATCGATTTGATGGTCACCACGCTGGCGAGCGCGAAGGCGAGAAAGACGCAGGCCATGATCGCCGCGGCGCCGGTGACCAGGCGGCCGCTCCGTTCGAGGCCGTCGGCGACCGCGGCGCGATTGTCGCCGGTGCGAACCCACGCCTCCTGCATGCGCGTGAGCAGGAACACCTCGTAGTCCATCGACAGTCCGAAGACGACGCAGAAGAGGAGGACGGGGATGGTGGGATCGAGCGGGCCGGCGGTGAACCCGAGGATGTTCGAGAGATGGCCCTGGTCGAAGACCCACACCAGCGCCCCGAACGCCGCGCTCAGCGAGAGCGCGTTCATGAGCACGGCTTTGAAGGGAAGAACGACCGAGCGAAGCAGGACGGTGAGGACGATCAACGTGGTGATCAGCACGAACCCGATGGCCAGCGGTGTGTGCCCGATCATGTAGTTGACGAGGTCGATGTCGAAGGCGGTGTCGCCTGTGACCTGCACCGTCGCGCCGGGCACCGTGTCGATTGCTCGGATATCACGCACGAGCGTGTGGGCCTGGTCGCTGGTGACGAAGTACGGGTTGGCGACGTCGAGGACGGCGATGCTCGAACCCGTGAGGGTGGTGAGCACGGTCTGCACGCTCGGCGCCAGCGCGTTCCTCGGCTGCGAGTACAGGACCTGGTACGACGTGAGCGTGGCGCTCGGCTCGACGGTGACGTAGCTGCGCACCCCGGTGACGCCTTTCAGCGTCGTAAGGCGCTGGGCAAGCTGATATGCGGCTGCGACGTTGGTCGGGCTCGTCGGTGCACCGTCCTTGAAATCGACGACCACTGCGATGGTGTTCTGCCCCACCTGGGGGAACTGCGCCTGCAACAGGTCCGCCCCCTGTCGCGCCTCGGCCGAGGTGGGCAGCTGGTTGACATCGCTGTTGGCAAGTTGCAGGTCGAGGAACGGCGATCCTGCGATCAGCAGGATCGCGACGGTGGGGATCAACACCGTCCAGGGCCGGCGCATCACCCAGGTGGCGAGGCGATGCCACAGTCCCTCGCCGAAGGGCTTGGGCTGCAGGATGGGGATCCTCATGCTGTTGATGCGCGGCCCGAGGAGTGCCAGCATCGCGGGCAGCAACGTGACCGCGTAGAGCACCGAGACGGCCACGACGATCGCGCCCGCGACCCCCATCGAGACCAGTGCGGTTCCGGTGTAGAAGAGCAGCCCGGAGAGGCCGATCGCGACGGTGAGCCCGCTGAACATGATCGCCCGGCCCGCGGTCGCCATGGTGGTGCCGAGGGCATGCTCAACGCTGTGCCCTGCGGCCAGCTCCTCGCGGAAGCGCGTCACGATGAACAGCGAATAGTCGATGGCGATGCCGAGCCCAACCAGGGTCACGACGTTGACCGCGTACGTCGACACGTTGATGACGTGCGCGAGCGAGAGCGCAGCACCCACGCCGCCGAGCACCGCGAAGACGCCGACGCCGAGACAGAGCAGCGCGGCGACGCCGGTGGCGAACACGATGACGAGCAGGATGAGCGCGAGCGGCAGCGACACAACCTCGGACCGGCGCAGGTCACTGGCCAGATACGTGTCGAAGTCGTAGGCGAGCGGCACGTCACCGGTGGCGGTGATGCTGAGGGAGCCGGAATGCACCTCGCCGCGAATCTCGCCGTACTGGGCTCGGGCCTGCGAGAAGTCGATCTTCAGTCCAACCTGCACCAGCACGCTGTGCTTGTCCGTCGAGACCATGAGCGGAACCTGCGCCGGTGCGACGGAAAACGGGGTCGCCAGCGCACTGACACGCGAGTCGCTGCGCAGGGGGGCCACCGCCGAATTGACCGCTGACTCGAATGCCGGTTGACCGAAGGTCGATTGCGCGCTCGTGAGTATCAACGTGAACGACGAACCGGTCGTCGACGGGAGCTGCGCACTTTCGAGGTTGGCTGCGCGCACCGACTCCACGTCGTAATTGGTCGCATTGATCGGCTCGCCGCCGGCGAGCAGCCCGACGATCGAAAGCACGAAGCAGGCGAGTGACGCGGCGAGCACCGCTTTGCGGCGTCGGTAGACAAAATGCCCCCAGCGCCTCACCGTGATACTCCTTCGATCACCGCAATCGAGTATATCGACCAGCGGTTTCACCACCGCTTAGACTCCCGAGGACCGCGATGACAACGCACGTCCCACCCCCGGTCGGGGAGATCAGCGCGATCTCGCACTTTGCGGCGGTTGCCGGTGAGCCTCAGCCGGGCCGCCAGCTCGATCTCATTCGCGAGGCCGCACCGGGCTTTCGAGCCTGGTTCCGGGGGACGGGGATGCCGGACTGGGTCGGCACCTTCGACCTGGTCACGCTGCCCTATCCGACTCGATTCGGTCTGTTTCGAGCGGCGATCAGCCCCGCACCCTTTCTGTCGCTGACGCACCGGCTCGTGGTGGTGCGCTGGCGCGAGCCCGACGGGAGGCGCAGGGTACTGCTCTTCGAGCCGACCGACGTGGAACTCGCCCGGCGGACTCCGTATTTCGCGAGGCTCAGCGAGTCGACACCCGCCGCATTCGAGCGTGCGTTCGCGCGACCGCGTGGCGACGTGATGGGTCATCTGCGCAGCGTCGGCATCGATGCCAAGGACATCGACTGGATCACGTTCGACCATCTGCACACCCAGGATGTGCGTCGATGGGTCGGCACCACGGAACCCGTCAACGACATCTCGCCGGCCGCGCCGATCGCACCCGCGCTGCCGAATGCACGCCTGATCGTGCAACGGGCAGAGCTCGAATCACTCGAGTCGCTGCACCCGTTGCAGGTGCCGTGGTACCAGGCGTCCACGTTCACCGCATTGCGGCCCGATGCCCTGTTTCCGATCGACGGCGATGTGTTGATCGGCCCGGGCGTGGCGCTGCTCTCGACACCGGGGCATACGATCGGCAATCACACCCTGGTGGTCAACACCGAGAGCGGCATCTGGGCAAGCAGCGAGAACGTGATCGCCGCCGAGTGTCTGACCCCCGAGCACAGCCGTATTCCCGGCGTGCGCCGGTACACGCGCACCTGGGAGCAGGAGGTTGTCCTGAATGCGAACACGCTCGAGGACACTGCGCGGCAGTACAACTCGTGCGTGCTGGAGAAATCGATCGTCGACGTCGCCCGTGCCGACTCGCGCTTTCTGCAGTTCATGCCGTCGTCGGAGCTGACTGGCACCGTGTTCAGCCCGGGAACGTCGCCGACCTTCACGCACTCGGGAATCTTCCACGGCACGCTGACTCCGACCGGCGCGACTCCGCGCTGACCTCGACCGATAGGATGCGTGGCGTGACCACGAACCTGGCACGTCGTGCCTGGACGCTCTACGAGCCGATCCACGCGATCGTGTATTTCGCCCCCGAGGCCGGGGAGCAGTACAAAGCCGCTGGGCTGCGTGGCGGCTGGATGGGATATTTCGCATCGCGATCGGCGCCGATGGGAGCGGTGAGTGCCGGTCTGGTCACGGCCGTCTTCCACAACTTTCAGCCGGCCGCGGTTGCGAGGGCGATCCCCGATGCGTGGCAGTTCTCGACCCCGGAGCGTGCCCTGACGGCGCGGACAGCCGTCGCCGATTCCGCGATGCGCCGTCTCTGGGGCGACGCGGCCGGCTCCGCCGAGGTGGCCGGCGCCGCGATCGCTGCGATGGACCTGGCGCGGCGCCTCCGCGGCGAAGGCCGGCCCCTCTACACCGCCACGGCGGCCCTCGAGGAGCCCGAGGCGCCGAATCTCAAGCTCTGGCATGCGTGCACGCTCCTTCGCGAGCACCGATTCGATGGACACGTGGCGGCACTCACCGTTCATGGTCTGGACGGGCTGGAATCGCTGATCACGGCCCTCGCGGTGGGTTCCGGGATCGACGCGCCCACCATCCGCCGGTTCCGCGGCTGGACCGAGGAGGAGTGGGACGAAGGCGTGGAGCGACTCCGGGACCGCGGCATCCTCGACGCCGCCGGTGCGCTCACCGCGCAGGGGCGTTCGCTGCGAACCGCCGTGGAGGAGATGACCGACACGCTCGCCGCCGGCGTCTGGGAGTCGATGGACCCCCGGAAACGTGAGCACCTGTTCGAGCAATTGCGCGGGCTTGCGACGCTCCTCGAGCACCCCGAGGGCATCCGGTACCCCAACCCGATCGGGGTGAGCCGCCCGGCCTAGCTCCGACCGATGACCGCGCAGGCGTTGCGTTCGCGCTCGACGACCGCCGCGAGGGCACGGATGAAGGCCGGCTGCATGTTTGGGAGCGCGATGCGATGCAGGGTGATCCCGGCTTCGGCCGCCTCCTCACCGGCCGCGATGTCGATGTCGTAGAGGATCTCCAGATGATCCGCGAGGAATTGCAGAGGGACGACCAGGATCTCGGTGATCCCCTGCGAGCGGAACCCCGGGAAGAGATCCTTGACGTCCGGGGTCAGCCATTCCTCGGGCGTGTGCCCGGCGCTCTGGTACGCGAAGCTCCAGCGGTCGTCGCTGAGATCAAGCCTGGCCGCGATCGCCGCAGCCGTGTCCTGCAGCTGGGTGATGTACCCGGGATCGCGGTCGACGACCGGGCGGGGGAGGCTGTGGGCGGTGAAGATGATCGGGATTCCTGAGCGAACCTGCGGCTCGAGGTTCGCGAGCGCCTCCTCGACGCGCTCGGCGAGGGCGTCGATCCAGTCCGGCATCAGGTGCCACGCAGCAGCGATCCGGATGTCGATCTGTGGATGGTCGTCGCGCCACGCGGCGACCGTGCGTTCGTAGCCTGCGAGGATGATGGGCGAGTATTGCGGTGCCAGCGCGATCACGATGATTCGGCGTGTCCCGTCCGCGGCGAGCGTCTCCAGTGCGCCGGTCAATGACGGTTGTGAGTGCAGCATTCCAGCGACCACGCGCGTGCCGTCCCCAGGCGTCTCGGAGTCGAGCAGGGACTGCAGTGCCGCGCACTGCGCCTGCGTGATGTCGATGAGCGGGGATCGGCCGATCAGGTCGTAGCGCCGCCGGAATTCCTCGATCAGGTCCCCCGGGACCTCGCGGCCGCCGCGCACCGATGCGAGATACGCAGGGACGTCCTCGGCGGTCACCGCCGAGCCGAAGGTGGCGAGGACGACGCCGAGCTGAGCCATGCCGCCAAGAGTAGAGGCTGGCCGCGGCGCCTCGCGATCAGGCGCGGGCGGTCTCCGCATGGACCAGCTCGGCGAGGCGCCGGAGGTGGTCGCTCGACGTGTCCGGGAGGACTCCGTGGCCGAGGTTGAAGATGTGCCCTGGCCGCCCACCCGCCTGGGCGAGGACCTCGCGCGCCTCACGAGCGACCACATCGAAGGGCGCGAGCATCACGCCGGGGTCGAGGTTGCCCTGGATGCCGCGGTCGCCGATGCGTCGCCACGCCTCAGCGAGCGGCAGCCGCCAGTCGACGCTGATGACATCCGAGCCGCACCGTGCCATGGACTCGAGGAGGTGCGAGGTGGTGGTCCCGAAGTGGATGGTTGGCACTCCGGTCTCCGACACGGCCTCGAGGATCCGCCGGCTGTAGGGCATCACCATCGCCTCGTAGGCGGCGACCGACAGCGCCCCTGCCCACGAATCGAACAGCTGGATCATCTGCGCCCCAGCCTCGACCTGGGCCTGCAGGTAGCTGATGGTCACCTCGGTGAGGGTCTCCATGAGGCGGCGCCAGAGCTCCGGCTCACCGTGGAGCATTGTCTTGGTGAGCGAGAACTCCTTGGTCGGCTTGCCCTCGATCATGTAAGACGCGACCGTGAACGGGCCACCCGCGAAACCGACTACCGCGGTGGTGCCGTCGAGCTCGCGGCGCACCAGCTTGATGGCCTCGAAGAGCTCGGGGTTGGCCTCGCGGGGATCGACGATCCGGAGCTTGTTCACGTCGGCCGCGTTGCGCACCGGCTCGTGGATGATCGGCCCGATACCGGGGTCGATCGAGAACGGGACGCCCATGCCGATCAGCGGCAGCATGATGTCGGCGTACATGACCGCGGCGTCGACGCCGAACTCCTCCACCGGCATGAGGGTCACCCTGGCGCAGAGCTCCGGGGTTCGCGTGATGGTGAGGATGTCGTACGTCTCACGAAGCGCCCGGTAGCCTGCGAGGCATCGCCCGGCCTGGCGCATGAACCAGATGGGGGTGCGGTCGGCGGGCTGGCGACGGGCGGTGGCGAGGATGCGCTCGGCGCCGGTCATCGGGCCGGCCTGGATGGTTGCCATTAATACCGAGGGTAGCGAAGCAACGAGCCGGCACGGATGCTGCACACCGGGCCGGATGCCAAGTACGATCTCGACGACCTGGGTCTCCGAGGGATTGGCGCCTTGGTCAGCGCCAGAACATGCAGAGGAGAGTGGATCCCATGAACTCGACCATGCAGGACGCGCCGCTGAGCATCACGGAGCTCTTCCGCCACGGTGCGCAGGTGTTTCCGGACAGCGAGATCATCACGTTCGAGGGCGAGCAGGCGCGGCACACCAGCTACGCCAAGGTGGCGGAGCGGGTCAACCGCCTTGCCGGGGCGCTCCGCACCCTCGGGATCGTCCCGGGTGATCGTGTGGGCACCCTGTGCTGGAATCACCAGGAGCACATCGAGGCGTACTTCGCCATCCCCTCCATGGGAGCGGTCCTGCACACGCTCAACCTGCGGCTCCCACCGCCCCAGCTGGCGCAGATCATCAACCACGCGGAGGATCGCGTGGTCATCGTCGATGACTCACTCACGCCGCTGCTCGCGTCGGTGATCGACCAGTGCCCGAGCATCGAGAACGTGATCGTGGTCGGCTCTGGAGAGGTGTCCGGTCTTGGCGAGCCGCTTGCATACGAGACCTTGCTCGCCGCGGAGTCGCCGACCTTCGCTTGGCCGGAGATCGATGAGCGCAGCGCGGCGTCCATGTGCTACACGACCGGGACGACCGGCGATCCCAAAGGTGTGGCATACAGTCACCGCTCGGTGTACCTGCACTCGTTCGCTGTGTGGGCAACGTTCCATCTCGACGACCGGGGCCGCCTGCTGATCATCGTGCCGATGTTCCACGTCAACGCGTGGGGGACGCCCTATGCGGGCTGGTTGGTGGGCAGCGACCTGCTCCTTCCCGGGCGATTCCTGCAGCCGCAGGGCTTGTGCGACTTCATCAGGCAGGAGCGGCCGACGTTCACCGGTGGCGTGCCGACCATCCTCACCGCGCTGCTCAACCATGTGCAGGCAAACGGTGGCGATGTCTCGAGCATCAAGACCGCGGTGTGCGGTGGGTCCGCGGTCCCTGCAACGTTGATCACCGCGTATCGAGACGTGCTCGGGATCGAGCTGTGGCAGGCGTGGGGAATGACCGAGACGAGCCCGATCGCGGCGATCGCATTCCCGCCCAAGGGCACCGCACCGGAGGACGAGATGATCTACCGGTCAAAGACCGGTCGGGTCGTCCCGGGTGTCGAGCTGCGGCTCGTCGATGACAGTGGTGCGGAGATTCCGCACGACGGCGAGGCCGTTGGCGAGATCGAGGTGCGCGGTCCGTGGATCACCGCGTCCTACTACAACGCCGAGGCCCCCGAGAAATTCCACGACGGATGGCTGCGCACCGGGGACGTCGGCAACATCGATGCGCGCAACTATGTGCAGATCACCGATCGTTCCAAGGATGTCATCAAGTCGGGCGGCGAGTGGATCTCATCGGTCGAGCTCGAGACCCTGCTCGTCGGCCATCCCGCGGTGGCCGAGGCAGCGGTGGTCGGAGTCCACGACGACCGCTGGGCGGAGCGGCCGCTCGCACTGCTGGTGCTGAAACCCGGAGCATCCGCAACACCCGATGAGCTGCGCGACTTCCTGGCCCCGAAGGTGGCTCGTTGGTGGCTGCCCGAGCGCTGGACGTTCGTCGATGAGTTGCCGAAAACCAGCGTGGGCAAGCTCGACAAGAAGTTGATCCGCGCCGAGTACGGCCGCGAGAAGTTTTCGGTGATCGAGCTCGAGCACGCCAAGCGGTAGCTCGCGCGGCCGGCTACTGCAGGATCGGTCCTGTCTCGACGGTGGCCTCGATCAGCGTTCCGCCGACAGCCCAGCAGATACCCGAACGCAAACGCGTGACGCCGCTGAGGAAACCGCCGTCACTGGTGGACGTGCCATTCGCCACTGTCCATTTCCGTGGCGAGTAGCGCTCGATGAGCGGTTGAGTCAGTGAGGTGTTGCTCTGATCCGCGCCCGGCCCCTGAACGAGCGCTACAGGCGTCGCCGGGAGGTCGCCGACGGCCCAGCATTCGCTCGAACTGGAGCAAGCGATCCCTTCGAGTTCTCCACCTCCCACAGCGTTGATGTGTGGACTTGGCGTCACCACCCAGCGCCCCTCGGAGTAGGTTTCGAACAGCGGCTGCACGGTGTCAGTGGTGCCGGTCGAACCGACGGCCCAACATCTGTCCGCGCCAACGCAGGTCACCGCGTTGAGGTTGCCGCCGAGATCGTTGTGCGGTGCAGGGCCTTGCACCACCGTCCAGGTCGTCCCGTTGAAATGCTCGATCAGCGGCTCCGGGCCGTCCGAGCTTGGTCCAACCGCCCAGCAGTTTTTGGCGTCGCCGCAGGCCACGGCATTCCCGCTCCACGGAATGTGGACCCATGGACGGCGGGATCGGCTGGTCTACCATGACGGCGGCATGGAGTCTTCCTGGCCGGGATGATCGGGATCGCCTGGGCTCAGGGCCGAGGAACGGCTCCAGGCCAGTCGGAATCTCGCGGGAGTAACTCAACGGTAGAGTGCAACCTTCCCAAGGTTGAAGTTGCGGGTTCGAGCCCCGTCTCCCGCTGAGAGCCTCCGCGAGGGCCGATTTGAATACAGAACAACGGCTTTCGGCTTGGGTGCGCTCAGTCTCGATTACGGTGGAATTAGCCTGAAAGTTGAATTGATACCGTTCTCTCAATCGATTTGTCAGCGAATTGATTGAGGTGCTACGCTGAACGCGTGAAGTCGGCTCGGGCATGGGACACGCCGATTCGGCGGCGGGGGGACGAGGCAGCCCCGTTGGCGCTGCTGGCTATCGGCGGGAAGCCCACGTTTGAGCGCGCGGTCGACCAATGGCTCGACGAGCACATCTCGACCAAGACCGGCCGACCGTATAGCGCAACCACCAAGACAGTTGCCCGCTACAACCTCACCGGCGGCCGGCTCACGGCGTGGCGCGAGGCCCGGGGCATCCGCACCGCCGAGGACTGGACGGCCGCGGTCGCCGCCGACTATCTGGCCTGGTACCAAAAGGATATGGGCGCCGACTCCGACACCGTCAAGAAGGTTCGGACCCAACTGCGGCAATTCGCGGGGTTCTGTGCGCGCCAGTACGGCAACCGTGAGGCCACGGGGCCAGCACTGGAGAACCTCAGGATCTCGAGTGCGCACGATCAGGAGCCGGTGAAGGAGCCTGCACTGACCCAGGCCGAGGCGACCAGGCTGCTACAGACGGCATCCACGCAGCGCGACCGTCTGATCGTCGCGATGCTGCTTTACACCGGGATGAGGCCCAGCGAATTAGTCGCTCTCGAGGAGAGCCACATCAGGCTCGACCGCACTCCCCCGGTCGTCGAGATCCGTGGGACGGCACACAACAAACACCAGACGAAGACACATGCCGGATATCGAGATATCCCGCTGACCATCGGCCAGAGCGTTCTCCCGCGCCTGCTGCGTGAGCACTTGACCGCTCCTTCGCGCCCGAGGTCGAGCTACCAACTCTTCCTGTCTGCCCGTCGTGACCATCTGGGGAGCGTTGCGCCGCTCACGATGGTGGGCGTCAGCCTGATGCTGCAGGCGCTCGGTCGGACGACGGGCATCCACTGCAATCCGTATCGATTCCGGCATACGTTCTGCACCTGGTGTGCGGACGCTGGGATGCACATGCTGCACCTGCAACAGCTGTTGGGGCACGCGAACAGTGAGATGGTCGCCTACTACTACCGCGGCCGAACGAGTGAGGCGGTACTCGCGGCCGCCGCACGGATCCGGTTCTAGCGCCCCGACCCCTCGCGATCGAGGACGACCATCATTGGGGCGCGCTTCTCCAGGGCCTCGAAGATTCGGATCGTCGTGCCATCTCTGACCGGTTTGCCGTGCATCGCGTTGTAGACGGAGCAGATGTTGAGCCGCGCCTGGCCGGCAAAATCCCTCACCGTCCAGCCGCGGGCTACGATCGCGCGACGGAGGAGGGCACCGTGAAACGTCCCCGTCGCGGCGTCCCAGAGCCCAGGCGATGCGATTGGCGAAGGCGACCCGGGGTTCGATATGCCAGTGGCGCGGCGGTCGTCGGCAGTGGCTGGACGTGGAGCGCTGATAGGGAATGAGTCTATTCGGTC
This sequence comes from Candidatus Dormiibacterota bacterium, assembly GCA_003131685.1. Lineage (GTDB taxonomy): Bacteria > Chloroflexota > Dormibacteria > Aeolococcales > Aeolococcaceae > Palsa-851. The sequence continues at coordinate 12,505 of PKWB01000062.1, forward strand.
ATCGCTTACGCGACGCCTACACTTTGGTTTCGGAGGCATCGAAGTGATGCCGCAAGAGAGAGGCAGTACCTGGCCACGTCGGGGATCGTGAGCCGCAGGATGATGTGGCGCGATGCATTGCGGCGCTTGCGGAAAGGACGTCACGGTCGCGGCGCGTGCTCATACTTCCGCGTTGTGGTCACGTCAACCGTGATCAGGTCGAGGGGCGGCGCGTCACGATGCGTGCTCAGACACCGCTGAGCGATGAGTCGAGCGGATTCTGCGTTGACTCGATGCAACGCCTCGCTCCATCGGATCGCCGAGGTAGGGTCCGTGGCCAGGTCAGTGCGGAGGGAAACGTGCCAGCGACGGAGCGACTGCATTTCGAACACCAGCCCTTCGTGGCGATGCCAGCAGCTCGGCCACCGCTCAGAGAGGTCGAACGCCATCGCCACCCAGTTCACCCAGGCTGCGAGTGAGGCCAGTCCGACGTTCTCCTGGTCGGCTGACGATGGTGGAAGAATGGCGTCGGCGGCGATGGATGCGCCTGACTGCTCCGCTGCCTTGAGCAGTCGGTCTCGCGCCTCGGCCTCGGACGTGGTGAGAGGACGCTCACGTTCGCCCGTCCTCAGGCTGTCGATCAGCCATCGTCGGGCATCTGCAACGAAGACGTCGATCCCTTCAAGGCGAAGCTCGATCGCCGCCAGCCGTCGCTCCGCCTCGTCGGCTCGGGCTGTCATGGGGTGAGATCTCCGGGGGCGAGCGACGCCTCGTACTCCAGCTGGGATGCTTCGAGCGTGGCGTCGACGGCCGGCGTGATGACGCCACCAATGGTTCTGGTCTCGACCATCCTGAGCACGTCGGGCGTCGTGGCCTGGCCGACATCGTCAACTGCGCGCCGGATCAACGCGTGCGCTGCTTGCTCGGAGACTCCCATGTCACGCAGCCACCCCTCGAGGCGACGACCCTCTCGCTCAACGAACTGTTGGTCGATCTCCAATGTCGCATCCACCCAGGTCGCGTCCGGAGGAAAATCAGGTACGCCGAGCATCTCGAGCAGGGCTCGTTGCGCGTCGGTCGCCGGCGCTTCGAGGTTGGCATGCGCGGCTGTACGGTCACGGTCGGCCCGCTCGTAGCGCTCGGGATAGTCGAGCGCCGACTCCTTCCCCTCGCTGCGGCTCCAGGAGTGCACGGTTCGTTCCTCTGCGGTCGGCGATGGCTCCTTCCAGTGCATGACCCCGAGGGGATCTCGCTCAAGTGGCGTCGCCACCTCGTAGTGGTGCGTGGCGAGGGTGGCCCTCGACATCGCCGTGTACGTCCACTCGCGGCTGGCGCCATCCGAACCCACCACCATCGCGATGTCCGCGGTCATGCCCTGGGCCTTATGGACGGTGAGGGCGTAGCCGCGGTCGAGAGCGTCGTATTGTCTGGTATCGATGGTCACCTGACCGTGGTCCGGACGCTCGAGGGTGAGCGTGCCCCGTTCAGGATCGACGCTGGTGACGACGCCACGGGTGCCGTTGCGTACCCCGGCGTGACGATCGTTGGTCAGGCAGACGATCCGGTCGCCCGCCTGATAGTCCTTGTCCCTCACGCTCAGCGCCGGGCCGTGCACGCGTCCGTCCTCCACGGCCCTGGCGCGGGCGAGCTCGTTGAGAGTCTCCACCTCGTCTCGACGGCGCGCGAGCATGATCGCGTCGAGGCCGCTGGCGCTCAGAGCGGTGTGATGCGCGACCACCTCCGCCCGACGCTCCGGTGCCGACGGTGCAATGTGGACCCGGTCGTGTCGCATGTACTCGCGGTACGCCGCGCGCGCTTCGGCGTCGCGCAGCAGTGCGAGTGTTGCCCGTTCCCACGGATCGACCTGGCGGATGTTCTCGGTGAGCTCGACCTTGCCGATGCGCTCGCCAAGCGTGCGCAGTGGCGCCCCGGCCT
>PKWB01000070.1:0-6734 GCA_003131685.1 Candidatus Dormiibacterota bacterium
CAGCACGTCAACAAGACCGAGTCGGCGATTCGCATCACGCACAAGCCGAGCGGCATCGTGGTGTCGTGCAGCGAGGAGCGCTCGCAGCTGCAGAACCGCGCGCGCGCAATGGACATGCTGCGCGCGCAGCTCGCCGCGAACCAGCGCCGCGAGCGCGAGGAGAACGAGGCGTCGCTGCGCCGCAGCCAGGTCGGCACCGGCGACCGCAGCGAGAAGATCCGCACGTACAACTTCCCGCAGTCGCGGGTGACCGACCATCGCATCGACCTGACGCTGCATCAACTGCAGCGCGTGCTTGACGGCGATCTCGACCTGCTCATCGAGCCGCTGTCCAACGAGGACCAGGCGCGCCGGCTGCTCGAGGACGACGATGACGACGCTCCCCCGGGGCATGCTGCCTGAGGTGGCGTCGACGGCGCCAACGCTCATCGACGTGCTCCGGCTCAGCACGACATACCTGGGGGACCACGGGAGCTCGTCGGCACGCCTCGACTCGGAGCTCCTCTGCGCGCAGGCGCTCGGGCTCCGTCGCATCGACCTCTATCTGCAGTTCGATCGCCCGCTCGACGAGCAGGAGCTGACCTCGATCCGCGAGCTGATCCGGCGGCGCGGCAAGGGCGAACCGGTGGCGTACATCACCGGGACGCGTGAGTTCTACGGGCGGCCGTTCATCGTCACGCCCGACGTGCTCGTGCCCCGTCCCGACACCGAGACGCTCGTGCAGCGCGCGGTGGCCTATCTGCGCGACCGGCCCGGCGCCGAGCTGCGCGTTGCCGACCTGGGGACCGGCAGCGGATGCATCGCCATCACGCTCGCGGCCGAGGTTCCGGCCACGCGCGTGGTTGCGACCGACGTCAGCCCCGCCGCGCTCGAGGTGGCCGGCGCCAATGCGATCGCGCTCGGCGTCGATGTCGAGCTCGTCGAATGCTCGTGGGCCGATCGGCTCGAGGGCGCGTTCGACCTCGTGGTCAGCAACCCGCCCTACGTCACCACCGAGGAGCTCGCGGGCGTCGACCGGGATGTGCGCGACTTCGAACCCCGCGAGGCGCTGCTCGGCGGTGAGGACGGGCTCGATGCCTACCGGTCGCTGCTCAGCTCGGTCCGGGATCACGTCACCGCGGCGCGGCTGATGCTCGAGGTCGACCCCCGCCACGCCGACGCCGTCGCTGCCCTGGTCGCGGAGACCTTCCCCGGCGCGATCACCGCGCCGGTGCCCGACCTGACCGGGCGGACCCGCGTGCTCGACATCGAGCTGTCGTGAGCATCGACGCTGCGGTCATGGCGATCAGGGCCGGCGGCGTGATCGTCATCCCAACCGACACGGTCTACGGGCTCGCCTGCGACCCGGCGAACACCGCCGCGGTGAGCCGCGTTTACGCCATCAAGCGCCGGCCCGACCGGCTCGAGCTGACCATCCTGGCGGCGTCGATCGCCGACATCGAGGACGACGTCGAGCTCAGCCCGGAGGCGCGGATCCTTGCGGCCGCGTTCTGGCCGGGAGCGCTCTCGATCGTGAGCCCGCTGCGCGGCCATCGTTGGGCGGTCCCGCGCGAAGGGTCGACGCTCAGCGTTCGCATCCCGGACCACCCGATCGCCCTCGAGCTGCTCCGGCGCACCGGGCCGCTCGCCACCACCAGCGCCAACCGCCACGGCGAGCCCGCTGCGGACACGGCCGCCGCGATTGCGGCGGCGCTCGGCGCCGAGGTCGATCTGGTTCTTGACGGCGGTCCCTCGGCCGGACTTGCCTCGACTATCATCGACTGCACCACGACCAACCCTCGCGTGCTCCGCGACGGCCCGATCAGCGCCAGCGCGTTGTTCTCGCATCTTGGGGGCTTTCCAGCAACCACCACGGAGGGGCAGAGATCGCAGTGACCGGCATTCATATGGATACCCGTCCGAGCGTCCAGACGGGCGATTTCACCGCCAAACCCGCCCTGCGGGCCACCGATCCCGACGTCGCGGCCCTGCTCGACGAGGAGCTGGAGCGCCAGGAGGACACCCTCGAGCTGATCCCGTCGGAGAACATCGCCTCGGTCGCGGTGCTCGAGGCGCTGGGCTCCTGGCTCAACAACAAGTACGCCGAGGGGGTGCCGGGCAAGCGCTACTACGGTGGCTGCGAGGTCGTCGACAAGGTTGAGAACCTCGCGCGCGACCGCGCCAAGGCGCTCTTCGGCGCCGAGCACGCCAACGTCCAGCCTCACTCCGGCACCGAGGCGAACATGGCGGTGTACGCGAGCGTGCTCACCCCCGGCGACAAGGTGCTCGGCATGGCGCTCGACCAAGGCGGTCACCTCAGTCACGGGTCGCCGGTGAGCTTCAGCGGGAAGATCTATCACTTCGAGCCGTATTTCGTCGACGAGACCACCGGCATCCTCGATATGGACTCGGTGCGCGAGCGCGCCCTGGAGTTCCGTCCCAAGATGATCGTGGCGGGCTACAGCTCGTACCCGCGCATCCTCGACTTCGCGGCATTTGCGGAGATCGCACGTGAGGCGGATGCCTACCTCATGGTCGACATGGCCCATTTCGCGGGGCTGGTGGCCGGCGGTGCGCACCCGAGCCCGGTTCCTCACGCCGACTTCGTCACCTTCACGACCCACAAGACGATGCGCGGACCGTGGGGCGGGGCGATCCTCTGTCGCGCCGAGCATGCCGACCAGGTCGACAAGGCCGTCTGCCCGAACGTCCAGGGCGGCCCGCAGATGCACGCCATCGCCGCCAAGGCGGTGATGTTCAAGCAGTGCGCTCAGCCGGAATTCCGGGACTACGCACAGGCGGTGGTGAGCAACGCCAAGGCGATGGCCGCCGGCCTGCTCCGCAGGGGGCTGGAGTTGACCACGGGCGGCACCGACAACCACCTGATGGTGATCGACCTTCGCCCGACCGGGCTGCGCGGACGCCAGGTCCAGGCGGCCTTCGACGAGGTTGGCGTGACCGTCAACGCCAACGCCTTCCCCGGCCACGGCGGCACGCCGTACAACCCCAACGGGATCCGGCTCGGGTCGCCGTCGGTGACCTCACGGGGGATGGGTGAGGCGGAGATGGACGAGATCGCCGGGCTGGTCGCCCGCATGCTCGGTGGCTTCGACGATCCGGCCGTCCGCGCCGAGGTCCAGGAGGGCAGCCGCGCCCTCTGCCGCCGATTCCCCCTGCCGTATCGAGGTGCATCGACCGCGTGATCGCCGCCGCCGTCAGCGGGTCGCCCTGGCTGAGCGCGCTGCCGCCGTTCCTCATCGCGAGTGCGGTGTGCATCGCCGCGGTGCCCGGGTCGATGTGGCTGGCCAAGCGCACCGGGGCGATGGCACAGCCCGACGATGATCGCCATCTGCACCCGCGCCCGACCCCGCGCCTCGGCGGCCTCGCCATGTTCGCGGGGTTCGCGGTCGCGATCGCCATCTTCGGGTCGGCGATCACCTACCGCTGGCAGATCGTCGCCGTCACCGGCGTCATCACGATCGCCATGGCCGTCGACGACATCCTCGATCTCAACTGGCTGAGCAAGCTCGGCATCGAGATCGGTGTGGGAGTGCTGACCGTGCTGCTCGGCATCGCGATCACATCGATCGCGATCCCCGGATCTCACACCCCCTCGGTCTGGGAGCTCGGGTTGCTGGCGGCGCCGGTCACCGTGGTCTGGCTGGTGGGGATGCAGGTCTCGGTGAACCTGCTCGACGGTGCCGACGGGGTCGCGGCCGGAGTGGTGGCGATCGTGGCCGCGGTCTGCCTGCTCGCCGCGATCAACCGCATCCAGTCGGCCAACGACGTTCAGAGCGGAGTGGTCATCCTCAGCGGGGCGGTGATGGGCTGCTGCCTCGGCTTCCTTGTCTTCAACCTGCCGCCCGCCCGGGTGTTCATGGGTGATTCGGGCTCCCACTTCCTCGGCATCGCCCTCGGCGCGATCACCATCCTCGGCGTCGCCAAGGTGGTGGTCGGGCTCTCGATCCTGGTGCCCTTGATCGCCCTGGGCCTGCCGATCGGCGACACCCTGTTCGCCATCGTTCGTCGCGCGCTCTCGGGACAGAACCCGGCGAAGCCCGACGCGGGGCACCTGCACCACCGCCTCCGAGCGGTGGGGTTGAACCCGATCGAGACGGCGGTCACCTTCTATCTCGTCACCGGGATCCTCGGCTGCCTGGCACTCACCATCTACGGGCACCGCCGGATCATCGACCTCGCGCTCGGGTTGCTTGTCGTCGCGCTGGTCGTCCTCATCTGGCGAAACCGGCGCAGGGTTCCGAAGCTCCCTTTCGTCACGGCCATTGAGGAGAGCGAGGTGCAGGTCGATGGCCGCCGGGCGCTGCCCTCGCACATCCACCACCGGGGCGAGGCCGACTGAGCAGCGCCCCCGGCCCGCGCCCGCCGTCCGGCGGCCAGCTCGCGGGGATGGGCATGTCGATCGCGGTTGCGCTGATCGTGCCGCTCCTGCTCGGTGCCGGCGTCGATGCATTGCTGCACACCAGCCCGCTCGGGGTCCTGATTGGACTGCTGGTGGGCATCATCGCCTCGTGCTATACGGCGTTTGCTCAGTTCAGACCCTTCCTCTGATTGAGGGCTGGTCCGTCTCGCGAGGTCCAGTTGATATCGTTGCCTTGGTTTGACAGTCCTAGAAAGGCAGTGGTGGTCGAGGTGATCTCGGAAGGTACGTCTCCACGCCCGGCTCCGTCGGCAAATGCGCTGCGCCTGGTCCGTAATGCGGCGATTTTCTGTGCCGGTGCTGCGGTCGTTGCGGCCGTGGTCGGGATCGTGCTCGGCCATGCGGGACCCGGAGGTGCGCTGGCCACGGGTCTTGCGATCGGGTCGATCAACGGTGCCCTTGCAGCCCGCCTGATCGCGCTGCCGATCCCGTTTCTCGCCACCAGCCTGCTGCGGATCATCACCCTGAGCACCATCGGCATCGCCATCGGGCTCGCCTTCGGGCTCGCCAACGTCTGGCTGGTCATCCTCGGCCTGGGTATCTCGCAGGTGGTCCTCGCGGTCGCCGCGCTCCGTGAGTCGTTGCGTATCACATGATCATCGCCGCCGATCAACCGCCGGGCCAGCATCCGACCATCCAGGTCTGCGGGAATGCATTCCTCTGCGTCTTCAACTACGACACGCTCATCTCCAGCGGCATCGCGATCGTGCTCACGCTCGCGCTCGGACTGGGCGTCGCCTATCGCCTGGGCCACGGGAAGCCCGGCAAGCTGCAATCGGTGCTCGAGCTCCTGCTGAGCTATATCCGCAATCTCACCAGGGACATGGTGTCGGACGAGGGCACCGACTTCATCATCCCGATCGCGGCGACCATATTCATCTTCGTCCTGCTCGCCAACTGGCTGGACTTCTTTCCGCTCGCCGCTCCGGTCGAGCCGGCTGCCGCGGACATCAACCTCACCCTCGCGATGGCCATCGTCGTGATCGTGATCGTCCAGTGGTACAGCATCCACGTGCTCGGGTTTCGCGGCTATCTGCGGCGTTTCACCAAGCCGTTCGAGCTGCCGCTGATCGCACGCGTCGCGTTCACGCCGCTCAACATCATCGAAGAGATTCAGAAGCCACTGAGCCTCGGCCTGCGGTTGTTCGGCAACATCTTCGGCGGGCTCGTGATGGTGTATCTGCTCACCCTCGGGTACACCGCGTTTGCCGGGTCCTCGGTGATTCAGACAGCGCTGTCACCGATCTGGATCATCCTGCTGGTGGCATGGAAGCTCTTCGACGTCTTCCTCATCGGCACGATCCAAGCGTTCATCTTCATGCTACTGACCATTATTTATTTCGGCATGGCCCGTGAAGGTCTCGAGGAGCACCACGGGGCAGCTTCACATGCGAACGAGTTGAGGAGAGAGACGACATGACCCACGCACTGATCCTGATGGGGGCGTTGATCGCCGCCGGCCTCGCGCTTGGAGGCGGCGCAATCGGTGCCGCCATCGGTGACGGCCTGGCCGGTAACGCGACCATCGCCGGAACCGCCCGCCAGCCCGAGGCGCAGGGGCGACTGCAGGTGACCATGTTCCTGATCATCGGCCTCGTCGAGGGGATGTACTTCATCAACCTCGCGCTCGGGTTCTTCTTCATCTACGTCATCGCCAAATAAGACGAGGTCGTGACCACGGTGATTGCTGCCGCTTCGCAGCCGGCCGGACTTCTCACCCCCAACGGGACGTTCGTCGCCGAGCTGATCGCGTTCATCCTGATGATCCTCATCCTCGGGAAATACGCGTATCCGCGCATCATCGCGGCGGCCACCGATCGTGAGAAGAAGATCGAGGCCGGACTGCGCGCGGCGCAGGAGTCCGAGGAGCGCCTCGCCAGGGTGCAGGAGCAGGTCGAGAAGACGCTCGAAGAGGCGCGCGCCCAGGCCCGCGAGATCCTCAACCGCTCGCACGGCGAGGCCACCACCGAAGCGAAAGAGGTCATCGCCAAAGCGAGATCGGATGCGGAGGCGTTGATCGAGCGTGCGCGCACCGAGATTGCTGGCGAGCGTGATCGCGCCATCCAGGACCTGCGCAACGAGGTCGCGAGCCTCGTCGTCGCTTCGACCCAGAGACTGCTCGGTGACACCCTTGACGCCAAGGCGCAACGGCGCCTCATCGACCAGGCACTGACCAAGGTCGCGGACAACCCGTCCCCGAAAGCAGAGCAGAACTGAGATGGAACGCGCCAGCATCCTCGCCCGACGCTACGCCGAGGCGTACTTCGCGCTCGCCCAGGAGGCGAAGGACATCACCGGCTGGCGCGAGCAGCTCGCC
>PKWB01000070.1:6785-7447 GCA_003131685.1 Candidatus Dormiibacterota bacterium
CGCGAGATCCTCAGTCACTACGACGCGCTGGCCGACAGGGCTTCGGGTGTCGTGCGGGTCGAGGTCACCACTGCGGTGCCCCCAGACGCCACGCTCGAGAAGCACATCCGTGACGCGTTGAGCAAGCAGCTCGGCAGTGACGTTCAGACGACCGTGCGCAGCGATCCGTCGATCGTCGGCGGGCTCGTGATCCGCATCGGCGACCGGGTCATCGANNTCATCGATGACAGCCTGCGCACTCACCTGCAACAGCTCCAGGCAGCACTTGCCTGATCGAGAGAGAGGAATGACTGACTGATGGCCATACGCAGCGACGAGATCGGAGAGATTCTCAAACAACGGATCGCGAGTTTCGAGGCGCCCGTGGTGGACGCCAACGAGGGCGTCATCACATCGGTCAGCGACGGCATCGCACGTATTTATGGGTTGGAACGCGCCATGGCGGGCGAGCTGCTCGAGATGCCGGGGCCGGGGGGCAAGGGAGTCGTCCTCGCGCTCGCGCTCGACCTTCGCGAGGACGGTGTCGGCGCGGTCATCCTCGGCCCATACGAGCACCTCCAGGAAGGCGACAACGTCCGCACCACCGGTCGCATCGCCGAGGTGCCGGTCGGCGACGAGCTGGTCGGTCGCGTCGTCAACGCGCTCGGCGAGCAGCTCGACGA
>PKWB01000188.1 GCA_003131685.1 Candidatus Dormiibacterota bacterium
GGTGGGGCCCGGCGGCGTAACCATCGAGTGAGATCGAGAAGTTACGTACCAGCAATCTCGGCATTGAGGTCTCCTCTTGTCCGCTGTCGGCAGGTCAGTGAGGATGGTGGTGGCGCTTCTTGCCGGCAGGCGCTCCTGGACCGGAGGGCCCGGCAGCGCCCGGTTGTTGACCCGGAACGAGCGCCGACTCGCCGGTGGTGGCGTCCGTCCCCGGCATGAAGTATGCGGTCCCCCATGCGGTGCTGGCGGTGGTGAGCCCGGCCGGCATCGCCGGCCAGTGGTCGGTGACACCGGTGAGCGCGTGCGCCATCACCTGGTGCCAGATGGGCGCGGCGCCGGTGATCCCGGTCGTCCCCTGCATCGCCGAGTCGTCGGCGTTGCCGAGGGTTCAGGAGGCCGGAAACCCACCCTTGGGCGGGCGGTAGTGCGAGGCGTCGATCACCTGGTGGTGGACATCCCCGTCGCTATGGCCCTGCGGCGGCCAGCGCGCCCAGATCTCGGCGGTCACGTCGTCGACCCCATCGACGAGCACGGGGGCCCACACCTGCGCGAGATAGGCCTCCACCTCGACCGGCGCCGGGAACATCCGCCAGCCGCCGCCCCTCGGCGTGGTGGTCAGATGTGCCTGCGGCTCCTCGTTCGAGCTCTGCGGACCGGGAACTGGATCGGCGTGATCCGGGTGATCCGCATCCGACATCCTCATAGTCTCCTCGAAACGAGCAACCGCGGGCGAACCCGGTGAGCATGATGGGCGTGCGCACCGGCTCGCAACTGCGCCATAGTGACCGCGGCCACACTTTGGGGGTGGCGTGGTAGACGGAGGCGATCTTGTGGCACACAGAAGCTCACGCTGGATTCCGCTCATCTCGCTCGCTTTCGCGGCGCCGCTGGCCGCTTGCGGAGCTACGACCCCCGCCACCGGGACATCGGCTCCAGGGACGTCGGCTCCAGCGACTTCCGCACCCACCCCGACGGTCGCTGCAGTAGCCACGACCGCGGCAGCCGCTTCGTGCCCCTCCGGAAGCACTGTCGGATCCGCACTGGGGATCACGCTCCCGAATCCCGTCGGTGTGACCGGTGCAGGGACCACAACACTCCCAGCCGGTGCGACAGATACCAACTGCGAGTACCACGCAACGATCTACAACGTGATCATCACGATCCTCGAGAACGTCCCTGCTTCTGCCATATCTCAGTTCAGCAACCATTTCCCGGTGGCGTTCAAGCCGGTGTCTGGAGTCGGCGATGAGGCTCGGTCTTACCTCCAAGTTCTCAGCGCTGGCAAGAACAACGAGGGGGTGGTCGCGGCCAAGGGGTCGACGGTCGTAGCGATCGCGGCGGTGTACACCCCGGCGACCCTGAGCCAGATCGAGGCGCTCGTCAACTCGCTGCTCTAGCCGCCACGCGCCCCGCGCTTCGGTACCGGCGCCCCGGCGGAAGCCGGCGCTCCAGCGCACCCAGCACCCGTGCGACCGGCGGCAAGCCGGCAATCACCCACGTGATCGCACCGCACACAGCTCCGAGCGCCGCCCCGGCGATCACATCGCTCGCGTAGTGCACCCCCACATACACGCACCCGAATCCCACCACAACCATCCCCACGACGAACACAAGCCCCAGACGCCCCCACACCAGCACCCCGACCACCGCCGCCACCGCCGCAAACGCCGTGAGGCTGGACGGAAACGAGTTGTTCGGCGCATGCGGATACAGCGGTACGAAATGCAGTGCAACAAACGGCCGAGGCCGGTACATCAGCTGCTCAGCCTCATGACACACCCACTGAGTAACCCCCAATCCCACCAGCGCCGCCACCCCCGGCCGCAGCCGCCCATCCCAGATCCAGAATGCAAAAAACCCAACCGGGCACAAAACAATGAACCCCGCCGTCCCCCAGATAACAATCGGCGCCACCCAAGGATGCGCAATGGCGAAGGCGTGCAGCGCAGCCGAGGACCCATCAATAAACGTCTGCATCAGCTAGTCAACGATGCGTCGACGAGCTGCGCGCAAGACCGGCCAAGAGGCCCCTGGCTTAGCGAGCCCTAGCACGACGCAGCCTGCGGGTGGCACCGCGGGGACCCGACCCGCAAACCACTGCATAAAGCTAGTAGCGAGTGACCTTCATTGAGAAGTCAAGTGCCACCGCCGAATGCGTCAACGCACCGACGCTGATGTAATCCGCCCCCGCCAGTGCATATGCGCGGGCGTTGGTCACCTGGACTCCACCGCTCACCTCGACCGTCGCACGGCCGCGGATCAACTGCATCGCCTCACGTACCTGGCCGCAGGAGAAGTTGTCGAGGAGGATGTGCGACGCCTTGTCGGCGAGCGCCTGCTCCAGCTCCTGCAGATTGCTGACCTCGACGTGAATCTCCATCTCGGGATAGGCCTTGCGTGCGGCCCGCAGCGCCGGCGTGATCCCGCCGACGAGCGCGAGGTGCGTGTCCTTGATCAGCACCGCGTCGTACAACCCCATCCGATGGTTGACTGCGCCACCCATGCGGGTCGCGTACTTCTCGATGGCGCGCAGCCCCGGGGTGGTTTTGCGGGTGTCGAGGATCTGCGCCTTGGTGCCGTCGACCGCCTTCACGTATTTCGCGGTCATGGTCGCGATCCCGCTGAGATGCTGGAGGAAGTTGAGGCCGACACGCTCCGCGGTCATCATGCCGCGCGCCGGTCCGAAGAGCCGCGCAACGATCTGATCCGCCTGCACCTTCTCGCCGTCCTTGGTCTTGGCGTCGAACTGGATGCGCTCGTCGACACGCTGGAACACGCGCTGCGCGATGCTGAGGCCGGCGATCACGCCGTCCTGCTTGCAAACGATCTTGCCGCGACAGGTCATATCCACGGGAATGACGGCCTGGGTGGTGACATCGCCAGCTCCGACGTCCTCGGCGAGCGCCGACTCGATGAGCAGGTCGATGCTCTCCGACGAAAGCGCCTCGGTGATGGGTCTAAAGGTGACCGTCAAAGCGTGCTCCTCTGTCCTTGTGCATGACGAGATCGCCATGCCATTGATCGCTTGCTTGGGGGAGATCAGAACGGAGGTGGCACCCGCGGCTCTCCTCGCGAGCCAGGGCTGCCTCGCACACCAGCGTGGCGGTGGATGCGGCTGAGTGCAGCTGCATCGCCGGCAGCGTGGCGGCGCCCGCTGTCGCTGCTGCAACGCGCTCGCACTCACGAGCCGCCGCGCGCAGACCGGATTCGTCTCGCACCACGCCGGCTCCAGTCCAGAGCACGTCGCGGAGCGTGTTCCATCCCTCACGAGGATCGACCTTTGAGGCACGCGGGCTGGTCGCCCGCTGCACCGGTGCTGCCTGCGGCGGAGGCGATTCCGCCGCCCAACCCAGCGCAGCATGCACAGCGCGCTGCGAGAAGACCACCGACTCGAGCAGGCTGTTGCTCGCCAGACGGTTCGCTCCGTGAACGCCGGTGTACGCAACCTCGCCGCAGGCATAGAGGCCGGGGACGCTGGTCGCGCCGTCGAGGTCAGTCCTGACCCCGCCGATCATGTAATGCGCGGCGGGCGAAACCGGGATCGGATCGCGCGCGATGTCGAGACCGTAGCGAGCGCAGGTCGCGGCGATCGTCGGAAAGCGCACCGCGGCTCGCTCTCCGAGCGGCGAGCAGTCGAGGAAGACGCAAGGCTCACCGGTGCGCTGCAGCTCTTCCCAGATGGCTCGGGCGACGACGTCCCGTCCGGCCAGCTCGCCCCGCGGATCGGCGTCGAGCACGAAGCGCTTGCCGTCGCGGTTGATGATCCATGCGCCTTCGCCACGGACCGCCTCGCTGATGAGAAACCGCGGCGCGCCATCGACGGCGAGCGCTGTGGGGTGGAACTGAGCGAACTCCATCCCCGCGACATCGGCGCCCGCGGCATAGCCGAGAGCGACGCCGTCGCCGGTTGCGGATTCGGGATTGGTGCTGTTCCGCCAGAGCCGGCTCGCGCCGCCGCTGGCCAGAACCACCGCCCCAGACGACAGTGTCGTCGTGTGCGACTCGGCGGGATTGGTCGTGATCGACACCCCGCAGCCCGCGCCGTCCGCAGTCGTGAGGATGCCGGTGACATCCGCATGTTCGATGACGCGTGCGCCACTCGCGCGCAGACGCCGGATCAGGGCGGTTTCCACCTCGAGCCCGGTCGCGTCGCCACGCGCATGGAGAATGCGCGGGCGCGAGTGTGCCGCCTCCTGGGCGAGCAACGGCTCACCATCCTGGCTGTCGAATGCGACGCCCCATTCAATCAACTGGCGAATGCGCGCCGGGGCTTCCTCGACAAGCACGCGCACCGCCTCAGGATGGCAGAGCCCGCGGCCCGCGGCAATGGTGTCCTGGTAATGCAATTCCGGTGAGTCATCTTCGCCGACCGCGGCTGCGATGCCGCCCTGCGCGAACCGGCTGCAGCCGTCATCGAGCGCGCCCTTGGTGACCACCGCAACCCGTGCGCGAGGCGCGGCGGTGAGAGCAGCCGACAGTCCCGCGATGCCACTCCCGACCACGACCACGTCGTAATCCGTCGGTGCGGCCCCGTTGATCACGCGGTCGCCGCCTGCTCACGTACGCGGTTGCCTGCGTCGACACGCACGATCCTCGGAGCGACATCCATATCGGCGTCGCGCAGCAATGCAAACGCGCTGCCGTATGGCCTTTCGAAGTCGCCCGTGGCGCGGTGCTTTTCCGACCTCATGATGACCCGCTGCATGATCTCCCCTAGACGCCACGACCAACGGGCGCTGTGTCGACCCCCAGCCGAACGACATCAATCAACCGTGTGCTCCCTATTCTAGCAGCCAGTACGATTTGGTTTGTGGGGGCTGCTCTTTCGACCTCGGTGAAGTCTTCCGCCCTTACCACGGCGACGTAGTCCACGTCCAGTCCCGCGTTCTCCAGACAGGACCGAACAGTTGTTGCCAGCGCTGTCGCGTCCCGCTCCCCGGCCTCGAATTGCGCGATCGCGGTGGCCAGGCTTGACGGAATGGCCCTTGCCCGCACTCGTTCTTCGGTGCTGAGGTACACGTTGCGACTCGAGATGGCAAGCCCGTCGGTGTCCCGAACCGTAGGACACACAACGATTTCGACGCCGATGTCGAGGTCGCGGACCAGGCGGCGGACCACGGCGCACTGCTGCGCGTCCTTCTGCCCGAAGTAGGCGCGGTCGGGGACCCCGGCAACGAGCAACTTGGTGACCACCAGGGCGACCCCGTTGAAATGGCCCGGGCGGCTGGCGCCCTCGAGGCGCTCACCGAGCGGACCCGTGATGTCGAGCCGGGTCACCCGGCCGGGCGGGTACATGGTCTCGACGCTCGGGACGAACGCGGCGTGCACCCCGGCGGAGGCGAGCATCCGCAGGTCGGCGTCCATGCTCCGGGGGTAGCGGGCGAAGTCCTCATGGGGACCGAACTGAGCCGGGTTCACGAAGATGGTCACGACCACCCGATCGCTCTCCGCGACGGAGCGGTCGATCAGCGCGCGATGACCGGCATGCAGGGCACCCATGGTCGGCACCATCCCGACCGAGAGGCCCGCGGCGCGGCAGGCCAGCGACCACCGCCGGAGGTCGTCTGGGGTCGAGAGGAGCTCCGGGGTGCTAGTGGAAGGAGTGGGCATCATCGGGGAACCGGCCCTCGCGGACATCGTCGGCATACGCGCGCGCCGCGCTCACGATGGTGTCGCCGAGGTCGGCGTAGGTCTTCACAAATTTCGGTGCGACGCCGCGGATGTGACCGGTGATGCCGAGCAGGTCGTGGATCACCAGGACCTGCGCATCGCAGTCGGGGCCGGCGCCGATGCCGATGGTGGGGATCGTCAATTCGCGGCTCACCTGTGCGGCCAGGTCCCGAGGTATCCCCTCGAGGACGAGCGAGAAGGCGCCGGCGTCCTGGAGCGCGTGCGCATCGGCGAGGAGGCGCTCGCGGTCACCCGCACTTCTCGCCTGCACTTTCATGCCACCGAATGCGTTGACCGACTGCGGGGTGAGACCGAGGTGGCCCATCACCGGTATCCCGCGCTGGGTCAGATGCGCGACGGTGTCCACCGCCCACCCGCCACCCTCGAGCTTCACGGCGTGCATGCCGGCCTTCAGGAACAGGACGGCGTTGGCGATGGCGCCGGCGCACGAGCTTTGATAGGTGCCGAAGGGCATGTCGCCGACCAGCAGCTGGTCGGGGGCGCCTCGCGCCACCGCGCGGGCGTGGTGGAGCATCTCGGTCATGGTCACCGGGATCGTGTTGGGATAGCCGAGGACGTTGTCCGCGAGCGTGTCCCCGACCAGGAGGACCGGCACCTCGGCCTCGGCGAGGAGCCGCGCGGTCGGGTAGTCGTAGGCGGTGAGCATGATGAAGCGCGTCCCCGCCGCCTTCCAGGCCGCGAGGTCGCGGATGGTGATGGCCACGGTCAGGCGACCTGGGCGCTGTCGGCGCCGGAGACCGGCTGGGTCGCGTCGGGCCGGGCCGCGACCAGGGACTCCATCGCGCGGGTGAGGTGGAGGTAGAGATCCCGCGCCTCGGGATAAGCCTCGAGCGCCTCGAGGTGGGCGGCGATCGCGCCGGTATCGCCGCGTGCGACCGGCCCGGTGAGCGCCGCCGCCGGACCGGCCCGGCGCGCGTTGTGTGCCGCGCCCTCGAGCAATGCCGCGAGCGCGGCATGGGCCGTCTCGGCGCTCACCCCGGTCGCCTCGAGCAGCCGCGTTGCCTCGGCGAGCAGCGCCAGGGGGGCGTTGCCCGCGAGGACCGCGGCAGCGTGGTAGAGGGGCGCGCTGGCCGGGTCGATTTCGAGCGGCGTGGCGCCAAGCGCCGCGACCAGTCCCAGCAGGCGCTGACGCAGGAGTCCGCTCGCATCCACACGGAAGTAGGCGCCCTCCAGGAGTGACGCGCTGTCCGGTCCAGCCAGCGCCTGCAGCGGGTGGAGCACGCCAACCTCGGCGCCGGTGACGCGCAACGACGCGATCAACTCTGGGCCGAAACGAGCACCGAGGTGGACGACGCCCCGGCCGTGCAGCGAGATTCCGGACGCGGCGATCGATGCCGCGACGGTTGAGATGGCTCCGTCCGGGACCGCCAGCAGGGTGAGATCGGCGACGGCCGCGGCCTCCAAGGGCGTGGCCACGGCCTGGGCTCCGACCGTGTCCGCGAGCCGGGCTGCCATCTCGCCTCGGCGGCTGGCGACGGCGGCGACACGATACCCGGCGTCATGGGCGGCGATCGCCAGCGCGGAGCCGGCCCGGCCCGCCCCGATGATCGCCAGCGATGGCGTCCCTACTCCCTCCACGTCTCGGTCCTCCTAGCTGGATCCAAGCGCTTTTAGCAAGCCGGACACCGACCCGTCAGCGGCAGCGATCCTCGAGGCGCGGGAAGCGTCCCCGGGTAGCTTTGGAGCCGTCGACGGCCACGGTGGCCCGTCGGCCAGAGTGTACCCCTACGCTCCGGCTGCTGCCTCAGCGGGCGGAACGAGGTCCGGCGGGGCGGGAGGTGCTGCCTCAGGCAGCGGCCCGCTGCCATTCACCGGCGCGACGCCGTTGTGCGACTCGGCTTCCTTGATGATCCGCTCCATCTCAGGAGCATCCATGGTCTCGACCTCGACCAGCCGCGACGCGAGCGCCCGGAGCACGTGCTCGCGCTCGCGAAGGACCTTCTTGGCGCGCTGGAAGGCATCGGCGACGAGCTGATGCACCTCCTGGTCGATCTCCGAGGCGATGCCCTCGGAGTAGTTGCGCTGCTCGCCGAGATCACGACCGAGGAAGACCATCTCCGGGCGCTCGCCGAAGGTCAGCGGGCCGAGCTTGTCGCTCATCCCCCACTCGGTGACCATCTTGCGAGCGAGGTTGGTCGCCTTGCGGATGTCGTCCGACGCGCCGGTCGTGATGTTCTCCTCGCCAAGGATCAGGTCCTCGGCACAGCGGCCGCCCAGGATCTGGGCGAGCTGGTCAGCGAGCTCGGCCTTGCTCACCAGGTAGCGATCCTCGATGGGGAGGCTCATCGTCCAGCCGAGCGCCTGGCCGCGGCTGACGATCGTGACCTTGTGCACCGGGTCGGTGTGCTCGAGGGTGGTGCCCACCAGCGCGTGTCCCATCTCGTGGAAGGCGATGGTCAGCTTCTCCTTGTCGCTGATCATCCGGCTCTTGCGCTCGGGGCCGGCGATCACGCGGGCGATCGACTCCTCGAGGTCGTTCATCACGATGACCTTGCGATTCCCTCGCGCGGCGAGGATCGCCGCCTCGTTGATGAGGTTGGACAGGTCCGCGCCGCTGAATCCCGGAGTCTGCTTGGCGAGCACCTCGAGGTCGACACCTGGATCGAGGGGCTTGTTGCGCGAGTGCACCTCGAGGATGGCGCGGCGCCCGCGGATGTCCGGGCGGTCGAGCATCACGTGCCGGTCGAAGCGGCCGGGACGGA
>PKWB01000208.1 GCA_003131685.1 Candidatus Dormiibacterota bacterium
ATCGGCCGCGCCGCGCGCAATGTCGACGGCAAGGTGATCCTCTATGCCGACCAGATCACCGGCTCGATGCAGCGCGCCATCGCCGAGACCGACCGCCGCCGCGAGAAGCAGGTCGAATACAACACCGCCAACAACATCACGCCGGAGAGCATCAAGAAATCCATCGGCGACATCATGAACAGCGTCTACGAGCTCGGCAATGGGCTGGTCGAGATCGGCGACGGCGCGGGGCCGGTCGCGGTGGCTCAGCCCTCGGGGGCGAGCCAGCGGGTGCGAACCAGGTAGACGAGCAGGCCGATCCCGATCATGTCGATCAGGAGGAGGATCGGCCCCAGGTTCAGACCACTGCCGAACTCGAGGCCGCTCAGTGGTGTGAGTGCCTCGACGGGTGGGATCCGGGCTGCGTCGAGGCCCTGACCCGAGGTCACGACAGTGACCGCGCTGGTGAGCGGCGCGAAGGGCGTGGGATCAGCCTGGGCCTGGACGTGCGTGACGTCGCTGTCAGCCGTGGTTCCGCCGGAGCCGACGACGCTTGAGCCGCCTCCGGATGAGTGGCCGCCGCCCGATCCACCGGTGGTCACCGGCTTGGATGCCGGCGTCGGCGCCGGGGTTGTGGCGGGCGATGGAGTGCCTGTCGGGGTTGCTGTCGGGGTCGCCGTCGGGGTCGGTGTCGAACCGCCGCCGCTCCCGTTGTTGCCACCGCCGGTCGGGCTCGACGTGGGACTCGGGGTCGACGTGGGACTGCTGGTCGGTGCTGGGGTCGGCTTCGGGCAGGAGTGGGGGGGGTGGTGACGGCACCACCATGCCGTGGGCGCCGGTGAGGGGGACGCCGTGGCCGTCGGAGCGGGGCTTGGATTGGCGGCGGCGGCGACGCTCGACACCCCGGCGAGCATGAGCGCGAAGACCCCAGGCAGCAGGGCGATGGCCGCGCGACCTCTCGGGCGCCTGCGGGGGTTCAGCTTGCCGATGACGTTTGCACTCATTGACGTGATCCCACTGTGGTCTTAATACCTGCCCGCCGAGATGGAAGTCGGTGTGTCGTGACGGCGTCGCGAGCCCCCGTTCACAGTGGTCACAACGGCGTGGGCTGTCCGCATACGATTCAGCCGGTGTGCACGATCCTCCTGGCCTGGAGATACTCCTCAGTCGCGCCGATCGTGCTGGCGGCGAATCGGGACGAGCTCATTGCCCGCCCCAGTGCGCCGCCCTGCATCCTCACCGCGAGCCCGCTGATCCTCGGGGGTCGCGACCTGGTGGCCGGCGGAACCTGGCTCGCCGTCGGTGTGGACGGCGCGATCTGCGCGGTGACCAACCGCCATCCCGCGGAGGGGCCACCGGTCGCGCCAGACCCGACGCGCCGGTCTCGGGGGGAGATCCCGGTGGCGTTGCTGACCGCCGACCGTGCGGATGTGCCGGCGCGGCTGCGCGATCTCGGCCCCGGCCGCTACAACCCGGTCAACGTGCTCTGGGCGGATGAGGACCGTGCGCTGGTGGCCCACGTGGACGACTCGGGCCCGGTGCGCGTGGTCGAGCTTGCGCCGGGCCCGCACGTGCTCACCACGCGCGATGTGGATGATGCGAGGAATCCCAAGGTGGCGATGCTGCTCTCGGGCATGCACCGCGTCCTGGCAGCTGGGGGCGATGCCGACGTCATCGCGGGCTTGCGCGCCATGCTCGCCGATCACACCTCGGCAAGTGACTCACCGGTCGACGCAGCTTGCATCCACGGCGACGTCTACGGCACGGTGTCGGCGTCGACAGTCGTCGCTGGGAGCGGGCAGCTCGTGTACGAGCACGCGCCCGGCCGCCCCTGTGTCACGCCCTTCGCAGCAGTGCCCATCGCGCGTCAGTGAGCGGTCCCCAGCTGCACGGCTTTGACGAGCAACAGCAGCACCGCGATCACCAGGTAACCGCGCATCGCATACAACGCGATCAGCCGGCTGCGCGACGGCACCGGCCGGGTGAGCAGCGCAAGTGACGGCATGCGCCAGGTCTCACGCTCCTCGCGCTCGAACGTGTCCGGAGGACGCGCGCGCGAACCCCGCGTGGTGAACACGGTGATGCCGACAAGCGCGACCAGCATCACCACCGAGAGGATAGCGAGAAGCAGCGGGACGTTGACAGACGAAAACACCGTGGACACAACGAGAATCAAGGACAGCATCACGAGCACGCCGAGGATCAGCGTCGCGAGCACGTTCAACCACGTGCGATTCACCCACGGACCCAGCACCTCGCGGTCGTTGCACAGCAACAGCAGGAAGAGGCTGGCGCTGGGCAGGAGGACTCCGGCGAGCGCCTGCACCGACGTCGTGATCAGACCCAACGGCGCCCCGGGGATCAGCACAAGTGCTGCCGCCAGGGCGACCAGCGCCGTGTAACTTGCATAGAACGGCTTGGCCTCGCGCCACGGGCGGTGGAGGGAGTGCCTGATGCCGAACGTGTCGCCGAACGCGTACGACGTGGCAAGCGTGACCGCGCTTGCGCCGATGATCGAGGCATCGATGAGCAGAAGCGCAAAGATCGCGCCGGCTGCTGAGCCGAGATAGTGCGCGATGCCCGCTGCGACGTGCCCGGCGTCCACGAAATTTCCGTGAGCAAGCGTGCCGTTGAACGCGAATGCGGCTGCGACCATGATTGCGGTCGCGCCGATGACAACCACAAACGCCCCGATGACCGTGTCGGCTCGTTCATACGGGATCCAGCGCGGTGTGATGCGCTTGTCCACGACATTGGACTGCTGGAAGAACAGCTGCCACGGTGCGACGGTCGTGCCGACGATCGCGATGATCAGCAGCACCCCCGTGGATGTCACCCCGCCCTGCATGCTCGGAACGACGAGGCCGTGCGCAACCTGTCCGATGTTCGGATGGCTCAGGATCACGAGCGGGACGATCAGCAGGTTGCCGAAGAGGATCACGAACATCAGCCGCTCCCAGGTCTCGAAACGACCCGTGACCGTGATACCGATCAGCAGGATCCCTGCCAGCGGTACCGCGAGGTACGGAGTCACACCGAAGTACGCAGCGCCCAGCGAGATACCGATGAACTCGGTCGCGATCGTCAGGAAGTTGAGGACGAAGAGGTCGCCCACCGCGAACCAGCCCCAGAAGCGGCCGAAACGCTCGAAGATCAGCCGGCCGTGGCCGACGCCGGTGACCGCGCCGAGGCGAACCACCATCTCCTGGTTGACGATCAGCACCGGGATGAGCAGCACCAGGGTCCAGAGCAGGCTGGTGCCGTAGTTCTGTCCCGCCTGAGCGTAGGTCGAGACGCCGCCCGCATCGTTGTCGCCGACCATCACGATGAGGCCGGGACCCATGATCACCGCCAGTGCGAGCAGGCGGCGACGCCAGGTGCGCGGCGTATTGGTCTCGTGCTCACCGATGGTTCCGAACGCGCCGCGGATGTCTCCAAGGTGTGCGGCATCAAGTACCGCCGTGTTGCCGGGCGCCGCTTTGGCGTCCGCCCTGCGAGCCTTCTCCTTGGCCAATTCGGACCTCCCACCGTCGAAGACGGCAAGACTGAGCGGGCCTGTCCGCTCAGGAGGTCACGAGTGCGTCGCTACCTCGAGACGGGCCGGCCCGTGAGTTGCCGGGACTGGGGACTGTCGCCGCCGTCCATGTACTGGTCAATACACCCCAAACAACGTGGTTGATGTACCCGGAGTGTACAACTGACGCTCGACCCCGAGGACCGAGGTCAGTCCCCGTCGGCCTCCGCGCGGCGCCGCCACGAGTTGGGCAGCATCGCCTCGAGCACATCGTCGACGGTGATGACCCCGATGACCCGATTGTCGTCCTCGAGCACCGCGACGACGGTGAGGTTGAAGTCGGCCATGCGGCGCGCCACCTCGGTGAAATCATCGTCGACTTGCACCGATGCGTTGCTGTGCTCGACGAGTTCCGCGATCCGCATCGCACCGTCGGCGCGAAGCAGCTCGATGAGTGGCACCGAGCCGGCGAGATGGCCGTCGTCGAGCAGGAACACGTCGGCGGCGACCTGAGGGAGAACGTCCGCGGCACGCACCGCGGCGAGTGCGTCGGATACGGTCGCGTCGGAAGTGACCGACACGAAGTCCGGGCTCATCAGTCCGCCCGCGCTGCTCTGCCCATAGCTGAGCAACGCTCGGACCTTGGCCTGTTGCGACGGTGGGAGCAGCGACAGGATCGGCGCACGTCGCGGCTGGTCCAGCTCGGTGACCAGGTCTGCAGCATCGTCGGGGCCCATCTCCGCGAGCACGGCGGCGGCCTCGGCGTCCGACTTGTCGCGGAGAAACTCCACCTGATGCTCGGTGTTCAGCTCCTCGAAGACGTCGGCCTCGAGCTCTGGATCGCCGT
The DNA here is from genome assembly GCA_003131685.1 of Candidatus Dormiibacterota bacterium. Lineage (GTDB taxonomy): Bacteria > Chloroflexota > Dormibacteria > Aeolococcales > Aeolococcaceae > Palsa-851. Next base: position 4,341 of record PKWB01000208.1, read on the forward strand.
GCACCGCCGAGATGATCTCCTCACCCTCGTCGTGCGACGCGGCTTCGACGAGATCAGCGATCTGCGCGGGATGGAGGCGTCGCAGGCGGCGGAGTGGCATGAGCAGTCGCGAGCTGGGAACGTGTCCCACGAAAGGCTCAACGGCTGCCCAGTCGACGAACCCGGGGTTGTCGGAACGACCGCCCAGGAACCGGCCTCGCAGGCCTCGCGAGCGGGTGTCGACGCCCGCGACGACCCACTTCCCTTCCTGGGAGCGCAACTCGATGTCGTGCGCGACCACGAGACGGCCGGCGTCCACGCTGATGAGCCGCCGGCCGAGCACGTCATCACCGAGCAGCACCTCTCCCTGGCGCCGCTCGAAATGGGCGAGGTTGAGATCCTCGCCGGCGAGCTGCACGCTGCCCGGCTTCATCTCGGCGATCCGATCGCGGGGAATGAACAGACGCCGGCCGGCGATGCGTCCGACCAGGCCGGTCACCGGCGGATAGCCGCCCTCGGCGAACCGGGCGATGACGTCGTCCACCCGGCCGAGCCGGCCCCCAGCTCGATCGACGAGGGGGCTGTGGAGGATTCCGGTGATCGCCAGCCGGACCGCTTCGGTGGCTGGCTCCCCGGCGTCTGAGGTCGACATTCCGCGGTTAGTCTGCCACGTCGCGAGGCCGAATGTCTGTCCGTGTGGTGTCCGGGTCGGCGCCCGATGGTTAGGGGGTGTCCGTGTCCGCCTCGCCGGCCCACCCCACCCCCGTCACCACTACACTGGCTGTGGCCGACCGCGGGCACGGACCCTTGGGTTCGCTCGTGAGGCATGGTTGGGAGGGGTTTCGCGTGGGGATTGTCGACGCTCCGTGGATGCTCGGTGTGCGCGCACCCGATCGAGGTCGCGCGATTCTCGTGATCACGATCGACGGCGAGCTGGCGGTCGCGGTGCGCGACGCGGTCCCCGGCGGCATGGCCGTCGTTCGGGACGGACGCTCCCACGACGGCGATGCGATCGCGGCCGCGTGTCTCCCGTGGCCGTGGATGGTCGTCGGCAGCGCCGTCACGTTGACCCCTGCGCTTGCATCGTTGCTGCGCAACCGGCCGGTGCTGACCTTCTGGCTCGGCGACCCTCCCATCGGGCTCCCGAGCCACGCGCGCTGTTTCGACCGGCCCGCAGCCCTGCTCGATGCGGTCCAACGCGCATGCACGGCCAGCGTCGGCGGCATGCGCCTCGCCCCGGGCAGCGGCGTCGAACTCGAGGACGGCACGCTGTTGCGCAGCGCCACGCTCGAATCGTTGATCGCGGCGTACCCGCGCGGATTCGCACTGCCCGCGCGCACTTTCCGGGCGGTCGCGGACGCGCTGGCACGGCACAACGCCGGCTGGTCTCCGCAGCGCGACGGGGCTGAAGGCACGACACTGGTGCGAGCCGCCGCCCGGTCGCAACGATGAGAGCGAACCCGGAGGTGCTCATCCTCGAGGACGACGCCGAGACGCTCGATGAGCTGCAGAGTCACTTCACGCGCAAGCGGTTTCATCCACTCGGTGCCCGGAGCGCGTCGCGCGCCCTGTCGCTGCTCGAAAACAACAGGTACTCGAGCAGGCCCGTGCTGGCCATCATCGACTGGGACCTCGGCAAGGCTCCTGATCGCACCGCGAGCAGCGGCGACGTGCTGTCGCGACTCGCGCGCGAGCTCCGCGAGTGCCCGGTGATCGTCTACTCGCAGAACATCGACGCGTTCAACGTCCGCAGCCAGATTCAGCGCTCGCATCCGCGAGCCCTGCTCCACGACAAGCGCGACGGTGATGCATCATTGCTCGAGCGCATCGACAGAATGCTCGATCGCACCGTCGGCGATCTCCGCATCCACGACGGGACCGTGGTCGTGCATCTCCCAACCCTGGACCAACACCACCACCGCGAGGCGATCCGGCTGGTGGTGCACCACCCCGACATCGTGACCTTTCACTCAGACACCGCCACCAAGGCGGTGCGCCGTTTCGGCGAGTGGCTGCACAGCCACAACTCGGCGGTGCGGCTCGTGAGTCACGGCAACCGCAAGTACCGGCTCAGCGCGACCGCACCCGAGGTGGTCGCGCCGGACGGCGACGCGTGAATCTCACCCTGGCCGAGATCGCCGAGCTTCCCCTGGCCGCAGCGCTCGTGGACGCAGCGGGCGCGGTGGTCGCGCGAACTCCCGAATGGGACGGACCCGGGCCCGGAGCCGTCTCCTACCCGGTTCGCAGCGTGCGGCTTGTGGTTCGAACCGAGCCTGCGTCCGCGCAGTGCGACGAGCTTCTCAGCCGGTTGCTCGACGCCATCGACAGCGCGGCGGTTGCCCTCACGGGCACCCAGGCGCAGCGGGTTCGCATGCTCGCCGGCTCGCTGCGGCTCGTCGCCGGGCGCGAGCCCGGCGGGTGGGGCACCACTGACGACGTCATCGATCTGGCTCGCGCGGGAATCACCGCTCGCACCGGCCTCAGCGTGGAGGTGGCTGCCGGAGCCGCTCGTCCCGTTCTCGGCCCCGAGATCGCCGCGTTGGTCCTCGTCCAGCTCGCCGTGAACGCGGAACGGCACGACGCCGCCACCGCGGTGCGGCTCGAGGTGGACCGCACCACGTTCCGGGTCGTCTGGCGTCACGCGGGGGCTGCGCCGCGAATCACCACCGCGCGGCGGCGGGCCGAGCGCGATCGCTGGGGCCTCGGCTTCGCCCGTATCGCTGCCGACGCCATCGGCGGCACGGTGTATCCGCCGCGCGCCACCGGCGACGGGGCCCTTGCCGCGACCCTCGAGCTGGGGATCCGCCGCCTAGCGTTGCCGCTTGCCGCGCTCTCCGACGGTCGCATCAATAGAGCAACCCGGTCCTGGGACGAGGAGACCGGGCTGGCCCCGGGGAGCCCGACCGGGATCGGCTCCAGGCTCGCGACCATCGAGGCGGCGGCCGCCTCGGTCCCGGGGCGCATCGTGGTGGATGCGGGTTTCAGCGCCCGGGTGGGCCTGCGAGCGCTCTGGGTGGCGGTGCCCCCGGACGATTCGAGCGTTCGAGCCCGTGAAGTTGTCGCGGGGCTCGTCCACGAACGGGCGCTCTCGGATCACATCGAGGAGCCGGCGCGTTCGAACATCGGCGGCCTGGCCCTGCTGCTGGCGACTTTGCTCGGTGAACCGATGCCGCGGGTGCCCATCGCCGCCTGATCGCGACGGTTGCACGAGTTGCCCCGCGTTCTCGCCATGGCCGGTGAGCTTCCGGAGTTCGACGGCGTCGGTGCCATCGATCCGCAGGTGGTCGCAGTGCTTGCGCCATCCGGCGCCGGATTCGAGGTCGACGGCGACAGGCTCTGGCTTCGTGTCCGCGAGGAGTGCCGCGACGACGCCGCCGTTCGGGTGCTGCTCAGGCCAGGCGAGAATCGGATCCCGCTGGGCTGACCATCGGCGTTGCCGGGGAGCGCAGCAGGAGTGACGTGATCGCGGCGAGCAGCGGATGCGCAGCGCGTTCGGCCGCTGTGGCGCCCGCTTCCTCGAGAGCCTCGTCGAGCCGCAGAAGATCGGCGGCAAGCACTCGTACGGCGGCATGGATGATGGCCGCCGGATCGTCCGCCCCCGCGGGCTCCCAGCCATTGTCGTCAGTGGCCGGCGGAACTTCGGGAGGCAATTCGACGCCGTCGCGAGCTCCGGTCGAGTACGCCGTCGCCCAGACGTCGTAACCAAGCGACTCCTGATGTCGCAACCGCGCCGCGAGCCGTCGCAACGGATCCGGGTCCCCGCCGAGCACCGCGGCCTGCTCGACGAGCCGCAGAACCAGCAGCTTCTGATACCGAGCGACCCAGTACCGTGAGACGCCGGCGGTGAGCAGCCGCGAGAGGCGGACCTGGGCGATGCTGACCCGGGCCGCCGACGGCCCGCCAGTGTCGGGCACGAGCACTTCAACGTCACGGCCCACATCCCACACGCCGCCCAGCAGACGAACGATCGAGGTGGGCCGCCACGCGTCGATCGATGCGTCCCACCAGTCGATCGGGACATCCTCGAACGAGCGCTCACAGGTGCTCGTGAGCAGCGCCTGGTGCAACTCATCACGAGGGCGCGTCGCGAGGAGCGACCAGCCGGCGGGAAGTGTGTGTATGGCCATCGAAATGTGGTGCTGAGATGTGGAGAAAACGATTGCTTGTCGGCACGTGCCGTGACCTGGCGTGCAGTATGCCCCGGATCTTTCGGAAACGGGGTACTGCGGGCGACACACGCCGCCTTTTAGCGGCGCGTCGGGCGGAGACAGGGGCGGCGCCGCGGGGCATCCCACGTCACCGCCCCTGTCTCCGGAGGGCGTCGGTGGGTGGCGGTTACCGGCCCTTCAGTTCCCCGTTTTCTTGCGTGGACCACCAGGGGTCAACGTCGCCGTTCCAGTTTGCATCGCGGTGCTTTGCTCGAACCACTGTCTTGATGTTGCCTCGCACGTTGAAGTCTCCGACGACTTCGCAGTACCGGGGTTCGAGCAGGGTGACCAGGTCATTGAGGACGATGTTCACGACGTCCTCGTGGTACACGTTTTGATTGCGGTAGCCGTTGATGTAGAGCTTCAGCGATTTCAGCTCGACGCAGCGCGGGCCGGGGACGTATCGGATGTGCAATGTTGCGAAATCGGGGAAGCCGGAGATCGGGCAGAGACAGGTGAACTCGGGGATGTTGAACTGGATGGTGTAGTCGCGGTCCGGCGTGCGGTTGTCGAAGGCTTCGAGCCTGGCCTCGCGGATGGCACGCGTGCCGTACAGCTCGTCGGTCATTGCTCCGCTCCGCGCAACCGCGCGCGCAGTGATGCGAGCGGGATCGGCGCGAACTTGGTGTCGCGGTCGTATGTGTCCACGCCCTCGATGCGCTTGAGTGCCGTGACCAGCGCGTAGGTGATCGGAGTGGCGATCACCTCGTAGAGGACCTTCACGACCCAGACGTCGCGGATGATGATGATGAGCACCGACCAGGGTTGGAGGCCGCCGAATGCGAGTGAGATGAAGACTGCGCTGTCCACTCCCTGGCCGACGAGCGTTGATCCGATGGTGCGCGTCCAGAGGAAACGCCCCCTGGTCGCAACCTTCAACCTCGCCAGCACGAATGCATTGAGAAATTCGCCGAGCAGGTAGGCCGTCAGCGAAGCGAGCACGAGTCGCGGGCTTTCACCGAGCACGCGCGCGTACGCCGCCTGATCGCTGTAGTGCGCGTCGGCTGGGATGGCGATAGCGGCCGCGATGAACAGCACCACGATGATGTTCGCGAAGAATCCCGTCCATATCACCGTGCGCGCAACGCGGTAGCCCCAGACCTCGGTGAGCACGTCGCCGAAGAGGTACGCGAGCGGAAAGATCACGATCGCAGCCGGGACCGAGAACGGTCCGACGTCGGCGATCTTGACGGCGAGGATGTTGGACGCCACCAGCGTCGCGACGAAGAGCGACGAGATGGCGAGGAGCAGGGGGCTCGGGACGCGTGAAGGAGGGCGCTGCGTCATGTGGAGCCGCACAGCGTAGAAGATCTCGCGGTGAGCAGACGTGGCCTGGTCCTCTTCGTCGCGATGTGCGTGATCTGGGGCATCCCTTATCTGCTCATCAAGGTGAGCCTCGAAGGTCTGGGACCGGTCGACCTCGTCTTCTTCCGGTTCGCGCTCGGCGCCCTCCTGCTGGTGCCGATCGCCCTCAGTCGCGTCGAGATCCGTCCACTGCTCGGTCGTTGGGGTTGGATCGTCGCGTACACCATCATCGAGATGGGGATCCCGTGGGTGCTCCTCTCGGACGCCGAGTTGCGCATCTCGAGCTCGCTGTCCGGACTGCTGGTCTCGACGGTGCCCCTCATCGGCGTGGTGATCGGGTTGATCACGCGAAGCGGCGAGCACCACGGCTGGCGCCGGATCCTCGGCCTCTGCATCGGCCTCGTCGGCGTCGGCGTGCTGGTCGGCTTCGACGTCTCGTCATCCACCTTCGGAGCGATCGGTGAGGTGCTCGTGGTCGCGATCTGTTATGCGACCGGGCCGTACATCATCAACCGCAAGTTGAGCGACCTCCCGTCGCTCGGGGTGATCGCGAGCTCGCTGCTCCTGGCGGCGGTCGCCTACGCGCCGGCGGCGCTCATCCAGCTGCCCCACGCCTGGCCTTCGGGCGAGGTGATCGCCGCCGTGCTCGCGCTCGGCATCGTCTGCACCGCGCTCGCGTTTCTGCTCTTCTTCGCGCTCATCCGGGAGATCGGCCCGGTCCGCTCGACGGTGATCACGTACGTGAACCCGGCGGTGGCGGTCACGCTCGGGGTGATCCTGCTCCACGAACGTCTGACCGGCGGGATCGCCGTGGGTTTCGTCCTCATCCTCTGCGGATCGGTGCTTGCGGCGAGAGCCGCTCCGTCGCGGACCTGACCGCGATCAGACGCTGGCGGTTTCGGCAACTTCCGGCGACGGGCTCGGCTCGGCACCGGTGATCGTGATCTGGCCATTGCTGGCGTCAACCAAGATGGTGGCGCCCTCGCTGAAGCGTCCTTCGAGGATCGCCATGGCGATCGGATCCTGGAGACGTCGCTGGATCACACGCTTGAGCGGACGCGCGCCGTAGGTCGGGTCGTATCCCTCTTCGGCGAGTGCGTCCACGGCAGTCTCGGTCACCTGCAGCGTGAGCTTCCGCGCGGCGAGCCGGTCGCGGACTCCGCGCAGTTGGATGGCGACGATCTGACGGAGCTGGGTGCGGTCGAGCCGCGAGAACAGGATGATGTCGTCGACTCGATTGAGGAACTCGGGACGGAAGTTGGCGCGCAGCTCGGCGAGGACGCCCTCGCGCACCCGCTCCCACGCCGGCGCATCGGCCTCCGGTGGCACCTCGGCGATGAGCTGCGACCCGATGTTGCTGGTCATGATGACCACGCAGTTGCGGAAGTCGACGGTGCGTCCCTGTCCGTCCGTGAGACGGCCGTCCTCGAGGAGCTGGAGCAGGACGTTGAACACGTCCGGATGCGCCTTCTCGATNNCATGTACTCGCTCATGTCGAGCCGGATCATTGCGTGCTCATCGTCGAAGAGCAGTTCGGCGAGTGCGCGTGCCAGCTCCGTCTTCCCCACGCCGGTGGGCCCAAGGAAGATGAACGAGCCGATCGGCCGGTTTGGATCGCCAAGCCCCGCGCGTCCGCGACGCACGGCGTTGGCAATCGCGACGATCGCATCGTCCTGTCCGACGACCCTGCCATGCAGGTCCTGCTCGATGCGGAGCAGCTTCTGCATCTCGCCTTCGAGCATCTTGTTGAGCGGCACGCCCGACCACCTCGAGACGACCTCTGCGATGTCCTCCTCACCGACCTCTTCCTTGAGGAGCGGATGATCGCCCTGCATCTCGAGGAGGCGGGCCTGCTCCTGCTCGAGCGCTCGCTGCAACTCGTTGAGCTGGCCGTAGCGAAGCTCAGCGGCGCGGCCGAAGTCACTCATCTGCTCGGCACGATCCGCCTCGTGCCGCACCTGCTCCATGCGCTCCTTGATGTCGCGGATGGCGGCGAGCGCACCCTTCTCCTGCTCCCAGCGCGTGCGCATCCCACGCGCCCGCTCCTGCAGGTCGGCGAGCTCGCGCTCAAGCCGTCCGAGGCGCTCCTCGGACGCCTTGTCGGACTCCTTGCGCAGCGCCTCACGCTCGATCTCGAGCTGGCGGATCTCGCGTTCGACGATGTCGAGCTCGGTCGGCAAAGAGTCGATCTCGATGCGCAGCTTCGACGCAGACTCATCGATGAGGTCGATCGCCTTGTCAGGAAGGAAGCGGTCGCTGATGTAGCGGTTGCTCAGCACCGCGGCGGCGACGATCGCCGCGTCGGTGATGCGCACACCGTGGTGCACCTCGTAGCGCTCCTTCAGGCCGCGGAGGATGCTGATGGTGTCCTCGACGGACGGCTGGTCGACGATGATCGGCTGAAAGCGCCGCTCCAGGGCCGCGTCCTTCTCGATGTGCTTGCGGTACTCGTCGAGAGTGGTGGCGCCGATGCAGCGCAACTCCCCGCGCGCGAGGGCGGGCTTGAGCATGTTGCCGGCGTCCATCGCGCCCTCGGCAGCGCCGGCACCGACCAGCGTGTGCAGCTCGTCGATGAACAGGATCACAGCGCCGTCGGACGACGTGACCTCCTTGAGGACGGCCTTGAGCCGGTCTTCGAACTCACCGCGATACTTGCTGCCCGCGACTATCGCGCCGAGGTCGAGCGCGATCACGCGCTTGTCCTTCAGGCCTTCGGGCACGTCACCGGATGCGATCCGCTGGGCGAGCCCCTCGGCGATGGCGGTCTTGCCGACGC
>PKWB01000193.1 GCA_003131685.1 Candidatus Dormiibacterota bacterium
CTGTGATCATCCCGCCACCTGTCCCCGGTTTCACGGGGGTCTGTGGATTTAGGTCAGATTGACCTAAGCAAGTATAGCAGGGTGGGGCGGGCCTGCCAGGGACAGGTTCACAACCCGGTTACTTCGTCTACCGTTGGTGCGGTGACGGTGATCGGGGTCGTGGTCAGGCCGAGAAGCACCTTCGCCGCACTGGCGGCCTCGCCACGTCTCCCGCTCGGTTTCGCCGCGGTTCTTGGCAGTGGTCTTGTCGCGCTCGTGCTCGGCCTGATCTCCAATCGCATCGGCTCCGGGGGCACGCCGGGCCTGGTCGCTTCGCTCCTGCTCCCGGTGCTCTTCCTCATCTACTGGGGTGCCGCGGCGCTCATCATCGATGCCGGCGCGGGGATGACCGCTCGGGCTGGACGCTGGCGAACCTACCTCTCGGTCAGCGGCTTCACCTTCATACCGTGGGTTGCGTTCGGGGTGCTGTCGGTGGTGGAGGCGATCGCGGGAACCGGGTCCGTCGCGGAATCGGTGGTCGCCTGGCTGACCCTGCCGCTCCTGGTGTGGTTTCTCTACCTCACCGCGCTCGCGGTCCACACGGTGTTCGAGGTTTCGCCGTTCGTGGCGCTCGCCCTGGCGATGCTCCCCGACGCGGTGCTGCTCTTCCTGCTGATCGTGCTGCTCGTTGCAGCGAGCCTCTGAATGACCATCGCACCACCTCGATGACGCGCCTGGGCGGGCGCGTGCCTGCCGGCGTGGTCGTCGCCGCCGGCTACGTCGTCATCGCGTTCGTGCTCACGATCGCGACCTGGCGGGCGCCGTCGACCACCTATGTCGGCGAGGGGCCGGATCCCGTCCAGGCGATGTGGGGAATCGGTTGGGTGCCGTTCGCCGCAACGCACGGTCTCAATCCGCTGGTGTCAACCGCCATGAACACACCCGCCGGGCTGAACCTTCTGTGGGCGGACACGTATGCGGTCCCGATGGGTCTGCTGCTCTGGCCGCTGACGATCACCCTCGGCGCGACGGTCTCGTACAACCTGGTGGTCACGGTGAGCCTCGCGCTCGCCGCTTTGCTCGCGTACCTGGTTATCCGCCGGTGGGTCCCCGGAGTGGTCGCCGCCGCGCTGGGCGGCGCGCTCTACGGGTTCTCGCCGTACATGACCGCGCAGTACTTCGGTCACATCGGCCTTGTCCTGAGCGCGATCACGCCACCGCTCGCGCTGATGCTCGTGGATGAGATGGTCGTGCGTCAGCGCCGCCATCCGCTGACGCTTGGCCTGTTGACGGCCGGCCTCACGGTTCTGCAGTTCTTCATCACCCAGGAGGTGCTTCTCACCGAGGTGATCGTCGCTGCCATCCTGACCATCGTTCTGGCACTTTCATACCGCGACCGGGTGCGAGCGCACGCGGGATTTCTGGTGCGCACCCTTGGCATCGCAGCGGTGGCAGCGGTGGTCGTGCTCGCGTATCCGACGTGGCTGCAGTTCCTCGCGCCCGGGCACCTCGTCATCCACGGCGCGGTGCACGGCACCGACACCTACGTGACCGACGCCGCGAACTTCGTCGTTCCCACGGTCACTCAGCTGATCTCGCCGCGGAGCGCTATCGGTATCTCGTCGCATTTCAGCGGCAACGCATCGGAGTGGGATGGCTACCTGGGAATCCCGCTCGTGCTGATCCTCGTGGTCGCGACGGTTCGATTCTGGCAAGTGCCGGTGGTAAGGACCGCCGGCATCATCGCTGCAATCGTCGCCATCCTCTCCCTGGGGCCCGACCTTCACGTGGCGGGACATCAACTCCCGCTGCCGTTGCCCTGGTGGATCCCCGCCCACCTGCCGGTGCTGGAGAACATTCTGCCGGCCCGGATGATGATGTACGTGTACCTGGCGGCGGCGATCACGCTCGCGTTTCTGCTGCGCGCACTCTGGCTCATCCGGTCGAGCTTCGCCGTCAACACGGTCGTCGCCCTGGCTGTCTTCCTGCCACTCGTGCCGACCCTGCCGGCGCCGGCCACCACGCTGCAAACTCGCGCACCATTCACCTCCGAAACCGCCGCACAGACCTTCGCCGGCGCGAACGTGCTCTTCGAGCCGTTCCCAGGCGTCGACTACCCGCAGGCGATGACCTGGCAGCGAAGCGCGAACTACAGCTTCACAATGCTCGGGGGGTACGTGATCGGCCCATACGCGCCGGGGGTCCAGACCTTTCAGCAGAAGATCCACGACCTGGTGACTCGGTCGGCCACGGTGACGCTGTCGTCATCCGAGCAACTGGCGCTGGCGTCGTCGTTGCGCTCCTTCGGGGTCAATGCCGTTGTCGTCGACCCCTCGGCCGTGCCTGCCGGAACGAGTTCGCTGTTCACGCAGGTGCTCGGCGCACCGCCGGTCGCGAAGGACGGCTTCCTCGTCTGGCGGTTCGAATTTCACTAGGCCGTCCGGCCTCGACACCGATCGGTGACGACCGATGACCGGTCCGGCGATTCGCGCCTATTCTGTGCCGGTGACTCCCGAACGGCCGCGTGGCGGCGCGCCAGTCGTCAGCCTCGTCATTCCCACGCGCAACGAGGCGAACAACGTCCAGCCCCTGGTGAACCGGGTCACCGCCGCGCTCGGGGCAACTCCGTTCGAGATCTGTTTCGTCGACGACAGCGACGACAACACCGGCGATCTTCTCCTCGACCTCGCCCAATCCAATCGGTCGATCCGCACCCTGCTGCGCCAGGGAGCCGACCGCAAAGGGGGCCTGAGCACCGCCGTCGTGGCGGGGCTGCACATGGCGCGCGGCCAGTACGTCTGCGTGATGGACGCCGACCTCCAGCATCCTCCCGAGCTGATCCCGGTGCTCCTCGGCGAAGCCGCACGCGGCGCTGACCTCGTGGTTGCGAGCCGCTATGCGCCGGGCGGAAGCCACGAGGGTCTCGGCACCCCGGTGCGGCGCCTGGTGAGCCGCGAGGCGACGGTGCTTGCACGGCTGCTGTTCAAGGAGGCGCGCCAGAGCTCTGATCCCCTCTCGGGATACTTCTTCTGCCGCCGCGCCCTGATCGACGGGATCGAGTTCCGTCCTGTCGGATTCAAGATCCTGCTCGAGCTGCTCGTCTGCGTTCCCGACCTGCGTGTGGTCGATGTCCCGGTGACCCAGGCGACCCGCGCCGAGGGCGTGAGCAAGGCAACCGCTCGCCAGGGACTTCTCTACCTGCGCCACCTGCGGTCGCTGTTCTTCGACGTCCCGGGTTCCGCCCGGGTTTGGAAGTTCGGGCTGGTCGGGCTCAGCGGGCTCTGCGTGTTTCTCCCGGTGCTTGCCGTCCTGATCGGGGTCGTCGGCCTCAACCCGCTGATCGCGTTCATCCCGGCCTTCGCACTCAGCGCCGCCTGGAACACCGCGATGAACTGGCGGCTCACCTTCGGAGACCAGCGTCGCGGCGGTCAGGGACCGCGCCACTATCTCGAGTTCGCGCTCCTCAGCGGCTGCGTCATGTTCTGCGTCTTCGCCGTGCTCGTCGACATCGGGGTGCCGAGCGTCGTCGCCGGTCTCGCAGCGGCGCTGGTGGCGATGCTCCTCAATGGCCTCGTCAACCGCGCTCACCTGCATCACAGCCCCTCGATGTGGGCTTCGGTCGCAATCGACCACGGTGTCCAGGGCGGGCTCGCGCGCCTCGCCGATGAGGTCGGAGCAGATCGTGCCTACCTGCTGCCGGCGCGCGGCGACGCCTCGTCCGGCCTCCCCGAGGGTCTGCTCGCCCACGTCATCACCCATCGGCGGCCGGTGCTGCTCACCGAGGCGGCGTCATATCGCGCCCAGCGGCGCTCGAACATCGAGACGGCCTCGCGGATGCTCCTCCCGGTGGTTCGCGACGATCGTGTGGTGGCAGTGGTCGTCTGCGAGCGCTTCGCTCCGGGCGGCTTCGAGGCCGCCGCGCTCGCGACGGCGACACTCGCGGTGGCCGCGATCGAGCCGCTGCTCACCGCGGCTTCGAGCGATCAGCCGGAACGACCCGAGGTTGCACCGGCGCGAACGGCGCCCGGACCGGCGAGGTAGTTCCGACGGCGGCGGGGGCGTTCGTTGCCGATCACGATCGGATCGCCGTCCACGGACGCGGGGCGACACGCGCTGCGCTGTGCGTGGCCGGGATCGTCGCCGCCGCGGTGCTCCGCGCCGCCGTCGGCGCGCCGGACACCGCCGCGTCCATGCCCGCCGGGGTCGTGTTCGCGCTGGCGCTGCTCGTGGTGGCGATCGCTGCCGGATGGCGACCGGGGCGTCCGAGGGTGGCGGCCGCCGGACTCGGCGTGGTGGGAGGTGGCGTGCTCGCCGGCGCGTGGCTGCTCTCCCACGGTTCGCCGGGCGTCCAGGTCGCGCCGCTCAATGCGGGCCTCGCGCTCTGGACGCCGATCGTCGCCCTGGTGGCGATTGCCGAGGAGGTCGTCCTTCGCGGGGTGCTGTTCGATGCGGTGCGATCGGGGTTCGGCGACGGTGCCGCGCTCCTCGTGACCGCGCTGCTCTTCGCGGTGATGCACGTGCCCCTGTACGGCATCGGGTCGTTGCCGCTGGATCTTGCGGTCGGGCTGCTGCTCGGCGGCCTGCGCATCGTCAGCGGCGGCGTGCTCGCTCCGGCGGTGGCGCATGTCATCGCCGACCTGGCAGGCGGGTGGCTGCTGTGACCGCCCGCCGCGGCTGGGGCGTGATCCTCGTGTCGGTCATCGCCCTGACCCTGGTCTGGCGGTTCCTCCCCGCCGGTTCGCCGCCGATCTACGACGGGCAGTGCATCGCCAACCCGTACGAGACGCTCGGCGGGAGCCCGGCGCCACGCGCGGCAACCATGACGTACCCCAAGGCAGCCGCCTTCCCGCCCGCGGAGGTGTACACGGCCGAGACGCCGCCGCAGGCGCAGATCCTGATCGAGGCCGGCACCTTCGACAGCTCAACGGCGGTGACGGTGAGCATCACGCCGGTGGCCCCGCCGTCGGTGAGACCGCCGAGCGGCACCATCGAAGGCAACGTCTACCGGATCACGGCGGTCAACGCAGCCGGGGCTCAGCTCGACCCGCTCTCGCGGGCAAATCCGGTGTACATCATCCTGCGGGCGCTGGCATCGTCCCCAGCCCCGACCATCGAGCTCTTCAACGGCACCTCCTGGACGCCGCTGGCGACCTTGAACTCCGGGTGCGGCAACACCTTCGAGGGCACCTCCACCAGGATGGGCGACTTCGCCGCCGTGAGGCCGGGAAGCGGCGGTGGGCCGCCGCCGCCATCGGGTGGTGGCGGGATTCCGATCGCTGCGATCATCGGGGGACTGGCGCTCCTGCTGATCATCGTCGTGGTCGTGCTCTTCAGCCTCGACCGCAGGCGGAACGCCGCGCGCTGACCTCAGGCGCGCAGGCGTGGGCTTCCGAGCCAGGTCTCCATCTCGATGAGCCAGCGTTCCCCGGGCGGCCCCATGCCGGCTCCGGGGACGCCGAGCCGTTGCAGCAGGGTGCGCCGCCCGCCGAGCCGGAGCGTCAGGTGATGCGGGAGTGCGGCCAGGTCCTGGGCAGCCTCGAGAGCCGTGTCCTCGTCATCGGCGAGACCGTCGATGAGCCCGAGCTCCACCGCACGCGTGCCCAGCCACACCTCGCCGGTCGTGACCCGTGCCAGGCTCTCGTCGTCGTAGCCGCGAGCCGTTCGAACCGCTCCCGTGAAGCGCTGGAAGATCGCATCGACCAGCTCGCGCTCGTGCGCGTCGTCCTCCTCGGTGGGCTCACGCCACGGTGCGCCGAGATCCTTGAATTGACCGGTCTTGGTCACGGCGACCCGCGCCCCGGCGCGGCGAAGCGCATCGACGACGATCGGCCTGACGCTGATGACCCCGATCGACCCGACCAGCGCGCTGGGAAACGCCAGCACCCGTGTGGCCGCACAGGCCAGGAAGTAGGCGCCCGAAGCGCCGACACCCTTGATCCACGCTACCACGGGCTTTCGCGCGGCCAGCCGCCGGACCGCGACATAGAGCTGCTCGGAGGCGATCGCGGTGCCGCCGGGTGAGTCGATCTCCAGGAGGACGGCGCGGACCCGCGTGTTCCGGCGCGCCTGACCGATCGTGTGGATCAGGTCATCGGTGCGCGCCGCGCCGCCGATCGCGCCACGGACCTGCACGACGGCGATCCGTCGGCGATCGGTGAGGCCCGCGAGACGTTCCGAGAAGCCGCGCTCAGAGATCACCACTGCATGCTAGTCGGCCTGGACCGACCAGGTGCGTGAGCGTCAGTGCTCGCCGGCACCCCGTGCGGCTTCGGCCTCGCGAAGGGTTGCGCTCACCGTCTGGGCGCTGACCGCCATGACCAGCCCGATCGTGTCGCCGTCATCCCAACCACAGAGCGAGAGCGCGGTGAGCGGCGCCGGGCCGCTCGCGGGTGAGCAGATGAAGTTGCTGCCGCCAGTCGTGGTGGCGACCATCTCGGTGCGGTCGACGGTCACTCCCTGGGTCTTGAGCCCGGCAGCGAAATCGGTGAAGAACTGCGTGGTGGTGGTCTCGATGTTCGGCCCCTGGGCGAGCAGCACGACCAGCGCGGCTCGTCCGGCCTGTCCGTAGACGCCGCTCACCACGCTGGTGGCTCCGTGCTGCTGCATCACCGCCTGCATCTGCTGCGTGACGGCGACCGTCGCCGGGGTGTGAATCGCAACCAGCGAGCCAACCGCAGCCGGAGTCGTGATGGTGTGACCAGGATGCGCCCGGCCGTTGATCCATTCAAAGCCGGCGAAACCCAGGACGGCGATCAGGATCACTGAGAGCACGATTCCCAGGAACTTCCGACTCGAGTGCGCGCGCTTGCTCGGGGCGTCCGGCACCGCCCATGCGGAGTGATCCGTGGTGGGCAGCATCCTGGGTTGCNNGTATCACCGCGCCCGCGATTGGGGAGAAACACCCCTTCGCGAGTGCGAACGTTCCACCCGGTGCCACCGGGACGGACCGCGCCGCTCACCTCCGAGGGTTCGGGGCGAACGCCGATGGTGGGTGTGGAGAGTCGCTGCTGCGCGACTGCGACCGATGCCGGGACCGCCTCGAATGCAGGCAACCTCGGTCCAGAGGCCGGGTTGACCGGTGCGGCCGGCGGCGGTGCGGGCGGGGAAGTCTTGAGCGTTCGGGGATCGGGCGGGATGCCGGGCGCGATCGGCTGACGCGGGGCGGCCTCGAACGCGAGGTTGGGTCCACCGGTGTTTGGCGCGGGCTCGCGGGGCGCCGGGGCGCGTTCGAAGTGCGCCCGGTCTTCGACCTTCTTGAACGAGAGGGGAGGTCCGTCGCCCTCTGGGGTGTTATCGGTCATGGTCTTCCATCCATCCCGCATGGCGCACGGCCTGGCAAATCGAGATACCCGCAGCCTATGGCGGCGGTAACGCGCAGCACGGTGCATGTCAGGGCACTGCTGCCGGAGTGTCACGGATGTGTCACGGCGTATGGCGATCACCAACAACGGTCACCGATAGTCGTGCGAACCGTGAAACCCGGTCTCCGGGGGAGCCGGTCCCGGGTGGGCGATCGGATCGCCATCCGGGGTGAGTGCGGTGACTCGCTCAACCAACACATTGACCCGGCCGTGCTCGACCTGGAGGCGGCCGTCGACCATGAGCAGGGGGTGCCGGCTCACCTCGAGCGTTCGCTGCTCCACCGGAGGCCGGAACACCAGGTCGAGGTGGGCATGCTCGTCCGCCAGCGTGAAGAACCTGAAGCCGCGCGCTGTTGACGGTTGCTGACGTGTGATCACCAGTCCCGCCACGCGAATCCTCATGCCGTCCGCGAGATCGCGCACCTTTTCGAGTGGCACGCAGCCCAGCGATTCGAGCCGTTCGCGCATGAACGACACCAGGTGGGGTCCGGTGCTCACCTCGGTGAGCGCGTACTCGGTGTTCACGCGGGTGCGCTCGTCCATCTCGGGCAGCGCGGGGGGCGATGCGGGCAGCGATACCAGCGGTGGCACCGGGTCGGTGCTCGGATCGTGCGGTGTGTGGGGCACGTCGCCGAGCCGGTTGCCGGCGATCGCGCCGCTCCCGCGGGGAGGACCGGTGACCACCGCGGCGGCGACGACGGATTGATCTGCCGGTGCGACGGTCGCCCTCCGGCGTTTCCGTGGCGGCAGCGACTCCTCGTTCTCCTTCAACGTCCAGAGCAGTTGGCGGCGTGATCTGCCGGCGGCCACGGCGTCGAATGCGCCGACGCGGATGAGGTTCTCCATGGCCACACGCGGCAGCAGCGTGTGCTTCCAGAAATCGGCGACCGAGGTGTTGGCCCCGGCGACCACCGCGTCGTCGCATACAGCGCGCGCTGAGGGTCCCAGCCCGCGCACGTAGGCGAACCCGAGCCGTATCCCGAAGTCCGCCGGTCCGACCGCCTCGACAAGGCATCGCGCCCGGCTCCTGGTGACGTCGACCGGGAGGATCTGCACGCCATGTCGCTTGACGTCATCGACGAGGACCGACGGATGGTAGAAGCCCATCGGCTGCGCGTTGAGGAGCGCGCACGTGTAGTGCGCCGGGTAGGTCATGCGCAGCCATGCGGTCTCATAGGCGGTGCGCGCAAACGCAGCGGCATGCGACTTGCAGAAACCGAACTCCGCGAAGCCGGCGACGCTCTTGAAGATCTGCTGCGCCAACGGCTCACCGAGGTCGTGCTCGACGCAGCGGCGGATGAAGCCGTCGCGGAGCTCCTCCATCTCCACCCGTGAACGGTGCCGGTTCATCGCCCGCCGGAATCGATCAGCCTCACCGGCGCTGTACCCGGCGATCTCCATGACGATGCGCAGGATCTGCTCCTGGTAGAGGACCACGCCACATGTTTCCGCCAGGATCGGCTCTAACTTGGGATGCAGGTAGGTCACCGGCTCGAGCCCCTGGCGGCGGCGGAGATAGGGATGGACCGCGTCACCCTGGATCGGACCGGGGCGGATGATCGCCACCTCGATCACCAGGTCGTAGAACGTGCGCGGCTTGATGCGCGGCAGCGTCGCCATCTGCGNNCAGCGCGGCTGCGACTGCCAGAGCGATTGCTGCTGAGCGCGCGACTCGATCTGGAAAAGGCCGATGGTGTCGACCTTGCAGATCACGTCGTAGACACGCTGGTCGTCGAGGGGGAGCGCATCGAGGTCGGGCCGCTGTCCCGTGGTCTGCTCGATGAGGTCGAGGCACTCCGCGATCGCCGACAATGTGCGCAGGCCGAGCAGATCCATCTTGATGAGCCCGAGATCCTCGATGTCGTCCTTGTCGAACTGCACGACGACCCGTCCCGGCATGGTTGCCCGTTCCACCGGCACGACATCGACGAGCGGCTCTCCGGTGACGAGCATGCCGCCGACGTGAATGCTCAAGTGCCGAGGAGTGCCCTCGATCCGGCGCAGGATGTCGACGAACTGCTGCCACGCATGGTTGGTCACGACGCCGGGCGAGGACGTTGGTATGGACACGACGCCGGCTGACACCGATGCAGGCACCACGAGGCCGGGTGACGTCGCGGGGGGGCGCCGGCCCAGCGTGTTCACGGAAGCTGGGACGGAGGGGCCCCCGCGGCGGCAGGACCCGGCCGTCGATGCCTCGAAGCTGTCGTCACCGCGCGGCCTCGTGTCGATACCAACGTCCTCGCCCGGAGTCGTGTCCACACCGCTCGAGGTCAGCACCGTCTCGACGTCGGCCATGTACCAGCCGTCGGTGTGGGTGCCGAGCTTGTCGATCAGTGTTTCCGGGAAGCCCATGGCCGCGCCCACCTGGCGGATGGCCATGCGTGGGCGGAAGGTGACGACGTTGGCGACCATGCCGGTGCGGTCGGGGCCGTACTTGTCGTAGACGTACTGGAGCACCTGCTCGCGATGGTCGGTGGAGAAATCGATGTCAATGTCGGGCGTGCCCTGGTGATCCTCATGCAGGAATCGTTCGAAGAGCAGGTCGTGCGCGACGGGATCGACACGCGTGATGCCGAGCAGGTAGGCGACGATCGAGTCCGCCGCGCTGCCACGTCCCTGTCCGGGGATACCGTGCTCGCGGGCGAATCGCATGATGTCCCAGGTGATCAGGAAGAACTCCGCGAGCCGCGTCTTCTCGATGACGTCGAGCTCGCGTTGGAGCCGTGCGGCAACCGCGCGCGTCATCGGGTGGTATTTCTGCTGCACCGCCTCCTGACACAGCCGGTAGAGCACGGAAAATGGTGTCTCCCCTTCGGGCACGGGATAGCCCGGGAACCGCACATCGCTGAAGTCGAGCGACACCTCGCATGCGGCGGCAATGCGCGCCGTATTGTCGAACGCTTCGGGAAGATCGGGAAGCAACGCGCGAAGCTCCGCCTCGCCGTGGAGGCGATGCTCGCTGTTGGGCAGGAGCAGCCCGTGCGCCGCCGCCTGGTCGAGGGTGGTGCGGTGGCGGATCGCGGTGAGCACATCGAGCAGCGGTTTGTCGTCGGCGGTGGCATGATCCGGCGTCGCGCTCGCCACCAGCGGAATGTCCGCCGCACGTGCGATCGCCGCGCACTCCGCAACCAGCCAGCGATCAGCGGGATGCAGGTGATTGCTCACCAGCATCGCCGTGCGCTCATGCCCAAAACACTCCCTCACCTGCTGCGCATGACGGAGCGCTTCGCGACGGTCCCCGTGTACCAGCGCATTGACAACCGCGCTCCGCGACCCACCGATCAGCGCAATGCAATCGTCGAGCTCCGCCGGATCAACGATTGCTGGATCGCTCTCAACGAGCAATGTGGTGGACGGCAACCCCGGCCACCCTTGAGGAAACGGTCCAGCGGTTGGCCGAAGCGAAGCCGGCCGCTCAGGTGGGAGCAACGTCGGATGACGGGATTTCAATGGGCCTGGCCGTGGGCGGGAGACTCCCGACCCAGGAGATCCGGAGGGGTGACGTCGCGGGGGGACGCCGCCCGTGCGAGTTGACCCGAGCACGGGCGGAGAGGTCCCCGCGACGGCAGGACCCGTCCGGATCGCACTCGAGCGCGTGCCGGAACCCACGACCAGACCGCCCGTGGAAAGCCCGTCGATCTCCAATCGCGGCTGACCTTTGACGCCGGCCAGCTGCGAAGCGCTCACCGCGCGGCACAGCTGACGGTACCCGGTGCGGCTGCGTGCCAGCAGACGGATTCGCGAACCGCCGGCGAGTTCGAGGTCGGTCCCGATGATGGGATGGATCCCCTGGGCCTTCGCCGCCTGGATCAGCTCGACGGCTCCGTAGAGGCCGTTGCGATCGCAGAGGCCGAGCGCGGAGATCCCGAGCCGGGCAGCGGTCTCGACCATTTTCCTGGGCGATGCCGCTCCCTCCAGGAAGGAGTAGTGGGAACGGGCGGCGAGTTCGGCAAACCCGGGCATCGGCACGGTGTGGCGGCTTGACAACTACTACAATTTTGTGTAACTATCGGTCGGGTCAGCCCACCACCGCAAGCGGCACCAGCGGGTGCTCACCTCAGGCCTTCTCCCCTTTCCCNNTCCCGGCCGCCGGTTCCCCTCAACCGGCGGCCACCAGGGAGGGGCGGCGCACGGTTCCGCCATCGACGGTTCAGTCATAGCGACGCTCCCGATGCCACGCACCGGTCTCGAGGTCCCGGTAGAGATCGACGCACTCCCCATCGTTGAGGAGGCATCGCACGTAGTCGCGGCCCACCGGGATCCGCCACCAGTCGGTTTCCACTCGCCAGATGTTCACCACCTCGGCCACCCGTCCCCACGCCTGCCCGTTGCGGATCGCGACTGGCAGTCCGTCCGCGCCGGTGCGCACTTCGATGATGCCCTCGAGCAACTCGGTCATCGGGTCGCCCCCGCCACGACCGGCGCCTCCCACGTGAACCGTCGCTCAGGAAGGTCGCCGGGATCGAGTGCGAGCCTGGGCCGGCGAACCGTGGCGGCACCGAACCGGCTTCGCAGTCGCTCCGCCGTGGCGACCACTGCCTCTCGAGCGCCGTCGCCGGGGCGGAGCAGATCTGCCTGCCGCCCGGCCGCCGGGGTCAGCCGGGTCACCCCGACCCGAACAGCGGCAACCGGCGCCTGGGGCTTGAGCTCGCCGAGGAGTCCGAGTGCCGCCGTCCAGAGCTCACCCGCATTTCCCGACGGTGCCGCAGGCACCACCGACGCCGCGATCGCCTCGGCTTCCTCGATCTCGAACACCACGCTCACCTCGCCTGCCGCGAGGGCCTCAGCGGTGAGCCGGCCGCCGAGCGCCGTGGCGCACTGCCGGACACCTCCGAGCAGGATTTCGAGATCACCGGTGGCGCCGTCGAGCACGAGCCGTTCACTCCATGCCCGCTGTGCCGGCACCGAGTGGACTCCCCCGCTGTCCTCGCCGCGCGCCAGCCGGTAGATCCGGAGCCCGTCGGGGCCGAACTGACGCTGCAGATCGGCCGGACCCAGGCCGGCGACCGCGCCGAGGCAGTCGAGTCCGAAGGCCGCGAGCCGGGCGGTGACCGCCGGGTCGACGGGCAGCACGTCGAGCGGCAGCGGCGCCAGGAAGACTGCTTCCTCACCGGAGCGAACCCGGCGGATCCGGCCGGGATGGCTCGCCCGAGCTGCCAGGCGGGCGACGAATCGCGACCCCGCCACGCCCACGGCGATCTCCACGTCAAGCACCCCGCGCAATCCGCGAGCCAGGGCGGACGCCCAGCTGGCTTCGTCGGGAAACTCGGCATGACGGCCGGAGAGGTCGCCGAATGCCTCCTCGTCACCGGCTTCCACCGTCGGCGAGAGCCGGTGGAGCTCGCCGCAGACGGCGGCGCGCAACCGTGCGATCCCGGCGGGGTCGAGCGGGACGAACACCGCCGCGGGACAGGATTGCTGTGCCTGACGGAGCGGTTGCCCCACCCGAACCCCCGCGGCCA
>PKWB01000095.1 GCA_003131685.1 Candidatus Dormiibacterota bacterium
CTGCTGCTCGCCGCCGGACATTGTGCCCGCCTTCTGCTTCTCGCGCTCCTTCAGGCGCGGGAACAGCTCGAATATGCGTTCCAGGTCCGCGCCCACGTTTGGATCGCCCCGCCGCCGGTGGGCCCCGAGATCGAGGTTCTCGCGCACCGTCATTCGCGAGAAGCAGTGGCGTCCCTCGGGCGCGAGCGCGATGCCGCGCTCGACGATCTCATGCGCAGGCACGCGCGTGATGTCCTCGCCGGCGATCACGACGCTGCCGCTGCTCGCCGGCGTGAGCCCGGTGATCGCGCGCAGGGTCGTCGACTTGCCGGCGCCGTTGGAGCCGATCAGGGTCACGACCTCACCCTCCTCGACCGTCAGGGAGACGCCCTTCAGAGCCTCGATTCCCCCGTAATGGGCGTGGATATCGCTGACCTCTAGCAGTGCCATGCGGTGCCTCAGCCCTGCTTCCCGAGGTATGCCTCGATCACAAGCGGGTTCGCACGCACTTCCGCGGGCTCTCCCTCGGCGATCTTCAAGCCGTGGTCCATGACGGTGATGCGCTCCGAGACGCCCATGACGACCCTCATGTCGTGCTCGATCAGCAGGATCGTCAGACCGAGGTCGTTTCGGAGCTGCTGCATGAAGCCCTTGAGCGCCTCGGACTCCTGCGGGTTCATCCCCGCCGTCGGCTCGTCCAGCAGCAACAGCTTCGGGTCCGATGCGAGCGCCCGGGCGATCTCGACACGGCGTTGATCGCCATAGGAGAGCTCGACCGCGTAGCGGTCGGCCACCGCCTTGGAGAGCCCGACGTAGTCAAGCAACTCACGCGCGCGCGCCTCGGTCGCGCGCTCCTCGCGGCGCACACGCGGCGGGCGCACGATCGTCCCCAGCAGCCCGGTGTCCATGCGGGAATGCCTACCGATCATCACGTTCTCGACGGCGCTCATCGCGCCGAACAACCGGATGTTCTGGAAGGTCCGGGCGACCCCGAATTTCGTGATCTTGTCGGGCCGCGAGCGGGTGACATCGCGGTCGGCGAGAACGATCCGGCCCGACGTCGGCTTGTAGAGACCGGTGAGCATGTTGAACAGCGTGGTCTTGCCGGCTCCGTTCGGTCCGATCACGGAGACGATCGAGCGCTCGGGGATGTCCAGCGAGACGCCGCCGACAGCGGTAAGGCCGCCGAACACCTTGAAGACGTCCTGGGCGCTCATGATCGCGGGCGCAGTCGGCGGCGCCGGTGACTCGGTGACGGTCACCGGCCGCCGTCCAGGGGACCGACGCCCACGGTGGTCGGTTCGCCCATCTCGGTCATCTCGGGCGCCACCTCGCCTGCCAGCTCGCGTTTGCGGCGCCTCTCCGGCCACAGACCCTGCGGCCGCAGGATCATCACGATCACGAGTAGGAAGCCGTAGATCCCGATGCTCAAGTCGGTGAGATCGAAGTTGAGGCCGAAGGTGTGCGGCAGCGTGTTCAGCACGTCCGGGATCAGGTAGTAGTTGATGTAGGAGATCAGGACCGCGCCGAGCACGGCGCCTCCGATCGATCCGAGACCTCCGACGATCACCATCGAGAGCACGAAGATCGAGAAGGTGAACTGGAACTGCGAGGCGTTCACCGTCTGATTGAAGTCGGCGAGGAAGGCGCCGGAGATGCCGCCGAAGGCGGCGCCGATCGCGTACGCGAGCAGCTTCGTCTTGACCAGCGGGATCCCCATCGACACGGCCGCGATTTCGTCCTCGCGCAGCGCGATCCAGGCGCGGCCGAGGCGAGAGTCGCGGATCCGGCGCACGACGAACAGGACGATCACGGTGATCGTGAGGATCAGCCAGTACCACGGTCGCAGGCTCAGCAGACCGAACTTCCCGATCACCGGGAAGTACGGCAGATCGAGCGCCGATATGCCGAGGCTTCCGGCTGTGAGCGTCTGCCCGCCGCCCAAATGGATCGACGAGCCGTTGACCACCAGCGTGCCGATGATCTCGCCGAAGGCGAGCGTGACGATGGCGAGATAGTCGCCGCGCAGCCGCAGTACCGGAAAGCCGAGCATCATGCCCCAGAACGCCGCGAGAATGCCGGCCAGCGGCAGGCAGACCCAGAACGACAGTCCGAAATTCGTTGCCAGCAGCGCGTAGGAATAGGCGCCGACGGCGTAAAAGGCGACGTAGCCGAGATCGAGCAGGCCGGCGAGGCCCACCGGCTCATGGAGTCGGGTGAGGTCGTCGGCAAGATCGTGCTCGACGCGTCGCCGCTTGGCTGACACGGACGCGCCCACATCCACGAGGTGGGATGTGATCGTCGTCGGTGCCGGGCACAACGGCCTCACCGCCGCGGCATACCTCGCGCGCGCCGGGCGCAGTGTGCTCGTCCTTGAGGCGCGCGATCGCCTCGGCGGCGCATGCACGCTCGAGCACCCGTTTGACGACCCGGGATTCGTGGTGAGCCCGTGCGCATACCTGGTCGGACTCCTCCACCATCGCGTCATCGACGAGCTCGACCTGCGCCGTCACGGCTATCGCGTTCACCTCGTCGACCCGCATCTCTGGTGTCCATTCGACGACGGCACCGCCCTGAGCCTCTGGGACGACTCCGAGCGCAACCATCAGGTGGTGGCCGCGATGAGCCCCGGTGACGCCGACGGCTACAGCCGCTACGAGCACCTCTTCGGCCGCATCCGGCAGGCGCTCCGATCGGAGCCGCACGACACCTGGGTCGGCGATGCCCCCGGCCGGCCGGCGCTGGAGGAGCTCCTCGGTCGCGATCCCGAGCTCATCGAGGTGATGTTCGAGGAGTCGATCGCATCGGTCATCGAGCGCCACGTGGGTGACGAGCGGCTTCGCACCGCCCTGCATGGGCAGGGGTTGATCGGCACCTGGGCCGGTCCGCGCGACGCCGGCACGGCGGCGATCCACGCCATGCACTCGATGGGAACGATCGAGGGGCGGCCGGGCGCATGGGGCTACGTGCAGGGCGGCATGGGCCAGGTGTCCCTCGCCCTGGCGCGTGCGGCCGAGGAGGCGGGCGCCGTGATCCGGAGGAATGCCCGAGTCGCCGAGATCGTCCCGGGTGACGAGGTCATCCTCGATGACGGCACGCGGATCCCGACCCGGACGGTCATCTCCAACGCGGATCCACGGACCACGCTCCGGTTGCTCTCCGACGCCGCGCCGGCAGCATTCGTCGAGAAGGTGAACGGCTGGCGCATGGAGGGTCCGGTCCTCAAGATCAACTGCGCGCTCTCGCGTCTCCCGACGTTCACGGCCGCGGGACCGGACGACGCGCCACACCGGGCCATGGTGACCATCGCTCGAAGCCTTGACGAGACCCAGGCGGCATATGAGCGGAGCCGAGTTGGGGAGCCCGCCCCACGATGGGCGGAGCTGTATTTCCACTCGGCGTATGACCCTTCTGTCGCGCCCGATGGCAGGCACGTCATGAGCGTCTTCGCCGAATACGCGCCCTACACGCCCGCGTCCGGATCATGGGATCAGCGCCGTGACGCAGTCGCCGACGAAGCATTCGCCGAGATCGCACGATTCGCGCCGGACGTCCTCGACTGCGTGGTGGCTCGCCAGGTGCTGGCGCCGCCGGACATCGAGGCGGCGGTCGGGCTTTCCGGAGGGCACATCTTCCAGGGCGAATGCCTCCCGGATCAGATGTGGGACCGCCGCTTCGCCCCGCGAACCCCGATGCCGGGCCTGTACATGTGCGGGGCGAGCACCCACCCGGGCGGCAGCGTCATCGCCATCAACGGTCGCAACTGCGCGATGACGGTGCTCGCCGACACCGCGGAGGCGACCGCCGCGCCCTAACGCCGCAATCGGAGCGCGTTGCGGATCAGGTCCATCTCCTCGCGGTCGGCCACCCGGAGCACGAGCAGCGCCACCCCGTAGATGAGCGCGGAGGCGACCACCACCACGAACAGCAGCACCCGGTTCTGGTGCGGGTTGGCAACGTAGATGAATGCCCCCATGACCACGCCGGCGACGATCGACTTCCAGGAGGTGCTGAGCAGCGGGATGGTCCCCAGCTGGGCGCGCAGCACGAACCACCCCACCACCACCAGCGCGGCCTCGGTGACCACCACCGCCCAGCTGGCTCCGAGATAGCCATAGCGCGGAATCACGACAAGGTTGACGCCAACGTTGATGACCAGCCCGACCATCGCGACCAACGCGAAGACGTTCTGTTTGTCGATGGCGTTGAGCGTTGCCGCGAACGTGTTGTCGGCGAACATGAACACGATCGCCAGTGCGAGGATCTGCAGCGCCGGCTCGGATCCCGCATACAGATGCAGCAGGCTGTTGAATTGCGGCGCCAGAAGGAAGACCCCGACCGTGATCGGCCAGCCGAGGATCACCAGCGCCTTGAAGAATTTCTCGGCAAGCGGCAGGACGCGCTCAGGCGATCGGCGGTGATAGACGGAGAGGACCGGAAAGATGACGCTGCGCAAGGCAAACGGAATGAAGAGCAGGGACTCGAACGGCTTGTACGCGAACGTGTAGTACCCCACCTCGCTGTACGGTCGGAAGCGCTGCAGTATCGGAACGTCGACCTTGAAGTAGACGGTCGTGATGATGAACGTGATGCCGAGCGGGACCGCGACTCGGACCCAGGAGAGGAGCAGCCCGGGCTCGAGCTGCAGCCCCGGCCGGAGCACTCCCATGACCATGAGCACCGTCCCGAAGTAGATGCACGCGAAGGCGTAGCTCAGCGCGTACGCCCAGAGAAAGAACCCGGTATCCGCGTGGATGTGCACCCCGACCACCACCAGCGCGAAGACCACCAGCGTCTCCGGGACGATCTCGATGATCTCGAAGGTGAGGCGCTGCATCGCATAGAGGGTGTTGCGCAGCAGCAGCTGATACCCGGACAGTACGAGGATGGCGAACGACGGCCAGAGCAGGGAGCGCACGCCGGCGATGTAGAGCGCGGCGAAGATCAAGGGCAGACCCACGACCGCGCCAACCACCTTGAGCGAGGCGACGTTGTTCCAGTAGCGGGCGATCTGGTCAGTGTGGCGGGCCCCCTCGCGCACGTACAGGGCAGAGAAGCCGAGGTCGGTGACGGTGCCGACCAAGCCGACGTAGGTCACCGCCGTCTGCATCTCGCCGAAACGCGTCGGGTCGAGGTAGTTGCCGATGATGATCACCGCGAGGAGCGCGATGATCCGCGAGATCACGCGCACGACTAGGATGAGGATGGTGTTGCGCAGCGCCCGCATCCCGAGGCCGCCCGGCATGTCCGGCGTCGCAGCGCCCGGTGCCGGCGGTTCGTCCTGCAAGGCGCTCATTCTATCCGCGCGTCGGCGCCGTGCCCGCCGTCAATCCCGGTGGATACACTGCCAAGCCATGCCTGACGTCGCGGCCGAGCGGCCTCGTCCCGACGCCGAGCCACGCACTGATGGCGGCGGGCTGATCGCGCGAACCCTTCGCGAGCGTGGCCTCACGACCGTGTTCGGCCTTCCCGGCGGACACATCCTCCCGTTGCTCGACGCCTGCATCGATGAGGGCATCAGGGTCATCGACACGCGGCACGAGGGCGCGGCGGTGCTCGCCGCCGAGGGATGGGCGCTGGCCACCAGCGACACCGGGGTCGCGGCGGTGACCGCGGGGCCGGGGTTCGCGAACGGCCTGATCGGCCTGGTCGACGCGGCGACCTGGAGCGTGCCGCTGGTGATGCTGGCGGGCCGCACGAGCCGCAACCGGCAGGGCCGCGGAGCTGTGGCAGACATCGATCAGCGCGCCATCGCAACCCCGATCGCGAAGTGGGCGGCGAGCTGCCTGGACACGGGGCGGATCCCGAGATACGTCGCCGAGGCGCTGCACCGCGCCCGCAGCGGGTGCCCCGGCGCGGTCTACCTCGAGATCGATTCCCATGCGATGTATGGCAAGGCGGCCCCCCTCGAGATCGGTCCGCCCGGTTATCCCAAAACGAGGTTCCGTCCCGCCGGCGATCCCAACGACATCGGCGAAGCGGTTGCCGCGCTCGCGGCAGCTGAGCGCCCTGTCATCGTTGCCGGAAGCGGCGCCTTCTGGTCCGGCGCGGGCGCCGAGATCGGACGCTTCGCAGAGCTCGCTCAGATCCCGGTCATCACCGCGAGTGCCGCGCGCGGCGTGGTGCCCGATTCGCATCCCTGGACCCTCGGGTCACTCGTGCACGGGGGGCTCGCGATCCCCAGCGCCGACTGCGTCATGGTGCTCGGCTCGGCCTTCAATGCCAACGTGATGTACGGCGGTGTCCCACTCTTCGGCACCGAGCAGACCATCGTGCAGGTCGATATCGCGGCCGAGCGGACCGGCGGCAACCGATCGGCGGACGTGACCGTGATCGGAGACGTCGCATCGGTCGTGCGTGATCTGCGCGATGCATGGGGTGCGACGCCACCCGGTCGCGATGCGTGGCTGGACCGGGCGCGGGCGCTCGCCGGCGCGTCCCTGGATTTCTGGAACCGCCAGGTCGATGAGCACACCGGCGACGGCATTCACGCCGGAGCCGTTGCTCGTGCGGTCGCCGCGACCGTCCGCGAGCGCTTCGGCGGCACGGCGACATTGGTTGCCGATGGCGGTGACGCGCTCGCCTGGGCGCTCGCCTACTTCGGCGCGGAGCTGCCCGGCCGCCTGCTCACCACCACGACCGCGCTCGGGACGCTCGGCGTCGGGATGCCGTTTGCGCTCGCCGCCCAGGCGGCACGGCCGGACGAGCGCGTCTTCCTGTTCACCGGGGACGGGTCGTTCGGTCTCAGCGCGATGGAGGTGGACACCGCAGTCCGACACAACCTCCCGGTGATCGTGATCGTGTCGAACAACGCCGGGTGGGGTGACGTTCGTTATGAGCAGGACGAGCTCTTCGGGGCGGGACGGCACATCGCGAGCAACCTCCCAGGGGTGCGATACGACCGCCTCGCGAAGGCGCTCGGCGGTCATGGCGAGCGCGTCGATCGCCTCGAGGACCTCCGACCCGCGCTCGAACGGGCAATCGACAGCGGCGTCTGCAGCGTCATCGACGTCCCGACCGACGCCACCGTCGTCTCCGAGCTGCTGCGCATGGTCGCTCAGCTCGGGCTGATGTAACCATGCGAGCGGTCAGGCTGCTCGAGGACCACCACCTCGAGGTCGCCGATATCCCGGCGCCGGAGGCCATCCCTGGCGAGGTGGTGGTCCGGGTCGACGGCTGCGGCATCTGCGGATCGGATCTGACCTCGTACAAGGTGGGGTTGTTCACCGACGCGGTCCCCGGTCACGAGGTCGCCGGGGTCATCGACGCAGTCGGCGACGGCGTCTCGGGCTGGTCCGCAGGGGAACTGGCGGTCATCGACCCCAAGATTCCCTGTGGCGTGTGCGATGACTGCCGGGCCGGCGCGTCGTACCGCTGCGCGATGGCGCTGACCGCCGGCATCGGGTTCGCGCGCGACGGCGGCTTCGCCGAGCTGGTCGCCGTGCCGTCGTCGCTGCTCCACCGCCTGCCCCCCGGCCTCGCTCTCGAGCATGCCTGCCTTGTGGAGCCGCTCTCCGTGGCCATCCATGGCGTCGAGCGCGCTCGCCTGCACGCCGGCGACGCCGCGGTCGTCATCGGCCTTGGTCCGATCGGGCTCTTCACGGTGGCGACCCTGCAGGCCCGTGGCATCGGCCCGATCATCGGCGTCGATCCTGTGGAGGACCGCCGCACGATCGCGCTGGACCTCGGCGCCGCAACCGTGGTGTCGGAGCTTCGGGAGGTGCGCAGTCATATCGCTGCGACTCGCGCGGTCATCGAATGCTCCGGGTATGCTCCCCTGCTCCACGCTGCCGCCGACCTGGTCGCCCCCGGCGGCCGGCTCGTGCTGGTCGGCGTGCCCTTCGGCGAGAGCACGGTCATCCCGCTGATGTGGGTCACCCGCGAGATCGAGATCGTCGGCAGCATCGCCTCCGATTCGTCGGATTTCGCCGTCTCGCTCGCGATGCTCGCCGCCGACCGGGGGATCGCCGGGGTCGCAACTCGCAGGGTCGGGCTCGCTCAGGTCCCCGAGGTGTTCGAGGAGCTGATCACGCCTTCTTCGGGCGGGAAGGTGATCGTCGACCCGCGGCTTTGAGCGCCGGCTTGTGCGCCGCCGCAGGGGCGGCCACGATCGGCACGGAGGCGACCGCGCGCCAGCAGTACCAGGCGGCGGTGCTCCGGTATGGACGGAGGACGTCACCGAGGATCTGGAGCGCCTTCGGAGTCGGCGGCGCCGCCATCTCGTGGATGCGTGCCCAGCCGTTGCGCACCCCGAGGTCGTCCACCGGCCACACGTCGGGTCGGTGGAGCTGAAAGAGCAGGAACATCTCAGCCGTCCAGCGCCCGACGCCCCGAACAGTGATCAGGCGGGCGACGATCTCGTCATCGCCGAGATGGTCGAGATCGTGCGTTGGGATCGTCCCGTCGGCGAACTTCGCCGCGAGGTCGATGATCGCCGCGAGCTTGTTGGCGGAGAGCCCCGCGGCGCGGAGCGTGGTGGGGTCGGCGGCAAGGACCGACTCCGGCGCGACCGGCGCACCGCCCAGCGCGGTCACGAGCCGCCCGTGGATCGCTCGCGCCGCGGCACCCGCGAGCTGCTGAAACACGATCGCGCTGAGCAGCGACTCGAACGCCGAGCCGTCTTCGCGCCGGAAGTCCATGGGCGGGCTGGTCTTGACGATCCGCCGGAATGCCGGATCTGCCCTGACGATGTTCGCCGCCGGAGCGTCGGGCTTACCCACGTGGTGGCGCCTCCACAGCGTTGGCAAGGCCGTCGACGACCCGTGCTCCCGGAAGCTGCAACAGGCCGGCGGGTGCGAGCCTGATCTTCACGGATCGGCTGCCGCCACCGATGACCACGGTCTCCTGTGTCATCACCCGGGCATCGATGTACAGCGGCAGACCGTCGCTGAGCCCAAACGGCGTGACGCCGCCGATCATCATGCCGGTCACCTCCCGGGTCTGATCAGCCGACGCGAAGGACGCCTTGCGGACTCCCAGCAGATCGCACACGGCGTGGTTGACGTCGAGGCGGGACGTCGCGAGCACGACGCAGGCGCACGCGACCCCGGGCTCCTTGCGAGCCGCAACCACGATGGTGTTGGCGCTCTGATCCGGCGCGACGCCGTACCGGGCGCAGAACGCCGCCGTGTCGGCGAACTCGGGGTCGCAGGCGATCGTCGCGTAGTCGACGCCGAGGGTCGCGAGGCGCGCGCGCACCCGCGCCTCAATCACGGCGCCGTCGTCAGCCGGCATCGCGTCCGGGTGATCGAACCGTAGAGTACGCAGCCAGCATGCGCATCACCGCTCCCACCGAGATCGCGCCCGGCGAAACGAGGGTCGCTCTGGTTCCGCGATCCGCGACGCAGCTTGTGTCCACCGGTGCAACGGTAGCGATTCAGGCGGGTGCCGGAGCGGCCGCCGGCATCACCGACGCCGCGTACGTCGAGGTGGGCGCCGAGGTGCTCGCGGATCGGTCGGCGCTCATCGCCGAGGCGGACATCGTCGTGGTCGTCCGCCGCCCGGACGTTGCCTTCGTGGGTCAGATGAAGCGGGGGTCGGTCCTGGTCGGGGTGCTCGAGCCCGCCGGTGACCCGGCGGTGGTTCGCGCCCTTGTCGACGGCGGCGTGACCGCATTTCGGCTGGAGGCCATGCCGCGCATCAGCCGCGCCCAGGACATGGACGTGCTCTCGTCGATGGCGACGCTTGCCGGGTACCACGCCGCCGTGATGGCCGCGTTCAGGCTGCCCCGCATCTTCCCGTTGATGATGA
Source organism: Candidatus Dormiibacterota bacterium (assembly GCA_003131685.1). Classification (GTDB taxonomy): domain Bacteria; phylum Chloroflexota; class Dormibacteria; order Aeolococcales; family Aeolococcaceae; genus Palsa-851. Next base: position 9,730 of record PKWB01000095.1, read on the forward strand.
CCGCGGCCGGCACGATCACCCCGGCGCGAGCGCTGATCCTCGGTGCCGGTGTCGCAGGCCTGCAGGCAATCGCCACCTGCCGTCGACTCGGCGCCGTGGTCGAAGCCTTCGACGTCCGCCCGGCGGTGCGCGACCAGGTCGAGTCGCTCGGTGCGCGCTTTGTCGAGACCGGCGTCGAGTCGGAGAGCCAGCAGGACACCGGCGGCTACGCCCGCGAGCTCGAGGCGGACGCCCAGGCTCGCCAGCACCAGGTGCTCGCCGAGCACGTCAAGGAGTCCGACGTCGTCATCTCGACCGCGCAGATTCCCAACCGCAAGGCACCGATCCTGGTCACCGCGGACATGGTGGCGTCGATGCGCACCGGCTCGGTGATCGTGGACCTCGCCGCCCCCGGCGGGGGCAACTGCGAGCTCACCAAACCCGGTGAGGAGGTGGACGCCAACGGCGTGCTCATCCTCGGGCCGATGAATCTTCCCGCCGCGATTCCCGGCCAGGCGAGCCAGCTCTACTCGCACAACGCCACCCGATTCCTGATGCAGATCCTCAAGGACGGCCAGGTGCAACTTGACTTCGACGACGTCGTGATCAGCCAGACGTGCATCACCCACGATGGCAAGCCGATGGGAGAGCAGATCGAGGCGCTGCTGCAGGGAGCGACCGCGTGAGTCCCGCGCAGACGCTCGCACTCGGAGCCTTCATCTTCGCGCTCGCGGTGTTCGTCGGATTCCTGCTCATCTCCAAGGTCCCGACGATGCTGCACACGCCGCTCATGTCGGGAACGAACTTCATCCACGGCATCGTGCTGGTCGGCGCCCTCACGGTCGCGGCCGGTGCGAACGATACGCTCGGGTACATCATCGCCATCGCGGCCGTGCTGCTCGGCACGCTCAACGTCGTGGGCGGTTGGGTGGTCACCGATCGCATGCTGCAGATGTTCCGGCGGCGTCCGGCGGCGGAAGCGCACAAGGCGGAGACGCCGACCACGACGACAACGACGGATCGCTGACCGCCATGCAACCGTCCGCACTCACCACCCTCGGTTACCTGGTGACCGCCGTCGCCTTCATGTTCGGCATCCAGCTGCTGCGCTCGCCGGCGACCGCGCGTCAGGGGAACCGCATCGCGGCAGTCGGCATGCTCCTGGTGCTCGGCATCACCGCAGCACTGATCCACAACACCGGCAACTGGCCGCTCATCATCCCGCCGATCGTCATCGGCACCGTGATCGGAGCGGTCTCAGCGCGCCTGGTGCGCATGACCGCGATGCCGCAGATGGTCGCGCTCTTCAACGGTATGGGCGGCGGCTCGGCGGCGCTGATCGCTGCGCAGGACTTCCGCACCGCGGTCGCGAACGGGACAGCGCAGCCGTACGTCACGTGGGCGATCATGGTGAGCTGCATCATCGGCTCACTCAGCATCGCCGGCAGCATGGTGGCATTCGCGAAGCTGCAGGAATTGATGCCTGGACGGCCGCTCACCTACCGCCTCCAGAGCGTCGTGAATGGGCTGCTCCTGCTCGTGATCATCGCGCTCGGGATCTATCTGATCGTCGTCGACCAGAACCTCGCACTCTTCGCGGTGTACATCGTCCTGTCGCTCATCCTGGGTGTGCTCTTCGTGGTGCCGATCGGCGGCGCCGACATGCCGGTGATCATCTCCCTGCTCAACTCGTTCACCGGGCTCGCCGCGGCAAGCACAGGATTCGTGCTGAGCAACGATGTGCTCATCGTCAGTGGCGCGCTGGTGGGCGCATCCGGAACCATCCTCACGCTCGCGATGAGCAAGGCGATGAACCGTTCGCTGTTCAACGTGCTCTTCAGTGGCTTCGGGTCATCGGTCGAATCCGCGGGCACCGCGGCGGGCGCCGAGGGCGGCGCGATTCACCCGACCACCGTCGAGGATCTCGCGCCATTGCTCGCCTTCGCACAGCTGGTGATCTTCGTCCCGGGATATGGGATGGCCGTCGCACGTGCGCAGCACGAGGTCAAGGAGCTCGCCGACGAGCTCGAGAAGCGCGGCGTCACCGTCGAGTACGCGATCCACCCTGTGGCGGGACGGATGCCCGGTCACATGAACGTCCTGCTCGCCGAGGCCAACGTCCCCTACACGCAGCTCAAGGAGATGGATGCGGTCAACGGCGAGTTTCCCAGGGCCGACGTCGCAGTCGTCATCGGTGCCAATGACGTCGTCAATCCGGCTGCGCGCACCCAGACCAACAGCCCGATCTTTGGCATGCCGATCCTCAACGCCGACGAGGCAAAGACGGTGGTCGTTCTCAAGCGAAGCATGGCGACCGGATTCGCCGGCGTCGACAACCCACTGTTCTACAAGCCGAACACGCTGATGCTGTTCGGCGATGCGCGTGCCTCGGTGGCGGCGCTCGTCGCCGAGGTCAAAAAACAGTAGTCGGCGGGGCCTTCCCGGTCGCTGCGACGCTGCGCAAGGCGTTGAGCAGATCTGCCGGCGCGGTGTCCTTGACGACGTAGCCGACGGCGCCGCTCTTTAGCGCCTCCACCATGCGCTCGTGGCCTCCGAACGATGTGAGCATCATCACGCGCGTTCCGGGTGCGCTCTGGACGAGCCGTTTGGTGGCCTCGATGCCGCCCATACCCGGCATCGAAAGGTCCATGAGCACCACGTCCGGGTGGAGTTCCTGGGCCATCTCGAGGGCCTGCTCGCCCGAGTCCGCCAGGCCGACAACCTCGATGTCAGGCTCGTGGCCGAGGAACGAGGCAAGCCCCTTCCGGACGACCGGGTGGTCGTCCACGATCATGACGCGCATCGCTACAGGGGTCACCGTCATCCACTCTACTCGATGGGCAGCGTCAAAACGACGAGCGTGCCACGACCTGGCTCGGAGTCGATGGTGAGCGTCCCCCCGGCCTCCTCGGCGAGCTCGACGATGGCCGCGGTGCCGAGATGCCCCTCGGCTCGGCGACGCTCCATCTCTTTGGTGCTGAAGCCTTTTCCGTCGTCCTGAATGCTCAGGATCGCCGAGCCGTCCTCGGTGATGAGCTCAACCTTCACGTTCTTCGCCTGCGCGTGCGCCACCACATTGCGAAGAACCTCATGCGCCACACGGAAGATCAGGGCTCCGCGATCCTCTCGAAGGCGAAGGTTCGGCGGCAGGTCGAGCTCGGTATTGGTCCCCTTGCGCTTCATCTCCCGGAGCACCTCGAGTAGCGCTGCCTGCAGTCCTTCGCGACGCAATGTCGGCGGTGCCAGCTCGATGATCAATGTGCGCAAATCCTTCATGGCGCCTCGAGTTTCGTCGGCCGACGTCTCGAGCAGTTCGAGGAGCTCCGCATACCCGTTCTCGGCCTCCGGGCGGCCCTTCAGTTGCGAGGCCTCGGCGGAGAGCGCGAACGCCATCCCCGCAAGGTTCTGGACTACCCCGTCATGGAGATCCCGGGCAATCCGACGCCGCTCCGCCTCGGACGCCTCGACCGCTTTCTGGAGCAATCCCTCGCGCTCCTTCTGGTGTGCCGCACGCTCGATCTCCTGCTCGTGCACGTTGCGCGTGTAGCGGATGAGAAATCCGTGCAGCAGGATGAGTGGCGCAAGCAGGGCTATGAAGCCGACCGTGCCATATGGCGGGCCCGACATCGCGACGAAGGCGAACGCGGCAAATCCGTATCCGATGCTGTATGGCAGCACGGCGAGACGCGACCGCATCACCTGTGCGATCGGTACGCGGCGGTCGGAAAGGTGAATCACCACGGCCACGAAACCGGAGTTGAGGACGAAATGCACAAGGCCGGCGCACAATCCGCCGAGCAGTGCCCTTCCGGTGCCGTCCACATGCTGACCGTTGTTGACGAGGGCGAACACCAGCCACGCCGAAACATTGGCGAGGAATCCGTTGGCAACGTTGAACGTCGTTCGAAACCAGCCGTTGTGGTTCCGCAGGGCGACGCCGAACGGCTCGGCGATCGCGCCCACCCCCGCGCCAACCGGTCCGAAGGTCACCGCCAGGCCGAGATGGATGAAGACGCTCGGCGTCCACTGAGCCTGGGTCGTGCCTGGGAGTCGGACCGCGAAGACCGACATGAGAAAGATCGTGAGGCCCCCGACGAACAGGGTCAGCGGCGGCAGCTGTTCGCTGATGTCCTGACGAAACGTGATCACGAGTGCGGCCACCGCCAACGCCGCGACGGCGGTGGCGGCGACGTATGCGACCAGCATCGGGGTGTAGACGACCGGCCCCAGGGAGGGTGACTTGGGCAGGAGGTCGACAATGCGGCGACCCAGCGCGCCCGCCCGCAATTTTCCACCGACGCCCAGCGCTTGCTTGCGCGGCGCGACCGAATCCTGCGCCATGTGATCGATCCTATTCTGCGCGGGCGGCACGAGGCTGTCGGCGTGACAGGATTGTCGGGGACGACGGCCGGAAGTGCTTGCTGCAGCTGGTGTTTGACGCGTTAGGGTCAATCATTGCAGCAATCGCGTCAGTTACCGGCCTGCGCAGACCGTGCGAAGAAATGTGAACACAAGATCAACTCGCAGGTCTTAAGCCTTGTGCGGCTCGCGAGGGTTACAGTACGCGCAACAGCAGCCGCACCTTCGGTCGGGTTCGAAACTACCGACGGCGCAAACTTAAGGAGATCCCATGGCCACTTGGGGCGATATCGAAAGCTGGGGTTAGCCGTTCCCCACTGTAGGGAACGCTTGTGACAAACCATTGGGTAATTTCGTGACAGCCCGATAACGGGTCGATCGCGTCATTATCACAGAGGGGGGCTGGTCAAATGGGGCCGCCGGGTGCGCGTTGGCGCATTCGGCTCCTATCTGGCGGTGACGCGCGTACTCTGATACCGCAAGTCAGATCTCCCCTGGAGGGATTCGGCGCTGAGAGCATCGGCGGACGCGCCATCGACGCCACGCGCTGCCGGCGCACTGAGTCCGGCGGTCAGGTTGCTGATGGCAGCCGGTACGTCCGTCTACGGGGATTGGCTGACCACCGTGGCTCTGCTGGTGCTGCTCTACCGCGTCACCCACTCTCCGTTCGGCCCCGCGCTGTACATGCTGGCCCGCGTCGCCCCGCGCCTCGTGGGGCCGTTCCCGGGCGGCGCTCTCGCTGACCGGTTTGGACCGGCACGCATCGCAGCCGCATGCGCCGTGCTCCAGGGAATCCTCACCGCCGCCATCGTCGCGTTCGCTGATCTCGACGTCATCTGGGCGATCTACGTCGCAGTCGCGCTTGCTCAATTTCTCAGCTCAGCCGCGCAGCCCTGCTACTCGGCGCTGATTCCTCGGGTCACCACGCCGGCTGGTCTCGGGAGGATCCAGGGCACCTACTCAGCGCTCAACAGCTCGAGCATCCTCGTGTCGCCGGCCGCGGGCGCCCTTCTCCTCACCTGGGTCGCGCCCCAGGCGCTGATTGTCGCTGATGCCATCTCGTTCCTTGTGGCGGCGGGGCTCTTGACCACACTCATGCGCGTCGGCCCGGCGAGCGGCCCCATATCGGGCCGGATGACCGCAGGGATTCCCATCGTCATGCGCGACCCCATGCTCCGGCTACTGGCGGCCGCCTACATCACCAACAGCGCCGCGGTCACAACCCTCCAGGCCGTGCTTGTGGTTGCCGCAGCGGGTCGCTTCGGGCATGACACGTTGGTCGGCTGGCTCTACGCGTCGGTCGGCGCGGGCTCGCTCCTCGGCACCCTTCCCGTCATACGACGAACTCCGGTCCGGGTTGCCGCGCAATCGATCGTTGCGGGCACGGCGCTCGAGCTGGTGCCGCTCGCAGCCTTCACCTTTGTGACCAGCCTCCCCCTCGCCATGGCGCTCCTTTTTGTCAGCGGCATGGGCGCAACCCTGTATCAGACGCGTGGCGCCGTCGGGCTTCAGCAGCGGACGTCGCGCGAGCTGGTGGGACGGACGACTGCGGTCGTTCGCTTCAGTGGCTTCCTCGGCATGGTCCTCGGAGCGATTGCCGCAGTTTCGCTGGTGCAGCCCCTCGGCTGGGAGTCGACGGTCCTGATCGTCTGCGCCGTGGGTGGGGCGCTGCTCTTCGTCACCGCTCTGAGCGAGGGTCGCAACCCCGGGTGACGGTCAAACCGGGGTCCCCTTCGCCGACGGTTGTCAGGATTTCGGGTAGACACGCAAAGAGTTGTGCAGATCCAAAGAAGCGTTGTTAACTCAGCCCAAGCACTGCGAACGGAGCGAGCGGGGATACCGCACCCTCTGGAGGCCAGTCACGGCGTGATGCCGTGGTTTGGTGCCGGCGGTATCCATGGAGGCGGAAATGACAGCAGGCGCTGGCTGGGGCTGAGCCCCAACCGTTGATTCCCGACAGCGCTCGGGATATCTGAATCCGTTGGGTGCGACGTCGTGGGTATCTGCCCACGGCGTCGTGCTTCGTTTTCTTTTCCTGCCTCAGGAGTCGACATGACGATCGATACCGCGCGGTTCTTTCCGCGAGCAGCAGGCCCGCTGCCCGTGGCCGAGCGGTCCGCGCGCCTCCTGCTGGCCGCCGGAATCTCGAGTTACGGTGACTGGCTCACGGTCGTCGCTCTTGCGGTCCTCCTGTTTGATCTCACGCACCGACCCGCGGCGCCGGCGCTGTACATCCTCGCCCGGTTCGCTCCGAGGGTGCTCGGTCCAACGCTGGGTGGTTCACTCGCCGACCGCTACGGGCCGAGCCGTGTCGCCGGGTGGTCGGCGCTGGGGCAATGCGCGCTCACCGTCGCCATCGTCGTCTTCGCGAACACCGGCACGATCTGGGCAATTCTCGTCGCGGTGGCGATCGCCGGGTTCCTCGGATCGATCGCCCAGCCGGGCTATTCCGCCTGCATTCCGCGAGTGACCTCAGCACCCCGGCTTCTTCGCGTCAACGCCATCTACAGCGGGCTCTCCGAGTCGAGCGTGCTCGTCGCCCCGGCGATCGGCGCCCTTGTCCTCCCGTTCATGCAACCGCAGATCCTCGTGGCAGTCGATGCCGCCTCCTTCAGCCTGGCGGGCATCCTCATGCTGTCCCTGCGCGTCGGGCCGGCGCCGGCACACGGCCGAGGGACGATGACTCGCTCCCGTGCCACCGCGATGGTGGGCCACGACCCGATGCTTCGATCGCTCGCGGCGTCGTTCTTCTGCAGCGCCCTGGCGATCACCGCCCTCCAGGCGGTGCTCGTCGTCGCCGCAGCGGACCGCTTCGGGCAGGCCACCGATGTGGGGTGGCTGTACGCGGCAGTCGGAGCCGGCGGGGTCGTGGGAAGCACGCTGCTCCTGCGCTGGACCCCTCGAACCATCGGCGCTCGAGGGATCGCCGCCGGCTTCCTCATCGAGGTCATCCCACTGGGTCTCTTCGCACGCACCGATGCGCTCATCCCCGCCCTCGCGCTGCTGTTTGTCAGCACCGCCGCGGCCGCGCTCTATCAGACCCGGGGCCAGACGGCCCTGCAACAGCGCGTGCCCGCGGGGCTGCTCGGAAGGGTGAATGGCGTCATGCGCCTGCTGCTGTATTCGGGCATGCTGGTCGGCGCGATCGCCGCCGCAGCGCTCGTCGAGACAATCGGCTGGAGCGCGCTCGTCGTGGGGACGGCGGCCGTCTCCGTGGTCGCCTTCATCCCGGCATCAATCACGTATCGCCGGGGAACACGGCGCCCCGGCGAGGTCACCCTCGCCGGGACACCAATGCTGGTGTCAGGTCAGACGGCCACCGCTTCGCGGGCTTCCTTCTCGATCGGCAGACCGACCGAGTTGCCCCACTCGCTCCACGACCCGTCGTAGTTGCTCACCGCCGGGAAACCGAGCAGGTAGCTCAGGACGAACCAGGTGTGCGACGAGCGCTCGCCGATCCGGCAGTACGTGATCACCGACTTGTCGGCGGTGACGCCCTGCGCCGCGTAAAGCTCGCGGAGCGCATCGGCCGGCTTGAACGTGTCGTCGTCCTGGATGGCCTGTGCCCAGGGAATGTTGGCGGCGCCGGGGATGTGTCCGCTGCGCTGCGCGCCCTCGTTCGAGTACTCCGGCGGCGCGGAGATCTCTCCCTTGAACTCGGCAGGCGAGCGAACGTCGACGAGCGCCCGACCCTCGACGCCGAGAGCCTTCTCGACATCGCCGCGGAAGCTGCGAATCGAGGTGTCGGCATCCGGCGCCTTGTATGAGGTCGCGGTGAACGATGGGGTCTCCTCGGTGACCTCGCGTCCCTCGTCGATCCACTTGCGACGGCCGCCGTTCAGCAGCCTGATGTCCGCGTGGCCGTAGATGCGGAAGGTCCAGAAGGCGAACGCCGCGAACCAGTTGCGGAAGTCGCCGTACAGGACGAGTGTCGTGTCCGGGGTCGCTCCGATCCTCGAGAGGAGCTGCTCGAACTGCCCCTTGGAGAGGATGTCGCGGCGAACCGGATCGTTGATGTCACGCTTCCAGTCGACCAGGGTCGCGCCGGGGATGTGGCCCAGCTCGTACGAGGCAGACGGGTCGTAATCGACTTCGAGCACCCGCACCTGCGGGTCGGTGAGGTGACTGGCCAGCCACTCGGTGGTGACCAGGACCTCTGGATGGGCGTATTCGGTCATGAGGAAATGCTCCTGTTGCTGTTGGCTGTTCCTGAGCGGCGGAGGGCCGCACGGTTGCGAGATGTCGGGCGCGGGCGCCGCGCCGTCGCGTAACCGGACTTCACGAGGCCTAGGCTGGACAGCTTGCCCTGTCAGACCGGCAGCGTCCCCAGTCGAGCCAGCGACGGCGAGTCAGCCGTGGTGTCTCGTCCATGTATGAACCCGATGGTATGGAATCCCGAGCGCCGAAGTCAAGTTTCCATGCCTCCCACCCTTTCCTTCCCTCGCACCCGTCGCGCCATGAGGTAGACCCGGGTGGTCTGCACCTCGACGTCGGGATAGGGTGCACGCACCAGCCGTGCCTCGACTTCGAAGCCGGCAGCCCTCACCTCGCCGACGAGCCATTCGGCGTCGAAGAAGCGGAAGTCCATGTCGACGCCGACGCCAAGCATCTCGTCGGCGTGGACCGTGGCGTCGCCGAGCTCACCGAGATGGACGGCGACCAGGAGCACGCCTCTGTCGACGACGGTGCGGTGGAACTCGCGCAGGGCGGCGCGGATCTCCGCGTCGCTGGTGAGATGGATGATCGAATAGAAGGCAATCAGTCCCTGCCACCGGCCGTCAGCGGCCTCGAGCGCCGTCATGGTCCCGACCTCGAAGATGAGTTCCGGGTGCAGGGCTCGCGCTCGGTCCACCATCGCCGGCGAGAGATCGATACCGGTGACCGCGAGCCCCAGGCCCGTTAGGAAGGCTGCGACATGCCCGGGACCGCAGCCGGCGTCGCAGACCGAGGCGTGCGGACCGAACTCGCCGCGCACCTGTTCGGCAAACGCCGTCAGCAGCGCTCGGTCGAGCGGCTTGTGGCGCAACTCGTCGTGCACGCGCTCGGTGTAGGCATCGGTGACCACGTCGTAGCTTCGTCGCACTCGTGCCTGGTGCTCCGAAATGACCTCGCCGCCTGCTATCTTCGCGGCGCCATGCGCCCTTGGACCGTTCGCGCCCTCGCCGCCGGCGTCGACGCGGTGTGCCTCGCCCTCTTCGTCGTGCTGGGCCGGGCCAGTCACGACATCTCCTCGGGAATTGCCTGGTATCTCACGGTGCTCTGGCCGTTCCTCGTCGGGTGGTTCGTGGTCGCGCTCGCACTGCAGCTGTACAGGGCGCCACTCGATAGATGGGTGATCCTCGCCTGCACGTGGGCGGCGGGGAGCGTGATCGGTCTCGCGCTGCGAGCCGGCATCACCCACCGCAGCACGCCGATTGCCTTCATCGTCGTGACGTTCATCTTCATCGGCCTGACCACCTTCGGGTGGCGGCTGGTGGTGCACGGCCTCAGCTGGGCGCGGAGCCGCGACGTGCACTCGCCGCGGATCAGCTGATCACCCGGCGGCGGAAGTTCCGAATTCCCGTCCACAGGAACAGCGCGCTGAACGCGAGGAGCACGGGGTAGACCACCCAGAGCGACATGTGCGGCGCAGTGGTCAGCGCCCCTCGCATTCCCTCGTTGATATAGATGAGCGGATTGACGAGCACGAGGATCTGCAACCAGTGGAACCCGCCGATCGTCACCGGCGCGAGCGTCGTCCATGAGTAGTACGTGCCGCCGAGAAAGGTCAGCGGCAGGATGATGATCCCGAAGAGCAGGGGCACGGTGCGCGGATCGAAGATGGTCCCGAATGTGAGCCCGAGTGACGAGCAGGTGATGCACCCGAGCGGGATGAGCGTGATCAGCTCGAGCCAGTGCACCTGGAGGTGGATGTGCACGCCGCTGGCGTGGACCACGGCCGCGATCGGGAACACGATCGCCGCGGCCAGCAGCCCCTGGATGGCGCCGAACAGAACCTTCTCCATGGCGACCAGCGATACCGGGAGCGGTGCCAGGACGCGGTCCTCGATCTCCTTCGTATACCCGAACTCCTGGACCATCGGCAGCGCGACGGCCTGGATTCCCTGGAACATCATCGAGAGACCCACCACCCCGGCGACGAGGATAGTCGCGAACGCGGACTCCCCTGCCGCACCACGACCGCCGCCGACTCCCTGCCCGATGGTTGGGAAGACGTAGAGGAAGACGAAGCAGAGCAGGAAGGGCTGGATCACTGTTCGCGGAATGAACTCGCGCAGGCGTTTCCGGAGCACCACCAGGTCGCGAAGGAGCAGCGCGCCGAACGCGATTCGCGACGACGCGACCGCCGAGCGCCGTGGCTGGAGGCTCGGTGGTGCGGTCGGCTGCGCCGGAGCGATGACTGCCGTCATTCGCGAAGCTCCTTCCCGGTGAGGTTGATGAAGACGGTTTCGAGGTTCGGCTCGGCGACCTGAACATCGCGCACGACGAAGCCCGCGCGGTCGGCGCTGTCGATGACCCGGATGAGCACTCGATCTCCGCCACGCACTGCGAGCTGAACGGTGCCCTTCCGCGTCACGGCCGATTCAACGCCGGCCACGTCCTGGCGCAGCCGGAGCCCGAGCGCGTCGAGATCGCCGTCAGCGGTGATGGTGACCATCGTGTCCGCGCCGATCGTCTCCTTGAGGCGCGCCGGCGTGTCCAGGGCGAGGATCCTGCCGTGGTCCATGATCCCGATGCGGTTGCAGAGACTNNCCGAGGATCTCCCAGAGCGCGATCCGGCTCTGCGGATCGAGCCCGGCGGTCGGCTCGTCGAGGAACAGCACCGCAGGGTGGTGCATGATTGCCCGCGCCACCATCAGGCGCTGGGCGAGGCCTCCGGAGAGCGCCATGACCGGTGCCCTCGCGCGCTCCGTCAGCCGGAACCGGACGAGCATCTCGTCGGCAGCCCGCCGGGACGCCTGGGATCCCATGCCGAAGAACCGGCCGTGGAAGTACAGGTTCTCCCAGACGGTCAGGGCGCGGTCCAGCGTGTTGGTCTGCGGCACCACCCCGATCAGTTGCTTGGCGACGGCCGGGTGCGCAATGACGTCGACGTCACCGACATATGCCTGGCCGTGGGTGGGGATGGTTCGCGTGGTGAGCATGCTCGCCGTGGTCGTCTTGCCGGCGCCGTTGGGACCGAGCAGGCCGAAGATCTCTCCCTGGAACACCGTGAGGTTGAGACCGTCGACTGCCTTGACCTTCCCCGTGTAGATCTTGGTGAGGTCCACGGTGCGGATCACCGCGGGCCGTTCGCCTGCACCGCGAGCGGCGTCGGCGGTGGCCGGATTCGCCGGTATGGTCGCTGTCAATCTGACTCCAACTGAGATGGTCCGAGGCCGAGGGTCAAGCCGGATTTCCCACCATACCTTTCGACGCTGAAACGGGGGCAGCGGCGAGCGAGGCCTACACTCCTTGCAATGGTCGGCGTCACTCTCCTGCTCGTGCTCGGTGCCGGCGTCGGTGCGCTGATCTTCTGGGGGATCCGGCTGCCACCGACCCGCCCTCGTCCCGACAGCCGCTATCGGGGCCGCACGTACATGTCGGTGCATCGCAAGCTGAAGCGCACCAAGCCCCCGGAGTGACGCGCCGCCGGATTATCCGCGAAGCTGGAACGGCACCGACGTCACCACCACGCCGGGGTGATGCAGGAGAGCGAGCTTGAATGCCAGCTCGGACTGATTGTGGAGCAAGGTCTGGTACCACGCGCGCGGCAGGATGTCGGGGAGGACGACCGTCACGGTGGGATCGCCTTCGCGATGGCACCGTTCGATCTCGGCGATCACGGGACTGATCAACTCGCGATATGGGGAGGTGATCACCCGCAGCTCGACGTCGGGCGACCACTGCTTCCAGCGCTCGGGAAGGGTCGCGTCGCGCGTTTCGTCCGAGTCGACACGGACGTGGACCGCGGTGATCCTGCTCGCTGTGGTGATGCTCAGCGCGTACTCCACCGCAGCGGCGCTTGCCGCGTTGAGGTCCTGGACGGGCACGATCACGCGCTGCTTGCCGACCCGATGGCGCTTCGGTACCGAGGCGAGCTCCTTACGGGCGTGCGCATAGTGTCGATGAATCGCCCAGAAGTTGATCGCCAGCAGGGGCACGAGGAGAAGCACGATCCACGCTCCCTCGAGGAACTTCGTGCTCGCAACGATGATTGCCACCGCACCGGTGGTGACCGCCCCCACCGCGTTGACCGCCAGTTTCAGGTGCCGGCGCTGCTCCCTACTGTGCAGCCAGTGCATCACCATGCCCGACTGAGACAGCGTGAAACAGATGAAGACGCCAACCGCGTACAGGGGGATCAGGGCATGGGTATTGCCCCCGAAGACGATCACCAGCGCGATCGCCAGGACGCCGATCACGATGATCCCGTTCGAGTATGCGAGCTTGAGGCCGCGATGGCTGAACTGGTGCGGGAAGTAGTCCTCGCGTGACATCACCGCAGCCAGCCGCGGAAACCCGTTGAACGACGTGTTGGCGGCGAGCAGCAGGATCGCGGCCGACGATATCTGCACGATGTAGAAGAGCGGGCTGTTGGGTGCCGTCGCTTCGCCGATCTGAGCGATCACATTGGATTGGTCGGTGGGAATGGCACCGATGCTGCGGCCGAGCAGCGCAACGCCGAGGAAAAGTGCGCCGAGGAGGCACGCCAGGATCGTCAATGTCCGGGCGGCATTCTGCGACTCCGGTGGCTCGAATGCCGGGACGCCGTTGGCGATCGCCTCCACGCCGGTCATCGCGGTGCATCCGCCGGCGAAGGCGCGCAGCACGAGAAACACACTCAGCCCCTCGGTGGCGCTCGGGATGGTGTGGAGTTGATGCGGCGGATTACCGGTCGCGATTCGGAATGCTGCGATGAGGAGCAGCGCCGCAAGCGAGAGCACGAAGACGTAAGTCGGCAGGATGAACGCGGCTCCCGCCTCGCGGACGCCGCGGAGATTGATCACCATCAGCAGCACGATCGCGACGACGTCGATCACCACCCGATACGGGTTGATCGCCGGAACGAACGCGATCAGCGCGGCAACCCCGGCGGTCACCGAGACGGCCACCGTGGTCAGGTAGTCGACCATCAGCGAACCGGCAGCCACCAAACCCGGGGTGCGACCGAGATTCCGGCTCGCGACGGTGAACGACCCACCGCCGTTTGGATACGCGTGGATCGTCTGCCGGTACGAGAGGACGACGATCGCCAGCAACAGCGCGATGGCCGCGGCGATCGGAAGGTCGAACGCGACACCGGCGGTCCCCGCGAGGAGCAGGACGTAGAGGATCTCGTCCGGGCCATACGCCACCGAGGACAGCGCATCGAGACCGAACGCACCGATTCCCGCGGTCTTGCTCAGGCGCTCGTGTTGCTGCGCGGAACTGGGCAACGGGCGTCCCAGCAGGGCGCGACCCAGAACTGCCATCCGGCCCGATTATCACATGGGTGGTGGTCCGGCCCGACGGGCGCGTGCGTGAGGACCGCGAGTCACGCCTCGCGGTCCCCAAACAACGCGATCAGTCGCTCGGTATGCCGCTCGCAGGAGGTGTCGACGCCGCACCTGAGAAGGTGCTGATCGCACCGCTCGCGGTGTCATCGGTGGTCTCCACCGGTCCGAGCGTGGTCAGATTGCCGGTCGCATCGACCGTGACCATCTGCACACCCGTGAAGCCGTTGTGGTCGCTCGACGAATACGCATAGGGCGTCAGTCCCGGCCCGTCGGTCCAGTGGCTGCTCTCGACGGCGGCGACGATGCTCGCCCGCGTCGGGTTCTGGCCGGCGGCCTTGAGCGCCTGCACAAATGTGTAGGCCTCCGACATGCCGTATTCGACGTTGCCATCCCACGGCAGCGACGGCGCGTAGGTCGCCTCGATGCTCTTGAAGAGCGTCACCCAGGGGTTCGTCGAGGTTGTCAGCAGCGGGAGGTATGTATCGCTGATCGTGCCGCCGATCAGACCCGCCGGGAGCTTCTTGCCGAGCGCCCCACCGGTGAGGATGCCGGCGAGCGTCGGTGGATCCGATCCGACGTTGCTCACCACGAACTGGGCGTGATAGTTGAGCCCGGCCGCGCTCGCCTCCGCGATCGCCGTGAACAGCGGGACCGAGAAGCTCACGATCACCTGGACACCCTGCGCCTGCAGGCCCGCGATCGCGGCACCGACCGCCATCGCACCGGCGGCTGTCGGCGTGTAGTACGCCGGCGTCGAGTCGACGTTCAGGCCCTTGCCCTGCAGCGCATCCATCACGCCGAGGAGACCGTCGGCGCCGAACTCGTCATTGGGTCCCTGCAGGAAGAAGCCAACCTTCTTGCTGGCGAAGTTCTGCGCGATGTACTGCCCGAGGATCTTGCCTTCGATCGTGTAGTTGGGTTGCCAGCCGAAGGTCTCCGGGTACAGCGAGGTGTTGTTCCAGCAGTTGCAGCCCGAGGCTACGAAGAGATCGGGCACGTGGTTGGAGTTGAGGTAGCTCACCACCGACAGGTGGGTCGGCGTGCCCAGCGCCTGGAACATCGCGAAGACCTGGTCCTGCAGGACCAGCTTGTGGGTCTGGGTCGCGGTGCTGGTGGGGTTGTACTGGTCGTCAAGGTAGATGTAGTTGATCTTCCGCCCGTTGACTCCACCGTGTGCATTCACGTACTTGAAGTACGCGTTGGAAGCGGGTGCGATCTCCGAGTAGCCGGGCGCGGCCGGCCCGGTGAGCGGCTGTGTGCTCCCGATGGTCACCTGGCTCGCCGTGATCCCCGGCGCCGACGCGGTGTTGGACGTGGACGTGGGAGTGGAGCTGCCGCAGGCCGCGGTCAGCAGCGCTGCCGCGCCGCCGGCGGCGGCCACCGCCAAGGTNNGCGCGATCCGAATGGCGCCGCGGACGATGGATGCGATCCCTCCGGCGATTCCGCGCGGGAACACGAGGATCGCCACGATGAGGACGATCCCATAGATGGCCAGCGGGACATTGTTGGCAACATTGCTCGAGAGGTTGAGGCTGCTCGCAAATCCACCGGTCCACACCGGCAGGTAGACGAGGATGAACGACCCGATGATGGCGCCGGTGANNGGTGAGGCTGCCGAGCCCGCCGATCACGATCGCGGTGAGCAGCGACAACGACAGGTTGAGCGTGAATCCGCTTGGGGAGGTGACCGTCACCCAGTAGGCGAACAACGACCCGGCAAGCCCCGCGCACGCCGCGCTAATCATGTAGGCGAGCACCTGCGTGCGCGCGACATCGATGCCCGAAAGCCGCGCCGCGACCTCGTTGTCGCGCACCATCCGGAACCGCCTGCCGGTGGCGCCTCGCACCAGGTTCGCGAGCACGAAGAAGGCGATCACCGCGGCGGCAAGCGTGATCCATGCGAGCCACTGTTCGGGGGAGAAACTTGCACCCAGGAAGGCGGGTGGTCCGGGCGACGGGACGTTGAGGCCCTGATTGCCGCCGAACACGCTCGCGAAATGGGACGGCACCTGCGGCAGCGCCACCGCCAGGGCCAGGGTCGCACCGGCGAGGTATGGTCCGCGCAATCGTGCCCCGGCGATGCCGACGATCGCGCCGGCGATCCCGGTGGTCGCGATCGACAACAGCAGCAGGAGGATCATCGGCAGATCGGGATGCCAGGTGAGCAGCACCGACGTCGTATACGCCCCGATCATCATCAGCGCGCCATGACCGAGTGAGACCTGACCATTGATTCCGGTGAGCACGGTCAGCCCGGCCGCGGAGATCGCGTAGATCGCCACCTCGGTGACGTTGTAATTGGTGTACTGATCGAAGACGAATGAGGTGAGGAGCAGGAGCACGAGGGCGAGCCCCAGGAAGAACAGTCCGTGGCGGAGCAGGGTCGAACCACGCAGCGTCGCGCTCATACCTGACGCTGCCTCCCGAAGCTGAACAGTCCCTGCGGACGGAGCATGAGCACGACGATGAGGATCGCGAAGCCACCAAGCGGCGCGAGATCCGACCCGACATACCCGCTCACGTAGCTGAGTGCAAGGCCCACGCCGACCGCTCCGGCCACAGCGCCAACCGGGCTCTCGAGACCCCCGATGATGGCTCCCGTGAACCCGAACACGAGCACCTCGTCCATGTTGCTCGGATACAGGTACACCGACGGCGCCGCCAGCATGCCCGCGAGAGCGCCGAGCAACGCTGCGAGCCCCCAGCCGAGGGTGAGCATCCTGCCGACGCGAATGCCGAGGATGCGAGCGATCTCTGGATTGAATGCGGCCGCGCGCATCCGCAGCCCCAGGGTGGTGCGCTGGAACACCAGGAAGAGGAGCAGCATCGCGACCAGCACGGCGCCGATCGTGAACAGGGCAAAGGGCGAGATATCGAGCGAGGTTCCGCCAACCACGAGGTCGGTGTTCGAAACCGGCACCGGGAAGGACTGAGTCTGGCCGCCGAAGAGCATCGGCGCGATCGCCTCGAGGAGGATGAGCACGCCAAGGCTCAGGATGACCGCGTTGAGCGGTGGTCGCGACTCGACCGGCCGCACCAGCACCCGTTCGGTGACCGCCCCGATCACCAGACCGGTCGCGAGTGCGACCACGAATCCCAGCCAGTAGGGCGCGCCATGCCTGATCACGATGAGCGCGATGTAGGTGGTGAACATCGCCATCGCGCCCTGCGCGTAGTTGATGATCCGGGTCGCGCGCCAGATCATCACGAGGGCGAGCGCCACCGCCGCGTAGACCATCCCATTGGTGATCCCGTCGACGGTGTAGATCAGGAACAGGTGCATGCTCAGTACCCCAGGTACGCGTGACGCAGCGCGTCGTCGCCGGCCAGGCGCTCCGCTGTGTCGCGCAGCTCGACCCTGCCCAGTGACAGGACGACCGCCTGGTCTGCCACCGACAGCGCGGAGCGAGCGTTCTGCTCGATGAGCAGTACGCTCAACTTTCGCTCGGTGACCAGCGCGACCAGTCGCTGCATGATCTGTGCTAGCAGGCCTCCGGCGAGCCCGAGCGAAGGCTCGTCGAGGAGCAGGGCCGTTGGGCGGGCGACCATCGCCCTGCCGATCGACAGCATCTGCCGCTCTCCCCCGCTCAGGTTCGATGCGTGCACGGAGCGGCGCACCCGAAGCGGTGGAAAGAGCTCGTATGCCTCCTCGATCGCCACCCGTTGGTCGGCCCGATCGCGACGCCAGAGACCACCGAGGCGGAGATTCTCGTCGACCGTCAGCTCGCTCACGATGCCGTGTCCCTCGGGGACGTGACCGACGCCCAGGCGGGCGATGACCTCAGGCGACCGGCCGATCAGCTGCTGGGTGCCGAGCATCACCGAGCCACGACGCGGCTTGATGAGGCCGGAGATGGTTCTCACCAGCGTCGTCTTGCCGGCGCCGTTCGCCCCCAGCACGGCGGTGATGCTGCCCTCGGGAACCGAGAGCGACACGTTCTCGAGGGCGATGACGCCGCCGTATGCGACGGTGAGATCGGTCACCTCAAGCATGCGCGACCGTCTGCCCCAGGTACGCGTTGGCGACTTCGCTGTTGGCACGAATCTCGGCGGGCGATCCGGAAGCGATCACCTGCCCGAGATTGAGCACGGTGATGGTGTCGCTGACGGCCATGACCATGTCGACGTGGTGCTCGACCAGCGCGATCGCCATCCGCGTGCGCATCGAGCGCAGCAGGTCGATGAGCTCGCTGACATCGGTGGCGGAGAGCCCGCTCGCCGGTTCGTCGAGCAGCAGCAGGGACGGGCGAGCCATCAGAGCGCGGGCGATGATGACCCGCTTCTGGACACCGTGCGGAAGGGCGCCGGGATATGCACCGGCACGATCGGCAACGCCGAGCTCGCCGAGGTTCGCGAGCGCCTCCTCCCTGAGTGCAGCGATACGACGGTCGGCACCCGGAAGCGCCAGGAGGTCCGGCGCCAGCCGGGTCCGTGACGGCGAGCCCGCGACCACGTTCTCGAGCACCGTGAGCGTCGGCCACAGCCCCAGTCCCTGGAGTGTTCGGGCAATCCCCATGTGTGCGAGCCGCCAGGTCGGCAGCCCGAGGAGCGACTGACCCTTGTAGGTGATGGTCCCCGTGACCGGCGTCACGAATCGTGAGACTGCGTTGAACAGCGTCGTCTTGCCCGCGCCGTTCGGACCGATGAGGCCGNNGCGACCACGCCGTCGAAGCGCACATCGATCCCGGCAACCTCGAGCACAGCAGCTGTCGTGTCTGGCGTCTCCCCGGACACGCTACAGCGACCCGTTCAACCCCATGAGTGCCCGCAGGGTACAGCGATCACACCGCCTCCGCTCGGACCGCCTGCCTCAACGAACGGCGATGAGCACCCGATTGGCGAGGTGCTGCCAGATCGTGCCCACCTCGACGAAGCCGGCGGAAAA
>PKWB01000181.1 GCA_003131685.1 Candidatus Dormiibacterota bacterium
CGAGGCGCGCCGCGAGGTCGAGTTGACCAATGTGCCGGTCGTTGTGGCTCAGGCCGAACGGTTCCGATCTCGGCTGGGTTTTTGGGAATCGGCATGCCTGCGCTTGGATGACGGCGCCAATGTTGCTGAGCTTGTTACGCCCTAGCAGGCAATCTGGTTGGATGGCACTCACGAGCGATCTTTAGTGGCACCGCCATCCGGGATTGACACCCTCGAGGTCCGACAGAGGTATTTTCGGAGACGCCGCTTGCGCCCATTCGACACCAGGCGCCGCACCGCGATCTGGATCGTGGGGGCAGCTGCCGCGTGGCTCTGCATCGGCGGCTTTGCCGTCTTCGTGTTCGGATCCTGATCGCCCTCCATCATGGGATAGATCACGGACGCACGTGCATGTCGGTTCCATTGTTGCGGCAATTGTTGCGGGTGTCGACGCAGACTGCGAAAACGTGGGCCCGACGTGAGGGAATCTCAGTGTCGTGCGTCCGCCAAGGAGCTTACGGATGACTGACATGCAGACTCAGGATCGGGCGGGCACCAACGCTGGGCCGAACCAGAGCAGGGTGAACCGCACAACTCAGACGAACGCCGATCCGGTCACCGGCACGAGTACACGCCTGAGCACCACGCGGGCGTGGTCGGGAAGAGCTCCGGGAGTTGAGTTCGTCTGGCTGATCGCCGGCATCGTCATTGCGTTTCTGGCCCTTGACTTCGTCCTCCACGCCGCCGGGGCGAACGACGTCGGCTTCGCAGCCTTCGTCTTTTCAGTCGGGAAGGTCCTGGCGGCGCCGTTCGCAGGCATCTTCAAGACCACCTATGCGGCGCGCAGCAACCTGGTGATCTGGGCTGACGTCCTGGGGGTGGTCATCTATGCCCTGGGCGCTGCGGTCATCGCCAAGGTTGTCACCATGGCGATGGCTCGCAACGCAACCAGCACGAACTAGTGGGCGCGGTCATTCTGCTCGCCGTCCTGCGCGTCGTCGGCGTCGGCAAGCGCGGGCGCATGTTCCGGTGAGGTTGTCGTCGCACGCATTCAAGCCCAGCGGGGAGGCGATCCTTCAGTGCTGCGATTGAACCTTCCACCGCCAAACCTCCACTGAGAGGATCACAAATGCCCGCGATCGACGTCAGGGACTGCAACATCGTCACGGCTATGCCGGGTAAACCCGCCGCTCAGGCGGGAGTCGATGTACCTGCCGGCGTAGACATGAGGAGGAACCCATGACCGACCAACCCGCCCCGCATGATCAGCACGACTCTGAACTTCAGCTGGTGCTGACGATCGGGATCGAAGGGTTTCGCGAACTCGTCGCCTGGGTGGCAGACGGCACCACCGCTGAGGACCGGCATGCGCGCGGATCAACGGTGCGACAGGTGATCGATGATGTCGTCAAGAACGTCGATTCTGCGAAGATCAACCAGGCACTTCTCGACGAGGCGGCGCGGCTTAGCAAGGAACCTCGGTGAACGTCGTCTGGCGCACCTGGGCCCCCGACCTCACCGGTCACGCCATCAAGGCGGGTCACCACATGGCGGAGGAGGCCCCCCAAGAACTGATTCGTGCTCTGATCGACTTCTTCAGTCGGCCAAGGACACGCATCGCGCGCGAGTGATGTACGACCCGACTTCGTCAGACGGGTAACTACGCACCACTCGCGTGGCATGAGGCTGGGCAGCAACGCTCCGTGACCGTGGCCCACGGGCCAACGGCACCGGTTCAAAAATCGGCGGGTCGTGATCCGGTTGCGGGCGCATCGGATAGAGGAGGATTGATTCGATGCGCACCCGTCGTCGCGATCACTTTCGGCATCAGCCGGAATTGGACGAGAAACCGGACCCGATCGTCGACGCACTGACGAGCGGGTCCGCCGACCCGGAACCGCCAGTTGACGAGGTGAGCAAGGGCAAGACGGCCGGCGAGGCACCGACCGGCACGCCAGTTGCCGGGCGTTCAACCATCGCGGCGATCACCAAAGGGGGTCCGTTCGGGTTTCTGCAGATCCTGGGTCCGGGACTGATCACCGGCGCAAGTGATGACGATCCCAGCGGCATCGGAACGTACTCGCAGGTCGGGAGCCAGTTCGGCTATGGATTCCTGTGGACCGCCCTCTTCACCTTCCCGCTCATGGTTGCCGTTCAGGAATCGTGCGCTCGCATTGCGCTCCATACCGGGGTCGGATTGGGCACCAGCCTCCGTCGAAAGTTCCCGACGTGGTTGGTGGGCGTCGCGATTCTTGCCTTGCTCGTGGCCAACACCATCAATGTCGGAGCTGACATCGGTGCGGTGGCGGCTGGGGGACAGTTGCTTACCAGCGGGGGCCACAAGACCGGGGGTATCCCAGCCGTCTGGCTTGTGGTGCCGGTGACAGCGCTGCTGCTGGTCCTCCAATTTCAGGTGACTTACTCGCTGATCTTTCGCCTCTTCAAGTTCTTGACGCTTGCGCTGTTCGCGTATGTCGTGGGTGCATTCATCGCCCATCCACAACTCCTCGTACTGCTCAAGGCGACGGTCATCCCTCACTTCGAATTCAGCACACCATTCATCACGGCGTTTGTCGCCATCCTGGGCACCACCATCTCGCCGTACTTGTTCTTTTGGCAGGCGTCCAGCGAAGTCGACGAGATGAAGGCGGCGGGAGGCGCAACCGAAAACGAGCGCCGCGGGATCACGCGCAAGGAGCTCCGCGCCGCGCGGACCGATGTCGTCGTCGGGATGGCGTTCTCTCAAGTCGTGATGTACTCGATCATCCTGACCACCGCCGCCGTGCTCAATGCCCACGGCATCACCAACATCCAGAGCGCCGCCCAGGCCGCGACGGCGCTCAAGCCCTTCGCCGGCCACTTCGCCAGCGCCATCTTCGNNCGCTCGGCATCATCGGCACGGGGTTGCTGGCCATCCCGATCCTCGCCGCCTCGGGCGCCTATGCGGTGAAGGAGTTCTTTGGAGTTCGTGGGGGGCTTGCTGACAAGGCGCGCTACCGTCCCTTCTTCTATGGCGTCCTTGCATTTGGGATGCTCGGTGGATTGGCTATGAACTTCGTCGGCATTGATCCAATCAAGGCGCTCTTCGCCACGGCTGTGATCAATGGCCTGGTTGCGCCTCCGCTCCTGATCCTCATCACGGTGCTGGGTTCCGATCGCAAGGTGATGGGCGAGCACACCAGCGGATGGTTGAGCAAGACGTTCGGTTGGCTCGCCACCGGAGTCATGACGGTTGCCGCGATCCTTCTCGTAGTGACAACCGTGCATGGCGGTTGACCTTCACGCGGGCCATTTGATCAGGATCCATTCCTACGTGCCGTAGCGGACAGACGACAGGGACACGTGCCGAGCAGGATGTAGAAACGTTACGTCAACTATGCGTCCATTGCGGCGCTGACCGACTCATCCCCCTGACCTTCGACAGCCCTATGCCTGACGATGGTGGGCTGGCCGAGGGTGATGGCCGGCCGGAGGTATCCGCGCCCCCAGAGCGTCCCGTTCTGAAATGTATGACGTGCGGACAGCAACTCTATGCACGCGATCTTGCGCATCCACAACGTTCGTCTGCCTGACCGGGCCAGTACGTGCTGGCCGACTACCGATCCGCGTCGTTGCCCGCGTCTCGGAATCGTGCCGCCGCGTCGGGCTCGCCACGCTCGGCGTGCACCCTCCTCCGACCGACCGCAGCGCCTACCAATTCATTTCGGATGAGGATCTCCTGCAACTCGGCAAAGGTCTTTGGGAGGTCGTGCTTCCACGGCACGTAGAGGGGTTTCGTCGAGAGCAACGAACTGATGTCAGAGGAGCGACCCTGCTCTCGCTTTAGTCGAGTGTTGATTGCCACTCGCCGCCAGGAGCGACGACGGCACGCGGTCGTAGCCCGCTGAGTGCAGCGCGACCCGCCAGTGCTTTGCCGACGTCCTCGATGTCGCTTGTCCTGGTCGGCTTACCCAACCCGAAGCCCTGACCGTAACGGATGCCGGCCGCCTTCATCAGGTCCGCGACGAACTCGTTCTCGATTCCCTCGGCGATGACCACTGCTCCGCTGACTCGTGCGAAGGCGA
Organism: Candidatus Dormiibacterota bacterium; assembly: GCA_003131685.1. Taxonomy (GTDB): domain Bacteria; phylum Chloroflexota; class Dormibacteria; order Aeolococcales; family Aeolococcaceae; genus Palsa-851. The sequence continues at coordinate 4,044 of PKWB01000181.1, forward strand.
TGGTGGCATGCAGCGCCGCCTTCGATCCGATCCGGTTCGAGGTCATGGTGAGGCTGCGCCCCAGCTTGAGGTACTCGCTGCCGGAGGCGGCGAGCAGCTCGAGGGTGGAGTGACCTTCGCCCACGTCGTCGAGCGCAAAACGGATGCCTTCGGCGCGGTAGGCGGCAAGGACACTACCGAGTCTTTCGTAGTCGCGGATGCGCTCGTG
>PKWB01000155.1 GCA_003131685.1 Candidatus Dormiibacterota bacterium
GTGTAAGCGACCGGTAAGCGCTGGCGATGTAGAGTGCAGACATGGCGCAGTCAGAGTTGATCTTCGACGAACCGGCGACAGAAAAGGTCGCTGTTCGCTCGCAGTCGCCGACGTCTGTCCGCCCTTCGCAGGAGCACGTCGTGCGGGGGCTCGCACTGTTGCTCACCATAACCGAGGTCACGGAGCGACTCGGATGCGGTCGCACGTTCGTGTACGAGCTCATCAGCACTGGCGAGCTTGAGACGGTGAAGCTTGGGAGGCTCCGCCGGATCCCCGTTGTAGCTCTCGATGCCTTGGTCGAGCGTCTTAGGGCAAGTGCCCGCGACGACAGAGCGTCCTAGCTCGAGCCGGTCGGTCAGCCCTCTGCGTTATCGAGGGCGCTTGGGCTGCCCGATCTCCCACCAGTCCGGCCCCTCCTTGCCCCATTCCTTCAGTGCGGCGGCGGCCATCCGGGTCTGGCTGCCGGTGGCGCCGCAGAACTTCCAGAGTTCACGAGCAGCCAGCGTGAAGTGATGGATGATCTCGTCGACGTCGAAGGCGGATAGTTCGCCAGCGTCATACCGTGCGAGGCCGGCGCGCACATGCTCGATGAGCTCGGCGAGCTTGGCCTCGTGATAGGTCGCGACGAGTGCTCGATCGGCGCGAGTCATTTTCTTGCGCGTCTGCTCATCGATCATCACGCGGCATCCTACTGAAGCTATCCCCCCTGCAACTCACCCGCCGGATTCGCTCGCCCTTGTGGCTGAAAACCTGGAGCCCCGGGTTTCGAGGTTCGCTGACTAGATGGGTCTAGCTCGAAATGACACCTTCGCTGACACCTTCACCGGCGCTAGCGCCCGGTCACCGGCGAACAGGCCACCGCACGAAATCCCTTATCTCACAACCATTTACGGCCATCGGCGAACATCCGCGAAAGGCCCCTGATCAGCTTTACAGACCGCTGCCTTGACCACTTGGCTACCCTGGGTCAGCCGCTCACCGCGCGCGTTCGATCGCGGTAACGGGTAAGGATACGGGCGGGCTACACCCTCAGCGACGTGTGACCGGCAGCATCGCTCGAAGCTCCGGCTCCTTCAGATAGCGCGTAACGACTGCGAGCGCCTCGTCGGGACCACCGGCAAGGGAATCGGCGAACCATCCTCCGTCGTACGGGGCGTTGACGGCGAGCAGCAGATCCCGTGCGGGCTGGTGCCGAGGCGGTGGCACATCGGGAACCAGCTTGTACGCCAGGATCACCCGGTTCCCCGCCCTGGCGATGCCGACTGAGTCGATGACATCCCAGCGCGTGAGGCTGCTGTACGGGTACTGGCGCTGAACCAGGCCGTCTCGGGTCAGCTCGAGGGCCGGACGGAGAATCACCGCCGTGGTGGCCAGACCGATGAGCGGGGCGGCGATGATGAACCACCCGATCGTGGCGCCGTTGAGCAGGCAGATAACGCCGGCGATCTCGGTGACCGCCAGCAGCGGGAGCACGAGCGCTACCGGCCTGCGAGCGCGAAACACGATCCTTCCGCGTCGAACCGTCAGCGACGCGGGGAGCTCCGCTGAGCTGGGTGTCTCGGCCATCGGATCGATCGTAGCCGTGCCTGCCATCCTTCCCGGGTGGTTGCCCGGATCCTTGCCCTGCTGTCTCCCCGCATGCTCCTGGACATCGGTTCGGTCCTGGGCGGCATCGGGTTGGCCGTGGTCGCGTTCCTGGTGGTGATCCTGGTCTGTGTCGTGATCCTTCGGCTGCTCGCCGTCATCCTCCCTTCCTACGAGGCGCGCGACGCCGCGGCCCTCGCGTCGCGGGAGGAGCCGGCCTCCATCGCCGAGGCCGAACCGCCGACCGAGGCGCCGGTACCCGACATGCCCGAGCCCGGCAGCCGGCGGGCAGGCATCGACGACGAACCGGGCGAGTGACGCCAGGCGCTTGCGCTCGGAGCCCTGACCGGTCTAACATTCATAAGCGATCCTTTATGAAAGATTCCTTTATGGGTTCCGACGCCGCGTCGCGGCCGCCGCGGCGAGCCCTCCCGGGGAGCATCGCCATCGGCGCCAGTGACCTGTCGGTGCATTTCGAGGGACTTGCCAACCCCACGAGGCTGCTCATCGTCGAGCGGCTCGCCGCAACCTCCGAGATGCGTGTCTCCGAGCTCGCGGAATTCTGCCAGGTGAGCCAGCCCCGCATGAGCTGGCATCTGCGCATCCTCCGCAAGGCGGAGGTGATCCGGACCCGTCGCGAAGGCCGTGAGGTGTTCTGCCGCCTCGATCGCGACGCCATCGCCAGCCACTTCAAGAGCTTCTCTCGGCTGATCTCCTCAGCAGGGGCGCCCGCCGAGATCACATCACCAACACCGATACACGAGGGCGCGTCGTGAGCAACAAGGTAAGAGTCGCGATCATCGGCGTGGGCAACTGCGCCTCGTCGTTTGTCCAGGGACTCGAGTACTACAAGAACGCTGATCCGAACGACACCGTGCCTGGCCTCATGCACGTGGACCTCGGGGGCTACCACATCTCCGACATCGAGATCTCCGCAGCGTTCGACATCGACAAGGAGAAGGTCGGCAAGGATGTTTCCGAAGCGATCTTCAGCGGGCTGAACAACACCGTGAAGTTCAGCGATGTTCCGCGGCTGAACATTCCGGTGCAGCGGGGCATGACCCACGATGGGCTCGGCAAGTACCTGTCCGAGGTGATCACCAAGGCGCCCGGCTCCACGGTGGATATCGCCCAGGTGCTCAAGGACACCGGTACCGACGTGGTGGTCAATTACCTACCGGTCGGCAGTGAGGCCGCAACCCGTTGGTACACCGAGCAGATTCTCGAGGCGCCGTGCGCGATGGTGAACTGCATGCCGGTCTTCATCGCCCGCGAGGATTACTGGCAGGCGCGCTTCCGCAAGGCCGGCGTCCCGATCATCGGTGACGACATCAAGTCGCAGGTCGGCGCCACGATCGTCCATCGCGTCCTGACGCACCTGTTCCGCGAGCGCGGGGTTGAGCTGGAGAACACCTACCAGCTGAACTTCGGTGGGAACACCGACTTCCTCAACATGCTCGAGCGCGAGCGGTTGATGAGCAAGAAGATCAGCAAGACCAACAGCGTCCAGTCGCAACTCGCAACGCCCATGGCCAAGGAGCACATCCACATCGGCCCGTCGGACTACGTGCCCTGGCTCAACGACCGCAAGTGGGCGTTCATCCGCCTCGAGGGCAAGTCTTTCGGCGACGTGCCGCTCAATGTCGAGCTGAAGCTCGAGGTCCACGACTCGCCGAACAGCGCGGGCATCGTCATCGACGCGGTGCGCTGCTGCAAGCTCGGCCTCGATCGTGGCCTCAGTGGCACGCTCGAAGGGCCGGCCTCGTACTTCATGAAGTCACCGCCGCGCCAGGTCTCGGACGACGAGGCGCACCGTGCGACTGAGGAATTCATCGCCGGCGTTGAGGTCACCGGAGCGCGGCACAATGGCCGCGTCGCCGAGGTTCTCGCCGACGCAGCGGAGGCGGAACCCGCCACACCCGCGACGAATTAGCCACCGACCAACCGGGGAGAGCCGACAGCGTTGACGCAGGCCGGCGATGTGGCGGCGAGACCGCGCGCACTGGAGCGTGCTGCGCGGGATCCGATGCTGCCGTACTACGCCTACCGCGGCGCCGAGGCGTTGGTCGGTGCGCTCCCCCAGTCGGTGTCGTACTGGCTCGGCGATCGTGCGGCCGACGCGCTGCTGGCCACGGTGCCGGACCGGTTCGACGGTCTCCGCGACAACCTCCGGCACGTCATCCCCAGCATCGGCGACAAGGCGCTCAAGCGCCTGGTGCGCCGAAACCTGCGCAACCTCACCCATTGCTGGGTGGACGTGATGGAGATGTCGTCGCACCGCACCGACCTGCCGTCGCGGATCGACATGACGGACCTGTATCACTTTGAGGAGGCAATCGCGCGAGGGAACGGCGTGGTCGTGGCATCGATGCACTTCGGGTCCTGGGAGGTCGGCCTGGCGGGGTGGAACAAGATGGGCGGCAAGATGGCGTTGCTCGCCGAGGTCCTCCGGCCGAAGGAGCTCTTCGACCGGGTGATCGGAGCGCGCCGCGCCCAGGGTGTCCACATCATTCCGATCGACACCCAGGCGATGCGCGAGGGCGATCCGCAGGCCGCCCGACGCCTCGGCGCTGCGTCGATGCGCGAGGTCTTCAAAGTCCTCCGGTCGGGCGGGGTCGTGGCCATGGCGCTCGACCGCGATCTCATCGGGAACGGCGAGCCGCTCGAGTTCTTCGGCCGGCCGGCGCCGATCCCGATCGGAGCGGTGGAGATCGCCATCCGCGCCGGCGCCGCGATCGTCCCGATCGTGCTGTTCCGCAATGGCTATCGGGTGCGGGCGATGGTGCATCCGGAGCTCCGGTATTCGCCGGATGCGCCCAGGGACGCCGAGGTGCGCAAGACTGCGCAGATGCTTCTCGGCATCTTCGAAGAGGCCATCCGCTTGCATCCCGAGCAATGGCATGTTCTTGACCCGATCTGGCCGGCGACCGCGTCGCAATGAAGATCTGTCTCGTCTCCCCCTACGACTTCATGCACCCCGGGGGGGTCACCGAGCATGTCCGCCACCTCTCCGCAAAGCTCCGGGCTCGCGGCCACGACGTGACCGTGCTCGCGCCGTCGAGCCGCGTCGGCGACGACCACGGCATCCCCGGCTACGTGCGCATCGGCCGCAGCGTCCCCGTCCGGACCAACGGCTCCGTGGCTCGCATCGCGCTGTCGTTCCACCTCGTTCGTCGGGTGCGCGCGCTGCTCGACGAGAACCACTTCGACGTTGTCCACTATCACGAGCCGCTCGTGCCCTCGCTGCCGATCACGGTGCTGCGGTTTCACAGCGGCGCGAATGTCGGCACCTTCCACGCAATGGCTCGGCGCAACCTCGGCTATTACTACGGCAGGCCGTTCCTCAAACGCTATTTCAACCGGCTTCACGTCCACGTGGCGGTGAGCGTGCCGGCGCGTGACTTCATCGCACGGTACTTCGAAGGCGAGTACCGCGTCGTCCCCAACGGCATCGACTGCTCGCGATTCAACCCGAAGCATCCACAGCTCGAGGAGCTGCGCACGCCCGGCAAGGCCACGATTCTGTTCGTCGGCCGGCTCGAGTCGCGCAAGGGGCTGCCGACCCTGCTCGAGGCGTATGGCCAGCTCCGCCGCCTTCGCGACGATGCGCGCCTCGTCGTCGTGGGCGATGGGCCGATGCGTTGGGGATACGAGAGCCAGGTCGCGGCGATGGGCATCCCCGACGTCGAGTTCGCCGGCCGGGTCTCCTCCGAGCTGCTGCCGAGGTACTACGCGTCGGCCGACATCTTCTGCGCCCCGGCGACGGGCGGCGAGAGCTTCGGCATCGTGCTGCTCGAGGCGATGGCCAGCGGAGTGCCGGTGATCGCCTCGTCGATCCCGGGCTTCAGCAGCGTCATCGCGCATGATGTCGACGGCGTGCTGGTTTCCCCGCGCCATCCCAAGGAGTGGGCGGCCGCACTCGGCGCGCTGATCGACGACCCGTCACGACGCTTGGCGATGAGCGAGCGCGGACTCGCGAAGGCGCAGCTGTACGACTGGGAACACGTTGTCGACGAGGTTCTCGACGTGTATCGCGTGGCACGCGAACGTGCCGGAGCGAGCACGGTGGTATCCGGTGTTCACGTCCAGGCTCCAGGACTGGGTTAGGTCCGGCGCGCGTCGCGTCGTCCCTGCTCTTCGTGCACTGCACCTAACACCGAACGTCCTGACCATGCTCGGGCTCCTGATCTGCGCCGGCTCCGCGGTACTCATCGCACTGGGCTTTCTCCTGCCCGGCGGTCTTCTGCTGCTGATCTCGAGCGGATTCGACATCCTCGACGGCGCCCTCGCCCGCGTCAGCGGCCGCGAGCAGCGCTACGGAGCGTTCCTCGACTCGACGGTGGACCGCTACGCCGAGGCGATGACCTCGATCGCGCTCCTCTATTACTTCATCTTTCACGGCCACCACACGCTCGAGCCGATGCTCGTCGTCTTCGCGCTCACCGGTTCGTTGCTGGTGTCGTACGTGCGTGCCCGTGCCCAGTCGCTGGGCTTCAACTGCGACGGTGGTCTGCTCGCGCGCCCCGAGCGGGTCGTGATCACGGTCATCGGCCTCGTGATCGCGCCGCTGCTGATTTGGGCGCTCTGGATCCTCGCCATCCTCACCAACGTCACCGCCGTGCAGCGGATCTGGGTGGTCTGGCAGCAGGCACGGCGCAGCGCCGCCGAGAGCCGCAGCGCGACCGGAGTGCGCACCGGCTAACACCCTCACGGGAGCGCCAGGTCCAGGCGTGGGTCCTCGGCGATCCCGTCGCGCCGTATCTCGAAATGCAGATGGGGCCCGGTCGCGTTCCCGGTTGATCCCACCGTGCCGATGACCTCGCCACCAAGGACGAGGTCGCCGCTGGCGACCAGCACGGTGTCGAGATGGCCGTAGAGGCTGCTCAGACCGCCGCCGTGATCGATGATCACGTGCAGGCGGTAGCCTGTGGCGGAGACGAAGACGGTGGCGATACCGGGCAGTGTTGCCATCACCGGGCTCCCGCGTGCCGCTGCAAGGTCGATGCCCGAATGCCAGTGTCCGCCCGGACAGGCGAGGTCGATCGGTTCGAACGCGAAGCTGGTGCATCCGAATCCCTGCGAGATCCACGAGTGGGTGAGCGGCTTCACGAAGGTCGCAGCCGATGGACTGTTCACAACGGCGCCGCTTGCGACCGCGGTGCCACCGCAGAGTCCGACGGCGACGAGCGCCGTGACCGCCGCGAACGCGCGGATCACAGCGCTGTCCGGTGGCGCACCACATGGTGTGCCGGCGCCAGAGCCTTGTGCATCGACCGCTGGACGTGTCGCATCGCGGTATGCGCATGGGTCTCGACGTGCGAGGCCGCATGCAGCGTCCCCGGAACCTTGAGGACGATCCAGAGAATCGAAAGCGCGAACAGGCTCTCTGCGATGCCGCTCCCGGCACCGAATCCGACGGCCATAGCGACCCGCAGGATGATCAACTGCACCGCCTGCATGAACACAGCGACCATGAAGAGGCGCAGCCACGTCATGGCATACCGCCGCGTGTCGGGCAGCACCGAGCACAGCGCGGCCAGGGGCGCGACCACGATGAGGATATCCAGCATCGCGGTGCGGATGACATACGAGAGGACGAGGATCACCACCGCCGCGACCACACCGAGCGCGAAGAGGGCGTGGAACAGGTCCTGCGATCCCTGGATGATCGAGACTGTCGCCGGGCTCATCGACCCCGACCAGGGGAGGGTGTCGATGGTCAGCGATCCGCCGAGCGACTGAACCACACCGCCGATCGCGTTGTTCAGGTCCACCGCCATCTGGACGAAATAGATCGACCCGTGGACCATCACGATCGCCGCCATGACACGCGGGATCGCGAGGTGGAGCGCGTAGCGCGCATGGCTGGTGTGCTCGAAGATGCTCCGCAGCGACGTGTAGAGGATGACGCCGCCGACGAGCACGTCGGCAACCAGCGCCATCGAGCCGTTCAGGTGCGCGATCGCCGGGTTCGACGTCAGAGGCCGGATGCCGGACGCCGTCGGATCGGCGGTCGTGAACAGGTAGCGACTCAGCTCGGAGTTGAGGTCGGCACGAGCGGTCGTGATGAAGTGCGAGAGCACGCCGGTCAACAGCTGGAGGATCGTGCCGAGGGGATCGCGGATCCCCTGCACGATGCCCGGAAGCACTTGCATCCGGCGGGCTCAGTGAATCGTCGCTGGGACGCTGGCGATCAGCGCATGGGTCAGCGTGCCCGCAACCTCGACACCGATGGTGCCGAAGACGATTCGGCCGATCCACTTCTTGGCCTGGGCACGCTGGCCGGATCGACGGCCACGATCTTGTACATGAATGCGACCAGAAACGCGAGCGCACCCACGCTCGCGAGCAGACCTTGCGCGATGAGGATCCAGTTGTCGATGAGCGACTTGAGTTGAACCACGATGGGCGACCTCCGATACACGCGTTTCGAGATCGGTCGCCCCTCCGGCCGTTCCGGGTTGAGCACCCGGACAGTCAGCAGACTATACGGATTTGTGTATATCTGTCAAGCGTTGACTCCCAGCGAAGCTCAAGGTGCGAGCCGCACTCGTCAGCGGTTGCGCACTCCAGTGCTGCTCCCGCCGCCAGGAAGCCGGCAACCGGCGACCCGGTGCCGGCTGAACCCGTTGGCCCAGCCGGCACGTCGAGCGCGGTTCTAACCTGGCTGGACTACGTGCACGAGGTGCTGTGCACCCCCCCTCGAACTCCGGATACCCGAGCCCCGGATACTGGTTCGTGCCGTATTGAGTGTCTTTCGCGAAGTCGTTGACACCAACGGGACACGTTGCCGAACTCGAGGACGCACGCTCCGCCGCTGTGCGCCTCACTCCAATACGGGTAGAAGTTACCCGGGCCTGCGGCGATAGACTTGCCAGCCGTCAGCTGTCCTGGAGGCTCATGAGACTCGCCGCGTTCGCTCGCCAGCCGCTGCTCTTCGGGCCTTCTCCCGTGCATCGCCTCGATCGGCTCAGCAAGCGGCTGGGAGGCGCCGAGGTGTGGGCAAAACGCGAGGACTGCAACAGTGGCCTCGCGTTCGGGGGCAACAAGACCAGGAAGCTCGAGTACCTGATTGCCGACGCACTGGCGCAGGGCTGCGACACGTTGGTCTCCATCGGTGGTGTCCAGTCCAACCACACCCGCCAGGTCGCGGCGGTCGCCGCACGAATGGGCATGCGCTGTGTCCTCGTCCAGGAGAGCTGGGTGGACTGGCCCGATCCTGTCTATGACAAGGTTGGCAATATTCTGCTCTCCCGCATCCTCGGCGCGGACATCAGGATGGTTGAAGAGGGATTCGGTATCGGTTTCAAGGCGAGCTGGGAGCAGGCACTCGCGGACGTGAGCGCTGCGGGTGGCACCCCGTATCCGATTCCCGCCGGCGCGTCCGATCACCCGCTGGGCGGCCTGGGGTTTGCCCGGTGGGCGCAGGAAGTCGAGGAGCAGGAGCGAGCGCTCGGTATCTTCTTCGACACGGTCATCGTGTGCTCGGTCACAGGGAGCACGCAGGCGGGGATGATCGCCGGCTTCGCAGCCCAGAACCGACCGCGCCGGGTCATCGGGATCGACGCCTCGGCGAAACCCGACGAAACCCTCGACCAGGTGACGCGGATCGCTCGACAGACGGCCTCGCTGATCGAGATCGGTCGTGACCTGCGCACCGACGAGATCGTCCTCGATGGCCGCTACCACGCTGGAACGTATGGCATTGCGGACCAGCGGACTATCGAAGCCATCAAGCTCGGTGCGCGGCTGGAGGGAATGATCACCGACCCCGTGTATGAGGGCAAATCGCTTGCGGGGATGATCGACATGATCAGCAACAAGGAGATCGAGCCCTGGTCCCGGGTCCTCTATGCGCATCTCGGTGGGCAGCCGGCCATCAACGGCTACAGCTCGCTGTTCTCCTGACTCACGAAACCGCGGGGTCGATCAGTAGGACGGGCACCGGCGGCGCCGCTCCCCGACTCATCAATGCTTGTACTAATCTCAACACCACCTGACCAACATCGTTGAGGAGAAGGCCGTGGCCGGAGAGAAGTCCCGCGGAGCCCCGAAGCGTCAGGGCAAGAAGCCCAAGGCCGCTGCCATCGCCAAGGCAGCGAAGAAGGCAGCTGCCCAGACCGCAGCGCAGTCACCCGCCGAGCGCTGACCAACCCCGATCGGCACCGCCGAGGCTAACTGACTTCGGCGGCCATCGAGCGCTTGCGGAGCTTGTTGCGCTCGTCCGCGTTGAGCACTCGTTTGCGCATCCGGATGCCCACGGGGGTGACCTCGACGAGCTCGTCGTCGATGATGAAGTCGAGGCACTCCTCGAGCGACATCTTCCGCGGCGGGACCAGGCGGATCGTCATGTCCTCGGTGGACGACCGGATGTTGGTCTTCTGCTTTTGCTTGGTCACGTTGAGGTGGATATCACCCGGCCGGCGGTTGAGCCCGACGATCATGCCCTCATAGACGGGCGTCCCCGGCGCGATCAGCGGCTGACCCCGCTCCTGGAGGGTCACGAGCCCGTACGCGACGGCGACCCCCGGTTGGCTTGCCGTGAGCACACCGCCCCGCGTGGTCGTCGGCAGCGCCCACATCCGTTCCCATCCGAGCAACCTGGTCGCCATGACGCCGGTGCCGCGTGTGAGGGTGAGGATCTGGCTCCGCAACCCGATGAGCGCCCGCGTTGGCGCGTGGTACGTCAGGCGCACCCCGCCACCGGCGTCGGTACGCATCGCGGTCATCTTTGCCCCGCGAGTGCCGAGTGCGTCGGTGATGGCGCCGACAACGTCCGCGGAGCAATCGACGACGCAATCCTCGACGGGTTCCACGCGCTCGCCGTCGATCTCCTTCGTGATGACCGCGGGACGTGAGACCTCGAACTCGTAGCCCTCACGGCGCATGGTCTCGATGAGGATCGCGAGATGCAGCTCGCCGCGTCCGCTCACGTCGAAGATGTCGGCGGTCGGCCCGTCCTCGACACGCAACGCGACGTTGGTGAGCAGCTCACGTTCGAGACGCGCCCGCAGCTGTCGTGACGTGCTGCTGACGGTTGCCTCGCGTCCAGCGAGTGGCGACTGGTTGACCGAGAACTGCATGCGCAGCGTCGGTTCGCCGATCTCCAGGCGCGGCAGCGCCTCGGGGTGCTCGGCGTCGGCGATGGTGTCGCCGATGGCGACCGCCGCGAGCCCCGATAGATAGACGATCTCGCCGGCGGTCGCGGATTCGACTGGGAGCCGTTGCAGCGCCTCGACGATGAGGACTGTCGCGATTCGCTCGATCTTCCCGGCGCCCGACGCGGTGCAGCACACCACGCTCTGACCCTGGTGGACAGTGCCTCGCTGAATCCGCCCCAACGCCAGCCGGCCGCTCCAGTTGTCGTGATCGAGGTTGCTCACCAGCATCTGCAATGGGCCGTCCGGGTCCGCCAGCGGTGGAGGAACGTTCAGGAGGATCGCGTCGAGGAGTGGTTCAAGCGTTATCCCCGGATGGGTCAGATCGGCAGTCGCCGTGCCCTCGCGCGCGTTGGTGTAGAGAACCGGCGCATCCAGCTGCCAGGACTCTTTGGCGAGCTCGAGGAGCAGGTCGTGGGTTGCTTCGACGGTCTCGGCGGGCTGGGCGTTGGTGCGGTCGATCTTGTTGACGACGATGATCGGCTGCAGGCTAAGGGCCATAGCCTGACGGAGCACGACCCGCGTCTGCGGCATCGGGCCCTCGGCGGCGTCGACGAGCAACAGGCACCCGTCCGCCATCCCGAGAACTCGCTCGACCTCGCCCCCGAAATCTGCGTGCCCAGGAGTGTCGATGATGTTGAGCTTGACGCCGTTGTAGCGAACCGACGTGGTCTTGGCGAGGATCGTGATCCCCTTCTCCCGCTCGAGGTCGTTGGAATCCATGATCAATTCGCCAACCTGCTCGTGGGCCGCGAAGACGCGTGATTGCTTCAGCAGCGCATCCACGAGGGTGGTCTTGCCGTGGTCGACGTGCGCGATGATCGCGACGTTGCGGAGGTCGGCTCGGCGTTTTTCGCCCGGCACGAGAGGAGGTGGCACCTCTCGATTCTGACCGCCCGGCGTTCATCGGCCGCCGGTGACCCATTTCAAGAACTGCTGAATGTGGGACGCCAGGGCGCTTTCGAGCTCCTGCAGCAAGGAGAATTGACCCTTCGCGGTGGCGGCGGTGTTGTCGTTCAACTGCTTGAAGAGCCCTGAGAGCGGCGCCGTGAGACCCCCGAGCGGCCCCGCATTGGCGACCGGCGAGGCACTGGCGAGTGGCAGGGCGGGCCCGGCTCCCGGCGTTGCGGTCGCAACCGCCGGCGGTGCCCAGCTGATGTATCGACCCGGCGCCGGCGCCTGTTGCGCCGCCGCATGAACGGCGAAGACCGCCACCCCGGCGACCGCAACCACCCCGACGACCGCGCGGAGACGGTGAATACCAAGCATGGGCGACCTCCATTGATCCGGCTGTGTCGGTCGCCCCACCGGCCGCGCCGGCTGATCCCGGCTCCGGCATTATACAGATCTGTGTATATGCCGGACAGCGCCGACACCCGCGCCACGGTGGCGAGCCGCGGCATCGCGCGACTGCCTCTCGCATACGGCAGCCCTATATTCATCGCGTGAACGCAGCCAGGACCGTCCTGCTCTACGCCGTCGCAGCGATCGTCGGCATCCTCCTCGGGCTGGCGACAGCGCAGGCCACGGTCTCCTGTACCGGCTCGTGCAACACAAAGCCGATCTTCCCGGCATGGCAGAGCGGACTGATCGGCCTCGCATGCGCCGCTGTGGTGGTCATCGCCTGCGCTCTCATCGACGAGGAGTTCGTCCCGGTCACCCGCCAGTGGCTCCGCGCAGTCCGGCACCGCATCTCCGGCGACGGTCGGAAACGACACGCCGGCTAGGCATCGATCAGGAAGCTGGCTCGTCTGATCGCCCGACCCAGCTCCGGCGGGGTCACCGGCGATCCGCGGAGGTCCGCACTGCTGAAGAGCGAAGGTGAGACGATTCAAGAGTGGCTGACCCTATTTCGCTGATCCTCCCGGCGATGGGTGAGTCCGTGTCCGAGGGGATTGTCTCCCGCTGGCTCAAGGCCGTCGGGGACACCGTCGACGAGGGCGAGCCGCTGGTTGAGGTGACCACTGACAAGGTCGACGTCGAGGTACCGGCACCCGCAACCGGACGGCTCACCGAGATCGTCGCCGCCGAGGGCGAGACCGTCGCGGTCGGCGCGACCCTTGCCGTGATTGCCCCTGGACCTGCTGCCGCTCCCGTAGAGAGACCAGCGCCTGAGCCGGCGACCAGGGAAGCCGACGCCGACGCGACCTCACCTCCGCCCGCAGCTTCCGAGCCGGCCGGAACCGAAGCCGCCGTCGACGGCGGCGCACCTGCAGCGCCGGATGCGGTCCCGGAACCGGCGACGGTTCCGCCACCCGTGACTGCACCCAGTGCGCCGTCACTCCATGCCAACGGTTCGGACGTCGACGCCTCGCCCCTGGCGCGGCGCGCCGCCGCGAAAAACGGCATCGACCTGCACTCGGTACACGGTTCGGGTCCGGGCGGCATCGTGACCAAGGGCGACGTGCTCGCAACCAAGACCGGCCCCGCCCCCAGACACGACACGACCATCCGAGTCGCCGCGGGCGAGCACGCCGAGCCGATCAAGGGGCCGGCGGCAGCGCTGGTCGACTACATGGAGCGAAGCCGGGACATCCCCACGGCAACCTCGTTCCGCACCGTCGGCGTGGACATCCTCGACAGCCGCCGGCGCCAGCTGAACAGCGCGCTCGCCGCGGGTGGCAACGCGGGCAAGGTGTCCTTCACCCATCTCATCGGGTACGCGATCGGACAGGCGGCCGCGGCGAGCCCGGCGATGACGACGCATTTCGCACGCACCGAAGATGGCAAGCCGGCTCGTGTTCCCGGACCCGCCCACCTTGGGCTGGCCGTGGACAGCGTCCGCAAGGACGGGACGCGTTCGCTCGTCGTTCCAGTGATTCGCAGCGCCGCGGACCTGCCCTTCACCGAATTCCGGGACGAGTACGAGCGGCTCATCGAACGCGCGCGCACCAACGCACTCTCCGCAGATGAGCTGCAGGGCGCGACACTGACGCTCACCAATCCGGGTGGCATCGGCACCGTCGCGTCCGTCCCCCGGCTGATGCCCGGTCAGGGCACCATCGTCGCGGTCGGCGCCATCGGCTTTCCGGCGGAGTGGAGCGGCGTTCCTGAAGCCACCATCCGCGACCTGGGCGTCGGCAAAGTCATGACCATGACCAGCACCTACGACCACCGGGTCATCCAGGGGGCCGAGTCCGGAGAGTTCCTCAGACGCATCGAATCGCTGCTCGACGGAGCGGACGGGTTCTACGACCGTGTTTTCGCCAGCCTTGGCCTGATCATGCCCCTTGAGCGAACGCCCGCTCGCATCACAGCGTCCTCCTCGCCTGCGCCGGCACCGCCGCCGGTCGCCCAGGGAGCACCGGATCGCGTCCTGCTCGGCACGATGCAGGCGGCGACATCGCTCATCAAGGCACACCGCACCCATGGCCACCTCGGCGCGCACCTGGATCCGCTGGGCTCGCCGCCGATCGGTGACCCCGCGATGGACCCGGCGACGTACGGCTTGACCGAGGAGTTGATGGAGCAGATTCCGGCGGACCTGCTGCGCGTCTATGTCCCGGGTCACAACCTCGCCGAGGTGCTGCCGAATCTGCGGCGCGTGTACTGCAGCACGATCGCGTTCGAGATCGAGCACATCTCGAGCCATGAGCAGCGCGTGTGGTTGCGCGAGCACATCGAGGCAGGCAAGTACCGGCTCGCCCTCACCGTTGAGGACCGGCTCCGCCTGCTCGAGCGCCTCACCAAGGTCGATGCGATGGAGCGCTACCAGCGCGCCGCGTTCCTCGGACAGAAGACCTTCTCCATCGAAGGGCTCGACGCACTGGTGCCGATGCTCGAGACGCTGATGACCATGGTCGCGGACGACGGCATCGGTGAAGCGGTGCTGGGCATGTCACACCGCGGCCGGCTCGCGGTGGTGGCGCACGTCGCCAACCGCTCGTACGAGTCGACCCTCAACGCCTTCGAGCTCGCGTCGGCGAGGCGACAGATCTCCCGATTCGATTCGACCGGGGATGTGAAGTACCACGTCGGCGCGACCGGTACCTATCACACCGAGAACGGCAAGGTGATCCTCGTCCGACTCCTGCCAAATCCCAGCCACCTGGAGGCGATCGATCCCGTGGTCGAGGGATGGTGCCGGGCGGCCCAGACTCAGCGTCGTGCGACCACGCTGCACCTCGATCCGATGGCGGCGCTCCCGGTGCTGATCCATGGGGATGCCGCATTTGCCGGACAGGGAATCGTTCAGGAGGTGCTCAACCTGCAAGCGCTTCCCGGCTACACAACCGGTGGGACGGTGCATTTCATCGCCGACAACCAGGTCGGCTTCACCACAGACCCGCTGGAGGGGCGGTCGACCCGCTACGCATCAGACCTTGCCAAGGGTTTCGACATCCCCATCGTTCACGTCAATGCCGACGATGTCGAGGCGTGCCTGGCTGCGGTCATGTTTGCGTACGACTACCGCCGCGCGTATCGCCGCGACGTCATGGTGCACCTGATCGGCTACCGGCGNNACCGTCCGCGAGATCTTCGCTGCTCAACTGGTCGCGGATGGTTTGATCAGGCCGGAACAGGTCGAGGAACAGGCCAAGGCGATGTACGCACGCATCGCCGAAGCGCACAAGCGCGTCAAGGAAAACCTCGCGGCGGAGCTTGACGATCTCACCCACGAGCAGGTGGTCGAAGAGCCCGACGATCCGATGCTGCGCACGGCGGTTTCCGGCCGTCAGCTCGCAGCTCTCAACGAGCAGCTGCTCACCTTTCCCAAGCACTTCACGCCGAACACCAAGCTCATCCGCCAGATGGAACGGCGCAGGTCCGCGCTGCTCGAGGGCGCGATCGACTGGGGCACCGCCGAAGCGCTCGCGTTCGCGTCACTGATCACGCAGGGTCACCCCATCCGGCTCACCGGCCAGGACACGGTGCGCGGCACCTTCAGCCATCGTCACCTCGCTTTTCACGACGAGATCAGTGGCGAGGTGTACATCCCGATGCAGCACCTCACCGATGCGCAGGCAACCTTCGAGGTGCTCAACAGTCCGCTCAGCGAGGTCGGGTGCCTCGGATTCGAGTACGGCTACAGCGCGGCGGACCCTGAGACACTGGTCATCTGGGAGGCGCAATACGGCGACTTCTTCAACAACGCCGAGATGATCGTCGACCAGTTCGTCTCCTCTGCGCGCGCCAAATGGGGGCAGCACTCACGGCTGACCATGCTCCTTCCGCACGGCTACGAGGGCAGCGGGCCGGAGCATTCGAGCGCACGCATCGAGCGCTTCCTGCAACTCTGCGCCAACGACAACATGCGCCTGGCCAACTGCACCACACCGGCTCAGTATTTCCACCTGCTGCGCAGCCAGGGGCTCCTCGGGGATCCGCGTCCGCTTGTCGTCTTCACGCCGAAGAGCCTGCTGCGCCTCAAGGAATCGACCTCCAAGCTCGCCGACCTCAGCTCGGGGAGATTCCAGCCGGTCATCGACGACCCGACCGGACCGGAACGTCGCGAGGAGGTGCGCACCCTGCTCCTCTGCTCGGGCCGGATTTACTATGAGCTGAGCCTCGCCCCGCAACGCGAAGAGGCCACCGACATCGCCATCGCCCGCCTCGAGCAACTCTATCCGCTGCCCATCGACTCGATCCTCGACCTGGTTGCCTCATATCCCAAGCTCGAGCGGTTGTACTGGGTGCAGGAAGAACCGCAGAACATGGGCGCGTGGGGGAGCCTCGAACGAGCGGTCGGCCTCGCGCGTCCGACGAACATCCAGTGGGATTACATCGGCAGGTCTCGCCGCGCCAGCCCATCGGAGGGCTACGCGGGCTCGCACCAGCTCGAGCAGGAACGCATCGTCACCGATGCATTCGCAACCTCGCGCCGCGGTCGCCAGCTATCCGTCGACGAGTCCGCCGCTGCCGTTCCCGCAACCACGCACAACTCGGCATGACCCAGCGCGTCGTGGTGCTCGGCGGTGGCCCCGCCGGCGATGTCGCCGCGCTTCGCGCCGCACAGCTCGGTGCGGAGGTGACCATCATCGAACGTGCCGAGCTGGGTGGCACCTGCTTGAACTGGGGATGCATCCCCACCAAGTCGCTGCTTGCCGGTGCTGATCTGTTGCGCAAGATCCGCGACGCCGCGTCCTTCGGCATCCGCGTCCCCGAGCCCGAGGTGGACTTCCCGCGCATGATGGAGCGCAAGGAAGAGATCGTCCTCGCCATGCGCAGAGGTGTGGAGGCGGCGTGCAAGCGCAAGGGGGTGAAGGTCGTTCGAGCCCAGGGCCTTGTCGACGGCGACGCGGTCGTCACCGGCGGCGAACGCCATGAGTTCGATCACCTCATCGTTTGTGTCGGCACCGAGGCGTCCGGCCTCCCGGGCATCGACATGGAACACCCGCGGGTCGTGACCTCCGATGGGATCCTCCGCCTGGAGCGCATCCCAGATCACATGCTGGTGATCGGTGGCGGCGTTGTGGGCTGCGAGTTCGCGAGCCTGTTTGCCGCGCTCGGATCGCGAATCACCGTCGTCGAGCTGCTCCCCCAGGTCCTGGCCGGCGTGGACGCTCGCATCGTCCAGCAGTGGCGTCGCATCGTGGAAAAACAAGGTGTCACGTTTCTCCCCGGGCGCCGCGTCGAATCGGTCGACTACGCTGCTGACGCCGTCAATGCTCGCCTCGACGACGGCACGGCGATCGAAGCTGATCTGCTGCTGGTCTCGGTCGGCCGCCGATCGCAGACCCGCGGTATCGGTCTCGAGGACGCGGGCGTAGGCATCAACGACCGCGATCACATCGAAGTCGACGAGTACCTGCGCACCGCGAACCCGAAGATCTGGGCAGCCGGCGACTGCATCGGCGGTCTGCAGCTGGCCCACCTCGGCAGCGCGGAAGGCGGACGCGCCATCGCAAACGCGCTTGGTCACGAAGTCATGCGCATGGATCGCACGGTGGTTCCGTCCTGCATCTACACGCATCCCGAAATTGCCATGGTCGGCCTGAACCCGGAGACCGCGAAGGCAGCCGGAATCGAGGTGAAGCTCGGCCAGGCTCGCTACCTGGGCAACGGCAAGGCGCTCGGCGAGGGCGAGCCCGACGGCCTCGTACAGCTCTATGCCGACCAGACCACGGACCGGCTGGTGGGCGCCACTGTAATGGGTGTCCACGCCGTCGAGATCATCCACGAGGTCGGTGTCGCCATAAGTGACGGGCTGTCGATGGACGATCTCGGCTCGATCATCCACGCGCACCCCACGGTCAGCGAACTGATCATGGACGCGGCCGAGCTAGGCGAAAACATCGCTCCGTACCTCAGCTGAGCTTAGGAACTCGCTGTCTTGCGGAGGCGCTCGTCGCGGCGGCGTCGGGTCCGCATCCGCACGGCGACGACGAGGACGCGGCCCTCGAACCAGGTGGCCCAGCCCGTCCCCAGTGCTGCGGCGAGGAGAACGGCACCGAGCCAGCGCGGCGTCAGGACAACGATGGTCAGACCAGCGACCAGGAGCAATGTGGTGGCGGTCAGGAACGCGATGGTGAGCAGCGCGCGCCAGGTGAACAGGATGGAATTCCTGACCGCGATGACCGCTGCCTGCGCATCGATGCGAGCTTTTGGCGTGGCGCCGGGCACCGCCTGACCACCCGCAAAGGCGCGCCTCCGGTTGGTCGCAATGCGCCAGAAAAACAGGCTCGCCGCAAGCCGGGCGAGGAGCCGGATGACGATGGCCCACGGCATGTCCTCATGCTACAGTCGCCGGGCGTTTGAACCGTGGGAGCAGCGAGATGATTCGTGCATACGTGCTCGTGACAGCGAGCGCAGGCAGGGCGCAACACGTGGCTGATGCCCTGAGAGGCAGTGACGGCATCGTCATGGTCGACGCGATCACCGGCGAGTACGACGTCATCGCCCAGGTCGAGGCAAGCGACGTCCCGGGTATCGGGCGTCTCATCCTCGATCGGATCCAGTCCGCGGACGGCGTGGTCAAGACGATCACGTGCCTCGCGGTCTGATCCCGGCGTCTCCTCACCCGTCCGGAGCGCGGGGCTGGGCGGTCTAGCCGGCCTCTACCGGACGGCGCTGGCGCGCCTTCGCGGCAGCGCGCGCCTGCGGCACTCGCTGCTGATCTGGACGGTCGTCGGACTGTGTCTCGGTGAGGCCGTGACCGCCGATGTGGCGCTGGTGCACGGCCACGGCACGATCACGCTGGCGGTAGTGGCCACCGCCATCTGGTGGGTGGTGGTGACCATCGGAGTGATCGGCGGCGCCGCCCTGCTCCGCACGCCCGACGGGACTCCCGTCGATCGCTATGGGATTCCGAACGGGCTCACCGCGCTCCGCGGCTATTTCTGCGTCCCCGTGCTGTTCATCGGCACGCTCTCGCTGCCGGGGCGCCTTGGGCTGGCCCTCTGGGGTTCGATCGGCGGGTCCGTTGGACTCCTCGACGCGGTCGACGGCTTCATCGCTCGTCGCTATGGACCCGTGACTGTGCTCGGCAAGGCGATGGACCCCTTCGGCGACGCCATCTACTTCGTCGTCGGGGCGATCGGATCGTGGGCGCTCGGAATCGTGCCCCTGTGGCTGACCTTGCTGATCGTTGTCCGCTACTCAGGACCGGTGCTGCTGACGCCGATCGTCCTGCTCACCGGACGCCGCCCGGAGCTGGTGCACACCGTCTGGGGGCGGCGTAACACCCTGCTCATCGGCATCGTGCTCTTCATCCTGTACTGGGTCCGGCTCTTGGGCGGCCCGATCGATGTCATCGCACTGATCCTTGCGCTCCCAACACTCGTGCCCACGGCGCTCCTCCACTTCGTGGCGCTCTTCCAGCGGGTTGCCGCGTCGCCGCGGGCACAGTGAGGGGCCCCGATCAGCCCCCCGAGGGGCGGAGCAGGTCGCGGAGGTGGAGCAGCCAGCCCGCGGCCGTGAGGCCGTTCGCGACCGGGACGTAGTTGCAGTCGAAGCCGTCGGCGAGGACGCGCGCCAGCCCGGCGTCGTCGAATCCCACGCCGGTGAGGCGGTCGATGTCGGCCGCAGCGGATGCGACCGTGTCCGGCGACGCGTCGCGCGCGAACGCGTGCACCGCTGCATCAGGCGTGGCGTGATCCTCTTGCCAGTCCTGGTGGTAGTAGCCGGCCAGCAGCTGGGCCAGGGCCGGATACTCGGTTGCGGCGTTGTCGATCGCGATATCGATATCGATGGTGCCGTTCATTGTCATCGCTCCTGATGTCTCTTGTTCCGGTGCGCGGATCGGGTCGGATAGGCGGTGACCAGCGTGAATCCGCCAGGCAGCTCGTCGTTGCGGCGCAGGACCAGTCGAACCGAGGTCACCTGCGTGGGGACCACGACGCCCCGGCTCACTTCGGCGTAGGTGAGCACGTGGCCGACCACCTCGCCCATGTCCTCGACAAAGCTGAAGGGCGCGCCCTTGTCCCTGCCGCCGAGCCAGGCGGTGATGTCAGCGCTGCGGCGCGTCACCGCGATGTCGACGCACCGCTGCGCGGTGGCTCGGCTCACGAAGCGGCCGGCCGCGGCAACGCCCTCACGAAGGATCCGGCGCATCTCGTCACCCGGCCGTGTGTCGACGTGGCGGCGCAGCGTGTGACCGCCCTGCCCCTCGTAGACGCTGAGGTCCTCCACTGGAATCCGGCGAGGGCGCGGCCCTGGAACCGGCCGGTCGATGCCATCGAGCATGTGTGTCCTCCCGCACCTGTCGCTGAGCGGCAGGCAGTGCCGCGATGCGCCGCAGTCTCTCCGGGCGCAACGGACACCACGCAGACGGTGAGGTTGACGAGCGGGACCGCCGGGCATAATCACGGCGCAGTGCTCGCAGTTCTCAAGCCGGCGCCTGCGCCTGGGTTCGTGATCGGCGACGTCCCGATGCCAACACCCGCCGCCGGTCAGATCCTTCTCCGCGTCGCCGCCACATCGGTGTGTGGTACGGACGTGCATCTCTACGACTGGAATCCCTGGGCCGCGGCGCGTGTGCACCCGCCCCGCGTGGTCGGTCACGAGGTCTGCGGTGAGGTGGTCGCCTGGGGTGATGGCGTCCAGGGCCCGCCGATCGGCACCCGCGTTGCGGTCGAGTCGCACATCGTCTGCGGTCACTGCGACGAGTGCCGTCGCGGTGACTTCCACGTCTGCGAGAACACGCGCATTCTCGGCGTCGACGTCGACGGGGCGTTCGCCACTCACCTCGTGGTGCCCGCGGCCAACGTCTGGCCGGTCGGCGATGCGGTTTCCCCTGACGTCGCCGCCGCCATGGAGCCCTTCGGCAATGCGGTCCACGCGTGCTCCTACGGCGAGCTCGGTGGACGCACCGTGGTGGTGTTCGGCTGCGGTCCGATCGGCTGTGCCGCGATCGCGGTGGCACGGGTCCAGGGGGCAGCACGGGTGGTCGGGGTCGACCGCAACGCATACCGGCTGGACCTGGCGGAGCGCATGGGCGCGCACGCGATCGTTCGGGCGACCGACGACGCCGTCGACGAGGCGGTCCGCCGGGCTGCGGGCGGCGCGATCGACTGCGTGCTCGAGATGAGCGGATCGCCGGTTGCAGTCGCCTCGGCGACGCGCCTCGTGCGTCCCGGCGGCTGGATCAGCCTGCTCGGCATCGGCGACGGACCTGATGTGGTCGACCTCTCCAGCGACGTGGTCATGAAGGGTCTGAGCCTGTACGGCATCGCCGGCCGGCGCATCCCGGCAACCTGGGAGCAGGTCACCAGCTACGTTCGCGACGGTGTGATCGACGTCCGCACGCTGATCACGCACCGCTTCGCGATGCACGAGATCGACGGCGCGGTCGAGCTGATGAAGTCCGGTCAGTGCGGAAAGGTCACGCTCACCCCCGAGTAGCGCGCGGGGTATCGTTGAAAGCATGGTGACGAGCGCAGGCACGTCGAAGGCCGTCCAGGCACTCGACGCGTCGCTGAACGAGGACCTGGAAGCGCTGCGGCGCGACGGGTTGTTCCGTCCGTTGCGCGTGCTCGAGTCGGCCCAGGGCCCGGAGGTCGACATCGCCGGCAAGGCGGTGATCAGCCTGTCCAGCAACAACTATCTGGGCTTCAATACGCACCCCCGACTCGTCGAGGCCGCATCCCGCGCGGCGCTCGAATGGGGCGCCGGCACCGGTGCGGTCCGCACCATCGCGGGGACGCAGACGCTGCACGAGGAGTTGGAGCGCCGCCTGGCGGCGTTCAAGCGCACCGAGGCGTCGCTCACCTTCCAGAGTGGCTACGCGGTGAATGTCGGTGTCATCGGATCGATGCTCGACCAGGGCGACTGCGTGGTCAGCGACAAGCTCAACCACGCCAGCATCATCGACGGCATCCGCCTGACCAAGGCGGACCGGATCTTGTACGAGCACGCCGATCCCGACGATGCCGAACGCGCGCTCAGCGAGGCACGCGGCAAGGGCTACCGTCGCATCCTGCTGGTCACCGACGGCGTCTTCAGCATGGACGGCGACATCGCGCCGCTACCGCAGCTGGTGGAACGCGCGGAGCATTACGACGCAGCCGTGATGGTCGACGACGCACACGCGACCGGCGTGCTCGGCAGCAACGGCCGGGGCACCACCGACCACTTCGGCCTGCACGGCAGGGTCGCGCTCAACATCGGCACCCTGAGCAAGGCGATCGGCGTGGTCGGCGGGTATGTCGCGTCGACACAGATCGTCCGCGATCACCTGATCCACAAGTCGCGTCCATTCCTGTTCTCGTCCTCGCATCCGCCCGCTGTGGTTGCGGCATGCATCGCGGCCGTCGACGTGCTCGAGCAGGAACCGCAGCTGATCGACCAGCTCTGGAGCAACACGCGCCATTTCAAGAGCGGCCTACGCGAGCTCGGTTTCGACATCGGCGACAGCGAGACGCCGATCACCCCGGTGATGTGCGGTGAGGCGCCGGTCGCGATGCAGCTCTCTGACATGCTCCTGGAGCGGGGGATCTTCGCCCAGGGCATCGGCTTTCCCACCGTCGCGCTGGGGAGGGCACGGGTGCGCACGATCGTCTGCGCGACCCACACGCACGAGCAACTCGACCGAGCGCTCCTCGCCTTCGAAGAGGTCGGCACCCGGCTTGGACTGATCGGAGGACGCCGTCAGGCGTAACGCGATGGCACCAACACGCTTCTGCGAGTTGCATCCTCCGCGGGCCGGGCAGCGCTAGCGATGGCACATCGCACCGCTGCGGAGCTCGAGGAGGAGCGGCTGGAGATCCTGGCCGCGCAGCGTGACCGAGCAGCCTTCGCGCCGCTCTACGAGCGCTACGTCGACCAGATCCACGCCTACGTCTACACACTCACGCACGACATGGAGCAGGCCGACGACGTGACCGCAGCAACCTTTGCCAAGGCGATGGAGGAACTCCCACGCTTCGAGTGGCGCGGGGTTCCGTACTCGGCATGGCTCTACCGCGTGGCCGGCAACCTGGTGTCGAGGGAGCGCCGCCGCCCCGGCTGGATCGAGCTCGAGCCGCGCATGCTCCCCGACGCCGGCGCCGATCCCGCCCTCCACGCCGAGGAGCACGATCGTGCCGGCGAGGTGCGCGCCGCGGTCGCGGGTCTGCCCCACGACCAGCGCCAGGCCATCCTGCTGCGCTTCGGCGGCGATCTCCGCGACCGGGAGATCGCCGAGATCATGGGGCGGAGCGAAGGCGCGGTGAAGCTGCTCACCTTCCGCGCATTGACCGCGCTGCGCCGGCGTCTCGGCGCGCCGCTCCCGGCCGAACGCCTCTCGAGGTCGGGATCGTGAATATCGACGATCGCCTCGATGCGGCGCTCGGGGGCGACCTGATCGCATTCGCAGCGTCTTCGGAGGTCTCGGCTCTGGTCGACACCGGCGACGAGGTGGTTGGCGTGTTTGCAGGCCGGACGCTGGATCCCGCGCGGCGAGCCGACATCTACGCGGCTGCGCTGGCGATCGCTGACGCCGCCGGGTTCGGCGGCCGCGTGCGGGCGCTCGGGCTCGACCGCAGGGTGCAGGCGATCGCGGGGGGCGCCGTCGTCACCCTGGCGGCAGCAGCAGCGGTCGCCATCGCCCGTGGCAGGCGCCAATCGGCCGGGCCGCTGAGCGCCTGAGCGCGCCGATGGACCATGAGCCCGAGGTTCCCGACGCGGAGCGCGAGCGTATCCGGCAGCGAGATCGCAAGCGCGAGCGCCGCATGGTGGTCGATAACGCAGGTATCAAGCGCGTCCTTCCGGCAGTCGCCGAGAAACGGCGGAAGGCGAATCCGGCGCCGCCTCAGGACGCCGTGAGCTGACCGCTCAGAACCTCGGTATTCGACGGAGTCGGACTGCCCCCGGCCGGCTCCACAGTGGCGGCGAGGCTCTTGTACCCGGCAAGGCTCCCCGGGACGACCGCAACCCAGCCACCGACCGCCGGGCTCGGGCTCAGGAACGCGACGCCCTTCGGTGATCCCTGCGGCGGGATGAGCCAGACCTCATAGGTCTTGGTGATGGGGAGTGACTGAAGGCCGTTCACCATCAGCACCGCCGGCGTCCCGCCGGCGGGGACGTCGAGCGTTCCGGTCGCCGTGGTTCCAGAGACGCTGTAGGAGATGGTCGCCGGGGGTTGCGGCAGGTTCGTCCTGCCGGTGGCGCCCCAGATCCCGAAAGCGATGGCCGCGATCACCGCCGCCGCCCCGACGACCGTGAACGTCCGGCTTGCCGGGATCGCGTCGATCAGGCGTCGCCACCAGGGGACGGTCGGTGATGCGGTCGCCTCTGCATACACCTGGGCCATGAGATTGCGCCGCAGCCGTGCGGGGGGCGGCACCACCTCGAGCGCGGCGGGGAGCAGCGACGCCAGCTCGGCATACTCGTCGGCGGTGTGCCGGCAGGCAGCGCAGCTGGCCAGGTGCCGCTCCATGCCGTCCCGCTCCGAGGGCTCGAGCGCACCGACAGCCTCGAGCGCGAGGAGGTCGGCGACCTCGTCGTGGCTCACTGCGTCTGCCATGGTGTCTCCACGCGATCGGCGAGGCTGGCGCGAAGCTTGTCGAGCGCGATCCGGACCCGCCCCTTGACGGTGCCGAGCGGCACCTCCATCGCAGTCGCGATCTCGGACTGCGAGTAGCCGCCGTAGTAGGCGAGCTCGATGGTCTGACGCTGCTCGGGCGGTAGCTCGGCGAGCGCCTTGCGGACCTCCTCGCCGCTCAGCTCGAGCGCGACCGCCGCCCACGGATCGGAGACCGCGGGTTCGAGCGATTCGCCTTCAATCGGTGTATCGAGCCGCGTCCTGTGGCGGTCGCCTCGGAGGCGGTCGATCGCTCGGTTGCGGACGATCGTGCAGATCCATGAGCGCAGCGATCCCCGGCCCGACTGGAACGTGGAGCCACGCCGCCAGACCGCCAGGAACGATTCCTGCACGACATCCTCGGCCGCGCCCCGATCGCTGAGGATGCGCAGCGCGACGGTGTGGGCGAGGCCACCATATCGGTCGTACAAAGCTTCGATCCCCTCGGGCGAGGCAGAGATCGAGCGAACAATGTCGTCGTCACTCAGATGCACTTTCATGCTCCGACACACGCTCGGGGGTTGCGCATCTCCTGGTACGCACCTGATGGGGCGTTTGGATCACCCGGGCACGCGCCACCTGGAGGCGGCAGCACGCGCAGAGCCCTAGGAGACTTTGACTCGGCCGCCACGAACCCGGGCCGCAGTCGACTGGAGCAGCACCGGTTCGTCAGGCTGCTGGGCGACGATGGCTGCCGCGGCCGGACGGAGGCTGGTTGCCGCCGGCCCCTCGAAGACCACCTTCACCGCACCGGCGGCCGAACCCGCCTGGGCGATCGACAGCGCGGCGTTGTACTCGTCGAGCGGGAATCGATGGGTCACGACACCGTCGACGGGAAAGCTCGAGTCGCTCAGCCACTCCCTGATGGTGCCGAAGGTTCGCTTGCCGTCCGGCTCGCGGCCGTACGAAGCGGCGCCGCGCACGGTGAGCTCGCGCGCCCAGATCAGCGACCACTCGATCTCGTGGCGGCCGGAGCGACCGCAGAGCACCAGCGTGCCCCCGGCGCGCAGCAGGCGCACTGCGAGGTCGATGCTCAGCGCGGACGCGCGACAATCGAAGACCACGTCGACGCCGCCGTCGAGCACGGGCAGGCCACCGCCGGCCGGGCGCATCACTCGGGCTTCCATGTGCTCGGCGGTCTTCTGGAGCATCTGCTCCGAAGATCCATGCCAGACGCGGTTGGCACCGATCGATCGAATTGCCATGAACGCCGCATTGGGGTCGCCGTTGAGCGGTGCGCTCTCACGGTGACGCCGGCCCGTGCGCGCGCGCGTGCTGCTCCGAGCATCGTGGAGCACGATGATGTCGAGGTCCGGGTGCATGCGCCGCAGGGTCGCAACGATGAGCCGGCTCAGCGCACCCGACCCGATCACCACCGCCGTGTCACCCCGGCGGGTCCAGCGCAGCACGGCGTGGAGCGCCGTGGCCGCCGGTTCCGCGAGGACGCCTCGCTGGTCGGAGATGCCGTCGCCGGGAACGAGCATGTCCTCATGGACCAGGAAGCCCTCGCTCCAGCCACCGCCCGCCTTCTCGCTCGATCCAACCGACCGGCCGGAGCAGAGCGATCCGCCGCGGTCCGCGTTCTCGCAGAGATGGGTGTCGCCGGCACGGCAGCGACGGCATTCGGCCAAACCCTTGTGGGCACAGCGCAGGGTCGGCTCGACCAGGACGCGATCTCCCTCGCGGGCCCAGCGTGTGGAGGAAGCGCGTTCCACCACGCCGACGACCTCGTGGCCGGGGATGAACGTGCTCGGAGCGCCATACGCCGTGAGCACGTTGGGAACCGGGTCACGGTGCACGAGGGCGAGGTCGGTGCTGCAGATGCCGGCCAGCGCGGGGCGGATGAGCACCCATCCGGGCCCGGGTGGAACCGGCGTCCTGACGTCGCGTACCTCGACGGGAAGCGAAGAGTTCGCTTGCGCGCGACGACGACGACCGCGGCCCCGCCCTCCGGAGCCGGGGTCGATGAGGGTCGGATCGACAACTAGCGCCCGCATCGGGCGTGCCAAAGGCTGGAATCGCCGCGAACCAGCGCGGCAGTGAACTCTCTCATCGCCTCAAGTTGTGAGGATACCGTTGCTCAGCCCTGCGGTGCAGCATTGACAATGGTTCTGATGACCGATCAGCCACCGCCTCCCAGCCCGCCACCGGTGGATGTGGGAGCGCCTCCACCCGCTTGGGGCTCACCACCCCCGGGCTGGGGATCACCCCCGCCGGGGTGGGGCTCGCCGCCTCCGGGCTGGGGCTCACCGCCGCCGGGATGGGGTCAACCGCCTGCCTGGGGAGCCCCGCAGCCGGGCTGGAATCCCGGCTTCATGCCGTCCCAGGTCGGGTCCGGACGCTTCCGTTCGATGTCGGTGGGAGAGTGGCTCGACGCCACCTTCACGCTCTACCGCCGCAATTTCGCTCTGATCGCGTCGATCAGCGCCGTGGTGCAGATCCCCTACGCCCTGCTCACCTGGCTGCTCTTCGAGCTGACCGGGGTCGCCACCTTCGTACGATCCCCCTTTGCCTCCCTTGGCGGACAGAGCATCACCCAGGCACAGGCTCAGCAGCTCCTCAACTCGTACGTCGGCATTCTCGTCGTCACCCTGGGCCTGCTGCTGCTCAGTCTTTTGATCGTCGTCCCGCTTGGGGAGGCGGCAACGACGGGCGCGGTGAGTGATCGATACCTCGACCGTCCGAGCTCGTTGCTCTCCGCATACCGGGCGGCCTGGAGCCGCCTCGGCGCGCTGATCGCGATGATCCTCATCCTGATCGTCGTCTACGCCGGGTCCCTCGCGGTGGTAATCCTGTTCACCGCGTTGCTCGGCGCCGCCGGAGCGGGAGGGCTCGGTGCGCTCCTGGCGGTGATCGCATTCGTCGGACTGATTCCCGTGCTGATCATGATTTACGTACGTACGGTCGTCGCCGTGCCCGCGATCGTTCTCGAGCGGGTGTCCGGGTGGGGCGGCCTCAAGCGGAGCTGGCAATTGATCGGCGGCCGCTTCTGGCCGACGTTCGGACGCATGCTCCTGCTCGTGCTCATCACCTCGATCATCTCGGGGGTGGTGTCCACCATCTTCCAGGTCCCGGGAAACCTGATCGCGCCCAATAACTCGTTCGTCTTTCAACAGGTGGCGGGTGCGATCGCGGCCGTGTTCGTCGGGCCGATCACCTACATCGGGGTGACGCTGCTGTACTACGACATTCGCATCCGCAAAGAAGGCTTCGACATCGAGATGCTCGCGCGGTCGCTGTGAGGCGCCTGCTCGCCGCGGGCGTCATCGCCACCGCGCTCATCGCGGTTTCCGGGTCGACGATAACGCCGGGGCGCGCCGCGGGACCGTGCGTGACCATCGAGTACCTGACACTGTTGGGACGCGCGGAGAGCGCGCTCGTGGCTGTGCCTCCGCAGCCGCCGGCGGCATTGACCGCGGTCACCGAGGCCGAGGATCTCGCCCCGTCCTCGAGCCAGGCGCTCGCTCCGATCATCGCTGGCCTCACCGCGACACCACCCGACGTCGCCGCCTCGAGGGAGCGCATCGATCTCATCGTGGCCACGCTCGCGCTGCCCGCGGGCTCTGCGTGCCAGGTCGACTCCCAGGCGGCTCAGAACCTCCTCCATCAAGTGTATGCATCGTCTGTTTTTGCCGCTCTCGACCAGAACCAACCGCCGTCGATCTTTGCGCGCATCGGCGAGGCCGTCCAGTGGATTCTTTCGCACCTCTTCGGGCTGCTCGGTCAGGGAGGTTCGATCCTGTTCGGCCTCATCGTGCTCGCCGGCATCACGGCGTTCGTCATCTACCGGCTGCGCGGGGTTGCAGGAAGCCGGCGTGCGCGCACACCGGACGAACCGGCCACCGCCGGCAACGACCCGGATGGCGAGTGGGATCTTGCGCTCGCCGCCGCGCAGCGAGGGGAATATCGAGAGGCGATTCGACGAGCGTTCCGCTCGGCGTTGCTCGAGGTCGCGGACCGGCGAGCGCAGCTGAATCGAGCATGGACGACGCGCGAGATGCTCGCCACCCTGTCCGCGGACGCCGATCTCCTTGCGGTGGTCGCGCCCGCGGCGGCGTCGTTCGACAGGGCCTGGTATGGCGGAGACACCGTCGGTGCAGCTGACTGGGAGGTCGCACGCGCGCGCTGTGAGGCGGTGCGACGCGTGGCCCGCCGCGCCGCGGGAGCTCCGAGCCCGGGAGCGCAGAGCCCAGGAGCGCAGAGTCAGTGAGCCGGCCGCCGCTCTCGGCAATGCTCACGTTGATCGCGGCGCTCTGCATCCTCGCGGTCATCGCCATCAGCAGCGCAATCCCTCCCAACGACCAGGTCAACCCATCGTCGCGATCGGCCGGCAGCCTCGGCACGCTCGCTCTGTACACGTGGTTCTCGGACCTCGGTCTCGATGTCGGCCGCATCAGCGGGAGCTTCGATCTCTCCGCCAGTGACGTGGTGTTCTGCTACGACCCGACCGTCGCGCTGACCACGTCGGATGTCGATGCCCTGATGACATTTCTCCGCGGCGGCGGCGACCTGGTTCTCGTGGTCACGCCGGACAGCCTCGCCGCTGCGGCGCCGCTGCTCGGCACGCTCGATGTGAATCCCTCGGCAACGCAGGGGAGCGGCTCCGCGACCGTGGCAGAGCCCTTCGACAGCACCGATCGAGTCCATTCGGTCCCGGTCGCGAGCGGGTTGACCTTCTCCAACCAGGCGCCGCTGGTCCCCATGCTGGTGGAGAAGAACAACGTCGTGGCAGGCGTGATCCGCATCGGACGCGGGCGTGCGTACGTTCTCGGTGACACCGCGCCGCTGTCCAACGATGGGCTCCGTCATCCGGACTCCTCGTACCTCGCGCTGAGCCTGTTGCAGCGCGCTCGCGGCGGCCGGATCAGCTTTGACGAATATCACCATGGCGAGGGAACCCAGTCAGCTGGTGCGGGGGCCATCTTCGACGGGCCGATCGGCCTGGCGTCCCTGCTGATCGCATTGGTGGTGCTGCTTGCGATCGCGCTGAACGGCCGCCGCCTCGGCAAGCCCGTGCAGGATGGCGGCGACGCACTGGTGCCGAGCGCCGGCGCGTATGTCACTGCGATGGGACAGCTCTTCGCACGGAGCCGGCAGCGCGGGCCGATCGCGGCCCGCTACGCCGACGAGCTCAAACGCAAGATCGGGAGCGCGACGGGAGTGGACCGGCACCTCGACGATGCGGCGTTCTGCGCCGCGGCATCGATGACCAACCCGCACGGGGGAGCGGGGCTTGCCGCCCTGCTTGCCCACGCTCGGTCGCTCGCAGCGGGGCGACCCGACGAGAGCGAGTTGCTCCGCCTCGCCCGCGATGTCGATGCCTGCGAACGACAGTGGACCGGTGCGCCAGTTGGCTGATCGCGCGAGCGCACAGGGCACAATGCCCGGAGTGGCACCTGTGAACGACGCCGCCGCTCTGCGCGGCGCACTGCACGAGACCATGGGACGAGCCGTGGTCGGCCAGCTCCAGGTCATCGACGGTCTCTACATCGCCGTGCTCTGCGGCGGGCACGTGCTCCTCGAGGGGGTGCCCGGCACAGCGAAGACTTTGATGGCGCGCACGCTTGCCGCCGCGCTCGACGCGCGCTTCACGCGAATCCAGTTCACCCCTGACCTGCTCCCATCGGACATCATCGGAACCAGCGTCTACCGTCCCGACTCGGGAAGCTTCGAGTTCCGTGAAGGCCCCATCTTCACCGACACGCTGCTCGCCGACGAGATCAACCGCGCGCCGGCCAAGACTCAGTCGGCGCTGCTCGAGGCCATGGAGGAGCGGCAGGTGACCTCCGACGGTGAGAGCCGCTCGCTCGGCGACCGCTTTCTGGTCGTGGCCACCCAGAACCCAGTGGAGTACGAGGGCACCTACCCGCTCCCCGAGGCTCAGCTCGATCGATTCTTCTTTAAGCTCGAGGTCAATGTCCCGGAGCCGGCGACCGAGGTGGTGATGCTGCGTCGCGTCGACGGCGGGTTCAACGCGCACGACCTGGTTGCTGCCGGGGTGACCTCGATCATCGACACGGCATCCCTTGCGAGGGTTCGCGCGGAGGTCGCGAAGGTTCGCGTCTCCGACGAGGTGCTCGGCTACATCTCGGCGATCGTGACCGCGACTCGCAACAGTCCGGACCTCTCACTCGGGGCGAGCCCGCGCGGATCGATCGCGCTGCTGCTGGCCGGCAAGGCGATGGCAGCGATTCAGGGACGCGACTACGTCGTCCCCGACGATGTGAAGGACGTCTGCATCCCGGCGCTCCGGCACCGCATGATTCGCCGCCCCGAGGCGGAGATTCAGGGCGTGTCCGAGGTTGCGGCGGTGCAGCGGGCGGTGGGCAGAGTACCGGTCCCGCGGTGACCGCGCCGCGATGACGTGGCGTGGCGCCGGGCTCCTGCTGGTGCCGGTCGCCGTGATTGCAGCCGGTGCGGCGGCGTCGGTCGTTTTTGTCGTGGGACTCGCGCTCTTCGCTGCCGTGCTGGTCGCGATCGCCGTCGACTCGCGGCGCGCACCGGGAAGAACCGTGCTGCGCGTCGAGCGGGAGTGCAACGACCTGCTCTCGGTGGGCGTCGCCAACCGCGTGACGCTCGCCGTCACCGCTCGATCTACCGGCGCATCCGCGATCGTGGATGAACGCGTCCCTTCAGGGCTTCACCCATCGCGGAACCGTTGGAAGGTGCGTCTCCCGGCGCATGTGGAGTACATGGTCACGCCGGTTGCGCGCGGCGACGTCGTCCTCGGGCCGGCCGTCGTCCGGGCGACCGGCCCGTGGGGGATCGGCTGGCGACAGACCACGGTCGCAGCAACCCGCGCAGTTCGCGTCGATCCGAACCTCGCTGCCATCGATGTGTATGAGGCACTGGCGCGTCGTGGTCAGCTCGCCGAGCTGGGACTTCGCACCATGCGCCTCCGCACCGAGGGCAGCGAGTTCGACCGTGTGCGCGAAGCATTTCCGGACGACCCGTTGCGGGCCATCAACTGGCGCGCCACCGCACGGACCGGACGCCTGATGGCCACGGAGCTCATCCCCGAGCGTTCCCAGCCGCTGGTGATCTGCCTGGACCACGGCCGGCTGATGGGGATCGGCGCGGGCGAGCTCACCAAGCTGGACCACGCGATCAATGCAGCGCTGCTGCTCGTGCACGTCGCTCTTCGCGCCGGGGATCGTGCCGGGATGCTCGCCTTCTCCGACACGGTCACCGGCACACTCCCACCGCGCGCCGGCACCGCGCAGTTGCGTCGCTTTCTCGACGCCACCCGTCCGATCCAACCGGGTGAGACCGAGGCGGATTATGACGATGCGCTTGCATACTTCAGCCGCTGGCAGACGCGCCGCTCGCTGGTGGTCATCTTCACCGACGTGCTCGATCCCGACCAGGGAAAAGCGTTGATCAGGCAATGCGTGCGGCTGCGTCGTCGTCATCTGCCGCTGGTGGTCACGGTCCGCGATCCGGCTCTCGATGACGCGGCGAACACCGTGCCACGCAGCGGCGACGACGCCTATGCTCGCGCCGTCGCCGGCGGACTCATCGCCGATCGCGATGACACGTTGCTCATGCTGCGCCGCTCCGGCGTCGAGACCATCGACGCGGATGCGCGCACACTGTCGCCGCGGCTTGTGAACCGCTATCTCGACCTCAAACGGCGGGCGCGCCTGTAGCGCAGAATGCGCTCCTGGGTGCTTACCGGGCGGTGCCCGCGAAGTTCCTTCGTGTCGCGGGGTCGAGCAGCATCGCGTACAGCACGATCGCCTTCCCGACGAGGACCACGAGCCAGACGAGAGTCCACAGGCCGCCGACGCCACGCGTCAGCAGATCGACCACATAGAGAATGCTGAGGATGTCCAGCACAATGATGAACCATCGAGCGACGTTCGACGGGCGCCCCACGATGATTCCGAGAATGAGGTCGATGACCCCGGAAATCAGGAAATAGACTGCAATAACGAACAAAACAGCAGCAAGCGCGTTCAGCACGCCGTTCCCGACTTGACCGATTGCCTGGTCATATCCGGGGAGTGACGCGATGCGCGCGCGACCACCCACGAGGAAGAGAACGCCGAGTGCTGCCCAGCCGAGGCCAATGACGATGCGTACGACAGCGAACAGGATGATGATGAACTGGGCCAACGTCAGGAACGCCGTTCGCTTGTGCACCTTGACCACGACCGGCTGCGGCATCGGCTGCGAGACGTACGGCTGGGCGGGCATCTGGCCCGCGTATGCGTTGCCGGGCGAGTAGGGTCCCTGTGGCGGCCCCACCGGGGGTGGCACACCGGCCGGCGTGAAGCCGGGGGGTTGCGGGGGTAGGCTGCCAGGTGGCTGGGGCGGCAGTGCTGCCACGTTGCTCTCCTCCTCGGTAAGGCCGTCTCGTCCGGCGAGTCGGTGGCCGGATTCTAGGCTTTGCGGACCACGAATGTGCTCGCGATCTTGTCGTGCCAGCCTTGCTTCCGCGGATCGAAGGCGGCCCAGATGAGTCCGATGTCAAAGGGGATCGAACTGATCACGTAGCCCATAAAGCGACCCAGGGCTCGCCCGATCCCGATGTTCTTTCCGGTTGCCGCGTCGACGACGTGAAGTCCGAGCATTCGCTGGCCGAGCGTTCCACCGAGCTGAGACCAGAGGATGACGAAGTAGAGCAACTCGGCACCGAGGCCGATCAGCTCGAAATATCCGATCGACGTGGGGGACGAGGCCTGACAGATGCTGGTCGCCACCCCTGCGTTGACTGCGTTGTTGATGCAGGTGAAGAAGGCGCTGATCGCCGATCCCTCGACCACGAGAAAAACGACCACAAGTGGAACGCCGACTATGATCGTGTCGATCAGCGCAGCGAGGACGCGAATCCAGAAGCCGGCATATGCGATACCCGGCGCCGGCCCCTGCTGCGGTCCCGCGTAGTACGTCGGCGCCGGATACATCGGAGGCGGCGGCGGAAGGTACGACTGCCCTCCATCCCATTGACCGGGCGCCTGAGGCGGGGGAAGCGGCGGCCCTCCTTCGGTCATCGAGGCGGACACTAGCAGGCTTCCGGGGTCTGTGACCCTTGCAGCCGAAACGTCACCTCACGCCGAGTCGGGCATCGCCTCCACTGCAGCGATGACGGCGCGCGTGATCTGCGTCGGCGTCGAGGCGCCGGAGGTGACACCAACACGGTGAACGCCGCGGAACCAAGCGGGGTCGAGGTCAGCCGCGGTGTCGACGAGGTACGCGGGGCGATGGCCCTTCTCGCGAACCACCTGCACGAGGCGTTGACTGTTGCTGCTGCGTTCGCTGCCGACCACGATGACGCAATCCACGTCGTCGGCCGCCAGCACAGCGGCCTCCTGCCGCTCCTGGGTTGCGCGGCAGATCTCGTTGTGCACCTCGATGGTTGGAAAGCGTTCCTGCAGGCGCTCGATGATCGACTGCGTGTCCCACATGCTCAGCGTGGTCTGACATGTGACCGCGAGTGGTCGCTGGTCCGGCAGCTCGAGCGTGTCAACCTCTTCGATGCTCTCGATCAGCGTGGTGTGCTCCGGTGCGATGCCAAGCACCCCAGCGGGTTCGGGGTGACCGCGTTTCCCGATGTAGATGACGTGGTGGCCGCTGGAAACCAGCTCACGGACGAGGTCGTGGGTTCGGGTGACATCACTGCACGTGGCGTCGACGAGGTTGAGTCCCCTGGCTCGGGCCGCATCGACGACCGCCGGAGAGATGCCGTGGGCCGTGAAGATGACGGTTCCCTCCGTGACCTGCTCGAGCGCCTTCATGCGATCGGGCTCGGCCACCAGTGCGACCCCGGACTCCTCGAGCTCGCGGGTCACGTGCTCGTTGTGCACCAGGTAGCCGAGCATGGTCACCGGCTCGCTGCCCGCGCGAGCGGCGCCTTCACGCTTTGCGATTCGTATCGCTTCCACGACCCCGTGGCAGTAGCCACGCGGTGTGATCCGGACGACGTCCATCGACTCCAGTCTACGCGGGGGTTTCCGCAGGACGGTCGAACGCGAACCCCGGTCGCCGCCTCGGAGCGCGTCCGGCGAGGATGAGCCAGGAATAGAGGAGGACACCGACCCCGGCTCCGATTGCCAGCTTCACCCCGTCGGGGAGCGAGCTCGGCGATACGAAGGCTTCGAGGGTGCCCGCGATGATGAGCAGGGTGGCCGCACCGAGGGCGAGCAGCACCGCTCGCACAGCTACGCGCGCCAGTGCCTCACCTCGGCGAAGCCGCCCCGGGCGGAGAATGGCGTCGCCGAGCATGAGCCCGGTGCCGCCACTGATCACGATCACGCTGAGCTCGAGCACGCCATGGGGCACGATGAGCGACCAGAACTGGAAGTCGTAGCCACCCAGGTGGACCGCCGCAGCCACGGTGCCGAGCATCCACCCGTTGGTGAGCAGGAGGAACGCTGTGGGGATCCCGAGCAACATGCCACCCGCGAAGCAGATGAGCGCCACGCGAATGTTGTTCTGGATGATGAAAGCCGCCGCGAACGGCGCGTCCTGCACACCGGTGCCGATCTGGCCGCGCGCCATCTCATCGAAGAGCGACGGCGGCACCAGCGATGCGCGCAGGTCGGGACGCAGGTCCACGGCGAGCCAGCCCGCGATGAACCCCATCAGCATCAGCCCAAGGCTGGTGACGATGTACGGCCACGCGGCGCGAAAGGAGCGCGGCAGGGCGGTGGCGAAGAAAGGCGCGATCGCGCCGAGGCGCCAGGGCCTCCCTCGATAAAGAAGCGGATGAGCTCGTGCGCAGAGCGTGTTGAGGTACTCGGTGATCGGCGCGTCCGGGTGATCGCGGCGCGCGATTGCGAGGTCGCTCGACGTCTGACGGAGGAGCAGGCCGAAGCGCTCGATGTCGCTCGCCGACTGATTGCGCAGCCTTCCGCGTTTTGCCGTCTTGATCGCCGCTTCCAGCGCGCCCCAGCGCCCCTGGCGCTCAGCGATGAAGGTGTCGAGGCTCATGGCAGAGGCTCAGTGCAACAGCTCAAGGCAAGAGCTCAAGGGTGGAGCTGATCGAGTTGGAGGTACACCCGCTCGATGAAGAGCTCCGGAGGCCAGAGCCGCTCCGGTGCGCTGGGCGGAAGCCCGAGTCGGTCGAGGAGGCGCTTCGCGATATCCGCCGCGAGATCGGCGCGCAACTTCGGGCTCAGACCGGGTCGCGAGAGAAAGACCCGCAGCGCGTCGCGCTCAACCCCCCCGATGTGGTCGAGCCCATCGATCGTCGGTCCGGCGTCGGGGGTTCGCAGGATCACCGGCGGCGGCGCCACAGCGGCGGCGAGCGAGACCATCGCTCTGTCGCGCACCACGATCGTGCCGGCGCCGAGGTCACCGAGACGGCGTGTCTGGGGTTGGAAGAACATGATGACGATGCCGATCAGGACGGCTCCCACGTCGACGATGCGAAGCACGTTGCGAACCGCGAGGGCGCCGAAGTCGGCCGCGGAACCGTCGACCCGGATGACCCGGAGCCCCATGGCGCCCTTGCCCGGGGTCTTGCCCCCGGTCACCACCTCGGCCACGAAGAAGTACCCGAAGTAGACGAAGCCGGCGAAGAATCCCGCGCCCGCATCGGCAAACCCCGTGCCCTGCGCGCTGGTCACGAAGACGCTCGCCAGGGCGCTGTAGAGCAAGATCGCGACCAGCGTGATCGGCAGCGCGACCAGGTTGTCCAGGATCTGCGCCACCAGGCGGCTGCCAAGACCGGCGACGCTGTACCCGAGGGTGACGTTGTCCGACGTCTTGACGCTGATGGTGTCGAGCTGGCTCGAATTCACCGATTCATCGTCGCACGCGCGCCGCCGAGCGCCACCACTGCAACGAAACCTTTGCGGTCGCGAGACGGTGGCCCGGCGTGCGGTCAGTCGATGATGGCGACCGTCTGACCCTCCTGGACCACCTCTCCCTCGGCGACCAGGATCTCCTTCACGGTGCCGGAGGTCGGCGTCGTTATCGGAATCTCCATCTTCATGGACTCGAGGATCATCAGCGTGTCGTCCTCCTCGACCGCCTGTCCCACCCGGACGACGATCTTCCAGAGATTGCCCACCAGCTCGGCCTTGACCTCGGTCACCTTGCCCTCCTCATACCGGTGGCACGCCGTGCTTCCGCCACGCGCGCCGCTGCCGTTTGGTTTCAGCACCCTCCAGTGCGTCGATGATCACCCGTCGCGTGTCCGCGGGGTCGATGATGTCGTCGACCATCGCCCATGACGCGGCGATGAAGGGATCGATGGTCTGACGCACCGCCGCCGCATACTCGGCGCGCGCCGCCGCCGGGTCCGCGGCCGCCGCGATCTGCTTCGTGAAGATGATGTCGACGGCGCCCTCGGGTCCCATCACCGATATCTCGGCGGTCGGCCAGGCGACCAGCGTGTCGGGTTCGTAGCCGCGACCACACATCACGAAATACCCGGCGCCGTATGCCTTGCGGAGGACGACGGTCACCTTGGGAACTGTGGCTTCGCTGACCGCATAGAGCATCTTCGCGCCGTGCCGGATGATCCCCTGACGCTCCACCGCGGTGCCGATCATGAACCCCGGGACGTCGGCGAGGAACAGCAGCGGCACGTTGAACGCGTTGCAGGTCTGGATGAAGCGCGCCGCCTTGTCGGAGGAATCGACGAACAGCACCCCGCCCTTGACCTTCGGCTGGTTCGCCACGATGCCGATCGCGCTGCCGTCGAGCCGCCCGAAGCCGACAATGATCTCCTTGGCCCAGCGCGCGTGGATCTCGAGGAACGAGTCTCCGTCGAGCAGCGCGTTGAGCACGTCCATCATGTCGAAGGGCTTGTTCTCGTCGAGTGGGATCAGCTCGGAGAGGGGTGTGGCCGACGCCGGCGCGACAGCGGGAGCAGCCGGCGGAGCGTCCTCGAAGTTGGTCGGCAGGCAGCCGAGGTAGCGCCGGGCGAACTCAATCCCCTCCGCATCGGTTGAGACCAGTGCATGGCCGCAGCCGCTCTTGGAGGTGTGCATGCGCGCCCCGCCCATCTCCTCGAGCGTGACCTTCTCGCCGATCACCATCTCCGCCATCCGCGGCGAGCCCAGGTACATGGAGGCGTTGCCGTCGCGCATGATCACGACGTCGCAGAACGCGGGAATGTAGGCGCCGCCCGCCGCGCTGGGGCCGAACAGCACGCACACCTGCGGGACCACACCGGAGAGCCGCACCTGGTTGTAGAAGATGCGGCCGGCGCCGCGACGGCCCGGGAACATCTTGACCTGCTCGTTGATGCGCGCGCCGGCGGAGTCGATCAGGTAGGCCAGTGGGCAACGGATCGATGCGACCCGCTCCTGCAGCCGCAGCATCTTCTCGACCGTGCCTGGCGCCCACGAGCCGGCCTTGACGGTGGGGTCGTTGGCGATCACCGCGACCTGGCGGCCGTCGACGGTACCGACGCCCGTCACGACGCCGTCGGCGCCCTCGCCGTCGACGTCCCAGTGACTCAGCAGGCCGTCCTCGGTGAACGAGCCCTCGTCGAGCAGCAGCGCGATCCGCTCGCGCACCGGCAGCTTGCCCTGCTCGGCGGACTTGGCTCGGTGGCGCTCGGGACCGCCGGCTAGCGCGCGCTCGTTAGCGGCCTGCAGGGCGCCGCTCTGCAGGGCGGCGCTGGAGTCGTCGACGGTCGTCACTGTGGCTGAGCCTATCGCCAGTCGATCGGACCGGCGACGAGCGTGTGACTGCCGAGCGGGCGCCCGAGGTGGTACTGGACGGCGCGGGCGCAGGCGAGCAGCGCCGGCAGGTCGATGCCGGTCTGGACGCCCATCTCGTGCAGCATCGACACGAGATCCTCGGTGGCGATGTTGCCGGTCGCCCCGGCCGGGACCGGGCACCCGCCCAGCTCGCCGAAGCTCGACTCGAACGACTCGACTCCGGCCTCCAGCGCGGCGAGCACATTGGCGAGCCCCTGGCCGCGCGTGTTGTGGAAGTGGGCGGTCAGTTCGACGTCGGGAAGCGCCGGTCCGGCCTGCTCGAAGAAGTCACGGACCTGCAGCGGGTTGGCCATGCCTGTGGTGTCACCGAAGCCAACCTCCTCGGCGCCCGCTTCTGCCAGCTCCTGGGCTATCGCCAGCACCCGGCCGGGGTGCACATGCCCCTCGTAAGGGCAGCCGAACGCGGTCGAGATCACGCCCTCGCAGCGCAGGCCCTCGGCGCGTGCGCGCGCGAACGTACGCCGCAGGCCGTCGAGCGACTCGGCGACGGAGCGGTCGACGTTCTTCTGGTTGTGCGTCTCCGAGGCCGACATGAAGCCGTTGATCTCGTCGATCTTCGCGTGGTGCTCGAGCGCTGCATCCAGGCCACGCTCGTTCGGCACCAACACGCTGACCGCGACGCTCTCGGGCACGTCGATCCGCTCGAGCACCTCGCCCGCGTCGGCGAGCTGCGGGATCACATCGGGGCGCACGAAGCTGGTGACCTCCAAGCGCTTGACGCCCGTGCGCGCGAGCGCGTCGATCAGCTCGACCTTGCGCTCGGTGGGAATGACCTCGGGCTCGTTCTGGAAGCCGTCGCGCGGGCCCACCTCCCTGATTCGCACCGCGCCGGGCAACGCGCTCATTTCCTTCGCCTCACGGGGTGCAGCCTATACTCGGCCGCCGTGGCCCCGTCGCCCACCGAACCTGTCGCGATCGTCGGCGCCTCGGGCGCGCTGGGGTTCGGCCTGACCGTGAGGCTGGGGAGCGCCGGGGTGCCCATCGCGATCGGATCGCGCAATGCCGAGCGCGCCTCCGNNGCGTGCCCGGCGGCGTGTTCTCCGCCTATGAGAATGAGATGGCCTGCGGTGAGGCACAGACGGTGATCCTGAGCGTCCCCTTTCGCAACCAGTCAGAGACGCTCGGCAACCTCAAACGCTCGCTGCGGGCCGGCCAGCTGCTGATCGACTCGACGGTGCCGCTCGCGGCCGCCGCGGGAGGCAAGGCCACACGAATGCTGGGGGTGTGGCAGGGCTCGGCCGCCCAGCAGG
>PKWB01000207.1 GCA_003131685.1 Candidatus Dormiibacterota bacterium
CTCGCCAAGGGACATCCGGGCGCCCAGCACTGGGACGACGCGCTCTCGCAGGCGCGATTCGATTTCCGCTGGGAGGATCAGTTCAACCTGAGCCTCGACCCGGAGACCGCACGGTCGATGCACGATGAGAGCCTGCCCGCCGCGGGCGCGAAGGTCGCGCACTTCTGCTCGATGTGCGGCCCGAAGTTCTGCAGCATGCGCATCACGCAGGACATCCGCGATTACGCGCGCGACCACGGAGTCGGCGAGGACCAGGCGGTGCGGCTCGGGATGGAGGAGAAGTCGATCGAGTTCCGCGAGCTCGGCGGCCGGATCAACGTTCCACAGTAACCACGCGATGTAACCACATCACGGGGCGCTGGTTAGAGTGGTGTGACCGTGCGCAGTAGACCATCCACGTGGATCCGCCGTCGGCGGCCGGCCATCGCCGCGGTGGGTCTGTTGACGCTCGCTGCCGCGGTCGCGCTTCCGCTGTGGACTCTCGCGGAAGGCAACAGCTCGCATGCGGTCGCGCAGATTACCGGAGGCGCAACGCCGGCCGCGACGCCCACTCCCTCGGCTCCGACCGCCTCGCCGGCGAGCACGAACGTCGGCGTCGTGTTCCTCCCGGGCCCGATCATCAAGCAGGACCTCGCGCTCGACTGCGAGTCGGCCGCCCTTCAGGTCGCGCTGGCGGTGCAGAAGATTGACGTCCCCCAGGACCGGATCTATTCGAGCCTGCCCCAGGATTCACGGTCGCCCGAGCTCGGCTCCAACGGCGAGCCGGTCCGCTGGGGCGACCCGTACAAGGCGTTCGTGGGTGACGTCAACGGGTACGAGCCCGATTTCACCGGGTACGGCGTGTACTACCCGCCGATTGTCGCCGCCGCCGAGCGGTACGGGGCGACCGCGGACGGCCATCTGGGCTGGACCATCGCCGAGATCGTCTCCGAGCTGCGCCTCGGAGACTCCGTCGTGGTCTGGCTGACCTCGGATTTCAAGGCGCATGCGCCTCGGTACTGGACCGCCTGGGACGGATCCCGGATCCCGTGGGCGATCGGCGAGCACGCGGTGCCGGTGATCGGCTATGACCCCGTTCGCAGCACGATCACGTTCGTCGACGTGCTCTACGGAGTCGAGCGAACGATGACCACGCAGGCGTTCGCGGCGGCGCTGACCACGTTCGATGGGATGGGGGTCGCGGTCTCTTAGGGTCGCCGAATCACGGTTGCGGTGTCGCCGGGGGACTTGATCGACACCGACACCCTGCGGCGTCGCTCCCATACGGGTCCCCAGACTGCGCCGTTCGGGCGCTGTGCGTAGCGTACGATGATCTGGAGATTTCCGCCGTGTCGGATCAAACCGAAAGGTGCGTTAGAGTCGTCGCAGCTGCGCGCGCTTGTGCGCTCCGCCTAGTTGGAGGCCTTCAATTGCCACCGTCCACCCGAAGGGAAGCGCCACCCGATCTCCTGGCCAGGGTGGAGGACGCGCAGGTGCGCCACATCGATCTCCAGTTCACCGATGTGGTCGGTGGGGTGAAGACAGTCACCATCCCGGCCTCGCAGCTGAGTGAGGCGATCGCCCACGGGACCTGGTTCGACGGCTCGTCGGTGGACTCATCCGCGAGAACGGCCGAGTCCGACATGTACCTCGTCCCCGACCCCTCGACGTTTCAGCTCCTGCCCTGGGCGGACGAGAGCACCGCCCGGTTGATCTGCTGGGCGACCACCCCGGACGGCGAGCCGTATCAGGGCGACCCCCGTGGCGTGCTCCGGCGTGCGGTCCAGGAAGCCGAACGCCTCGGATTCGAATACCGGGTCGGGCCGGAGGTCGAGTTCTTCCTCCTGGAGCGCATTGCCGACGGAACCCTGGTACCGACCCGCAACGATCGAAGCTCGTACTTCGACTTCTCGAGCGACGGCAACCGCGACCTGCGCCAGCGGATGGTGAGCGCGTTGATGAGCCTGGGCATCGCTGTCAACACGTCGCATCACGAGATCGCCGGCGGGCAGCACGAGATCGACATCGACGCTGCTCACGCACTCAAGGCAGCCGACGACCTGATCACCTTCCGCTACGCGCTCAAGGCAGTTGCCGAGCAGTCGGGCGTGATCGCCACCTTCATGCCCAAACCGTTCGACGGCAAGCCGGGCAGCGGCATGCACGTCCATCAGAGCCTCATTCGCCTGCGCGATTCGACCAATGCCTTTGCCGGTGACGACGCCTATGGGCTGAGCGAGGTCGCCCAGCACTTCATCGCCGGGCAGCTCCATCACGCCGCGGGCATCAGCGCCGTGCTCGCTCCACTGGTCAACTCCTACAAGCGCCTGGTNNCGGATCCGTCCTGCAACCCGTATCTGGCGTTCGCGGTGATGCTCCGCTGCGGGCTCGACGGCATCGAACGGCGCCTGCCGCTGCCGCCGCCGGTCGAGGAGTCGCTCTACGGTTTCGATGAGGTCGAGCTCGAGCGCCGCAACGTCGGCGTTCTCCCGGACAACCTGAAGGACGCCATCGACGCGCTCGAAGCCGATGAGGTGGTCATCGACGCCCTCGGCGACCATCTCTCGGAGCGGTTCATCGCCGCCAAGCGCCTCGAATGGCAGGCGTACCGCGGACAGGTGACACCCTGGGAGATCGATCAGTACCTCGAGCGCTGCTGATCGGGTGCGTGCGGCATGAGCTCGCCAACGATCACCGTCAAGGATGTCTGGCGGGGGGTTCTGCCCCCCGGCACCGACCTCCTCGGCGGAGGAGGCGGCCTCGAACGCCGGGTTGAGTGGGCGTGCGCGCTGCGCACGCGCCCGCCCGCGTTCGAGGCCGTGAAGGGCGGCGAGATCGCGTTTGTGCCCGTCAAGAGCATCCGCCTGCTCGACGAACGTCTCGACCTGCCCCAGGTGATGGTCAGCTTCGCCGAGAAGGGGGGTGTCGCCGTGGCCGTGGTGGGCGACGTGTCCGTCGAGAGCATCGCCGCGGCCGATCGCCTGATGATGCCGCTGCTCCGGCTGCCCGACGGGATCCACGCAACTGACGCGCACCACACCTGCGTTCGCTTCATCCTCGACCAGAGGGCCCTGCTGCACGAGCGGGCCCAGGAGCTGCAGCTCTCGCTCATGGGCCTCGCGCTCGGTGGTGCCGGCCCGGACAAGATCATCGAGCGGCTCGCCGAGGTCACCGGCCTCGCGAGCGCGTGGCTGGACGAGGGGGGCGAGGTGCGTCACCTCACGGTGACGGACGCCGCCCTGCTTGCCGACGTCGGCGCCGGAGCCGACGCCCTGCGCCGCTGGGGGAGCACGATCGCGGCTGTCGGGGCCGACCCACCGGTCCGTGAGTTCACGGTCGGCCGCAACGGCCTCGCGTCGCTGGTGAGCCCGGTCCCGATGCGCAACGGGGTGGGTGGCTTCGTCTGCGTCATCGGGGAAGAGCAGCGCCTCGATCAGATCGCACGCCTTGCGGTGGCCAGGGCGGCCTCGGCGTGCGCCATCGAGTTCGACCGCGAACGCGCCGTGACCGAGACCCGCGACAAGCTCGAGGGCGAGTTCATCGCGTCGCTGCTCACCGGCTCGTACTCGTCGGAGCGGGTCGCGCTCGAGCGGGCACGCCGGCTCGGCGCCGACCTCTCGCACCAGGTCGCGGTGATCGCGCTTCGCGGCTCCGTGTCGACGGCGTCGTGGGAGCTGCGAGCGCTTCGTGCGGCTCAGAACGTGGTGGCCCGGCGCGAGGTGCGAGCCCTGGTCGCCGCCCACGAGGATGCCGTCTGTGTGGTGGTGATGCCGGAGGCCGGCGGCGCTGTCGACGCCATGTACCGGTTCGCGGAGCTGGTGCGCGGCGAGTGCGCTCGCGCCACCGGCGATGCGACGACCTCACTCGGCCTCGGCCGGACTCACGACGGCGCGCCGGGCGTGCGCCAGTCCTTCCGGGAAGCTGAGCACGCGCTCGAGATGAGCCGTCGCCTGCTCGGCCCCGGACGCCAGGCGAGCTTTGCCGATCTCGGCCTGCACCGCCTCCTCTTCGCGATGGCGCAGCACCCCGAGCTCAGCGACTACTACCGCGCCACCGTGGGGGAGCTGGTCGCCTACGACGAACGGTCGAGCGCGGAGCTCATGGCGACGCTCGACGCCTACTTCGAGGCCAACGGGTCACCGACCGAGACCGCTCAGCGCCTGAAGCTGCATCGCAACACCGTCCTCTACCGCTTGCGACGCATCGAGGAGGTGGGTCGCCTGCGCCTCGACGACCCGGCGACGCGGCTCAATCTGCATCTGTGCCTGCGCATCCGCGACGTGATCCAGGCGGGAGCCGCTCGGGGCGCT